>NZ_WOVC01000001.1:0-288285 GCF_011378635.1 Methylosinus sp. RM1
ATTGCCCTGCGCGTCGCGCTCGGTCAGCTCCCATACGGCGCGCCAATTGCCGACGTCCGACCAGCCGATGTCGGCCTCGATCACCGCGGCCTTGCGCGTCTTCTCCATCACGGCGTAATCGATGGAGGTCTTCGGCGCGCGCGCGAAAGCTTCGGCGTCCAGCACCAGAAAATCGAGATCGCGGCGGCCGGCGTCGATCGCCTTTTCGGCGGCCTCGAAAATCGCCGGCTCGAAATGCGCGATCTCTTCCTGCATCACATCGGCGCGGAAGATGAAATTGCCGCTGTTCCACAAATAGCCGGCGTCGATATAGCGCTGCGCGGTCTCGCGATCGGGCTTTTCGACGAAGGCTTCGAGCTCGGCGACGTCGCCGGCGATGCGCTCGCCGGGGCGAATATAGCCATAGCCGGTGGCCGGATTGTCGGGCTTGACGCCGAGCGTGACGATATGGCCGTCGGCGGCGGCCGCAGCGGCCTTCTTGCAGAGCGCGACGAGGCCCTGCGGATCGCGCACGACATGATCGGCGGCGAGCACGACGACGATTTGTTGCGGCGAGCGGCGCGCGGCGATTCCGGCGGCGACGGCGACGGCGGCGGCCGAATCGCGGCGCATGGGCTCGAGCACGATATCGGCGGCGGCGCCGATGGCCGCGAGTTGATCGGTGACGAGAAAGCGATAATCGGCGTTGGAAATGACGACCGGCCTGTCGAAAGCCGCATCCGCCAGCGTCGCGATGGTCGTCTGGAAGGTCGAGCGCTCGCCGACGAGCGGAATGAATTGTTTCGGGAGAGTTTCCCGCGATTCGGGCCATACGCGCGTGCCCGCCCCGCCGCACATGATGACCGGCAGTATCTTTGTCATGTCTCGCCTTTCGGTGGAAGGCCTTTGTCCAACGCCGTGCAGCTCGCGAGACGGTGGCCGCGGACAAAATCTCGCCCGCGGCCCGCAGTTCGGGGACGGCGAGGCCCGATAGCGCCGGCTCGCGCCAGCGCTCCAAAGCTGATGTCAGCAATAGGCCGAACGCCCCGGATTTGACAAGCCGACGCTACGCCCCGAGCCATCCCGCGGCTGCTACGGCGCAGGTTCGACATCACCAGTCATTTGAGGCGAAATTTCAGCTCTTGCCCTTTTTTTCGAGCTCGGCCTTGAGCGCCAACAGCTTGGCGAAGGGCGAGTCGGGGTCGGGAAGCCGCTCCTTTTCCCGCCGTTCCGGCGCGGAATAGCCGCCATTGCCACGGCGGCGGTCGTCTCGCGGCGGCCGGTCCCCACGCGGATTATCGCCGCGCGGATGATCTCCGCGAGGCTTGCCGCTGGAGCGAAAGCCGCTCTCCTTGCGGGCGTCCGGGCGGGGCCGGTGCTCGGCCTGCGCGCTCTCGCCCGGCTCCGAACGACGGCCGCCGGCTTGGGCAGGCCGCGGGCCGCGGGGGCGTTCGCCGGCGGGTCGCGCCGGGCGGCCGCCCTCTTCCTGCCCCGGGGCGCCGCCGGGACGTCGGCGCGGCGCCTGCGGAACATGGCGCTGCAAGGTCCAAACCTCGATCGGCGCCGGCTCGGTCGAAACCGGCTCGGCGGCGGCAGACTCCGTGGCTTCCGCCTCGGCGCTCGCGGCCGCGGCCTCCGCCTCGGGCGCCGCGGCCTCTGGCTCTTGCGCCGCGGCCTCCTCCGGCTCTTGCGGCGCGGCGGCTTCCGCGGCCGGCTCTTCGGCGACGGGCGCGGGCTCCTCCTGCGGCGGCTGGACGATGGCGTCCGCCTCGGCCGATTCGCTCTCCTCGGCGGCGGCCAGAACCGGCGCGAGCGGCTCGGTCGCCGCTTTGGCCAGCAGCGGCACGGTGATCGCCGGTCCCTGACGCTCGGCCGATTGATAGCCGAGCGAGCGCAGAATGGAGGCGAAGGCCTCGCCCGCGCAGCCGGTGAGCGAGGTCATCGCCACTGTGACGACGAAACCCTCGCCATCGGCGGCGCCGGGCGGCGGATCGCCGGCCGTCACGCCGGGACGATAGGCGCTCGCCGGGCGGATGAGATCGGCGAGGCGCTCCAATATATCGACGCGCACCACGCGCTCGCCACAGACGCGGAAGCCGGCGGCGCGATAGAAGCCCTTGGAGATCGCCGGATCGGCGGCGAAGGAGGTGCGGCCGGAGGCGGCGAGATGCGGCACCTCCTCTAGGCCCTTGAGATTGTCGAGCCCGCCATGCTTCAAGCCCCAAAGCAGAGCGGCGAGCGAGCGCGGCGCCGGCTTCAACAGCTGCGGCAGATAGAGGTGATAGGCGCCGAAGCGCACGCCCTTCTTGCGCAGGGCGGCGCGGTCCTCCTGGGAGAGCGTCTTGATATCGCGCGCGACGCGGCTGCGCTCCAATACACCGAGCTCCTCGGCGAGCTGAAAGGCGACGCCGCGGGAAACGCCCTCGAGCCCCTCGCCCTTTTCCAGCTCCTCCAGCGCGCCGAGCAGCTTCTTTATATGCTGGGCCAGCCACAGATCGAGGCGCTGCTGCACTTTCTCCAGCGCCGTGCCGGTCAATTGCTCGTCGGCCAGCAGGCGAACCACCGGGGTCAGCACGGCGGCGCCGGGCGCGATCTTGCCGACAGGCTCGCCGAGCCAGCGAATGGTCCCGTCATTGCCGAGCAGAAAAGCGTCGTCCACCGCGTCGAACACGCGGGCGGCGCGCGCCTCTATCTCGCCGGCGAGGGCTCGCTGCGCGGCGGCGTTCAGCGCCTTCGCCGCTTCGCCCGTGGCCTGTGGGTCGGCCGTGAAACGAAATCCCTGCAACTGTCCGACATGCTGACCTTCGACCATAACGTCGCCGGCAGTAGTGATTTCGGCTTCGAGCATCGCGTTCTCTCTCAGGCGGCGCATCAGCACGCTGGTGCGGCGATCGACGAAACGCTGCGTGAGGCGTTCGTGCAGCGCGTCGGACAGACTGTCCTCTACCTGACGCGCGACGCTCTGCCAATGCTCTGGATTCTCGAGCCAGCCGGAACGATTGGCGATAAAGGTCCAGGTCCGCACCTGGGCGAGCCGTGCGGACAGTGTGTGAATGTCGCCGTCGATGCGGTCCACGGCGGCGATTTGCTTTGCGAACCAATCGCCTGGGATCAATCCGCGGCGCACCACAAAGCCATGGACGGCGAGCGCCAGCTCCGCATGGGCGGCCGGCGAGGTCTTGCGATAATCTGGAATCTGGCACACATCCCAGAGTCTCATAATATCTGCAATTGTTTTCGTGTTGCGCTGCACAGTCTCGTCGCGCGCGGCGACCTCGAGCACCATCTGATCCTCGGCGGTCCGCGCCCGCAGCAGGCATTCGTCGGGGGAGGCGCGCTCCAGCGAGGCGATCAGCGCCTCGATCGAATCGAAATCGAGATCGCCATTGCGCCATTGCAGCGCGACCAGCGGATCGAACCAATGATTCTCCAGCGCCTCGACCGTCTGCTCGTCGAAGGGCGGGCAGCGGCCGGTGCTGCCGAAGGTCCCGTCATTCATGTTGCGGCCGGCGCGGCCGGCGATCTGCCCCATTTCCGCCGCGGTCAATCGGCGATGGCGCCAGCCGTCGAACTTGCGGTCGGCGGCGAAGGCGATGTGGTCGACATCGAGATTGAGGCCCATGCCTATGGCGTCGGTGGCGATGATGTAATCGACGTCGCCATTCTGGAACAGATCGACCTGGGCGTTGCGCGTGCGCGGCGACAGCGCGCCCAGCACCACCGCTGCGCCGCCGCGCTGACGCTTGATCCATTCGGCGATGGCGTAGACATCCTCGGCCGAGAAGGCGACGATGGCGCTGCGCGGCGGCAGCCGCGCCAGCTTGCGCTCGCCGGCGAAGGCGAGATGCGACAGCCGCGGCCGCGTGAAGATGGGAACGCCCGGCAGCAGCCGCTCGATCAAGGAGCGCATGGTTTCCGCGCCGATCAGCAGCGTCTCCACACGGCCGCGCCAATGCAGCAGGCGATCGGTGAAGACATGGCCGCGGTCGAGGTCGGCGGCGAGCTGAATTTCGTCCACGGCGACGAAATCCACGTCGAGATCGCGCGGCATGGCCTCGACGGTCGAGATCCAATAGCTGGGCGCGCGCGGCTTGATCTTCTCCTCGCCGGTGACGAGCGCGACATTCTCCGTCCCCACCCGCTCGGCGACTCGCGTGTAGACCTCTCGCGCCAGGAGACGCAGCGGCAGGCCGATCATGCCCGTCGGAAAGGAGAGCATTCGCTCTATGGCGTGGTGAGTCTTGCCGGTGTTGGTCGGCCCCAGAACCGCGGAGACGCCGGCGGTCGACGGTCGCACGCCCGGCTTCTTGTTGCGATTCTTGGCGGTGAGCATCGGGCTCATGGCTCCGCGTTATATTTCACCTGCCGGCCCGCGTCACCTGAGCGCCGGCCGGCGGGCAGTCTCGGATCGTTCGGCGTCGCCCGAGTGTCGGGAATGACGCCAAGAGCCATCGAGCGCGTCCGCGCCCCGAATCGATAGCCGCGATCGTTCCGAATTGATACGCCGAAGATGCCGCTATTTTACGTTTCGAACAGGGGCCGAACGAATCGCGGCCGAATCGCTGACTCTCTGCGAATCACGCTCTGTTCTCTCGAGATATGGGCCCTTTCGCGCGTCGCAAACACTATGGCTGCCAAATCTCGCCTTTTGCAGCATATGCGGCCCGCCGGTCGCCGCAGGCGCGAGGCGGACTCCGGCGCGCGCTCTTGTCAATATTCGAATCGCGGCGCAGATGGCGTAAGCCGAGCGTTAACCTTTCGTAAGCCATGATTCGCCGCGGCAGCGACGCCGAGCGAACGGACCAGCGAATTGACCGAGAACAAGCGTGACTTCCGGCTGAGCGCGGCGGCGCTCGCTCTCGCGCCGAGCCCAAGGGCGCTGCGATTCTTCGTCGTCGGCCTGCTGAACACGGCTTTCGGCTATGCGATCTTCTATTTCGTCTGGCGCGCCACGCTCGACTCGATCGTCGCGGCCGGCGTCTCCACCGCGCTCGGCGCGCTGTTCAACTTTCTCTCGATCGGCCGCCTCGTCTTCGGCTCCAGCGATTCGCGCTTTCTCGGCCGCTTCATCGCCGTCTATGCCGCGCTCTTCATCGTCGACGCGCTCGCCCTGCGCGCGCTCGAGCATTTTGGCGCAGATGCGGCCCTTGCTCAGGCGGCGCTGACGCCGGTGCTCGCGACGCTCTCCTATCTGCTCAATCGCGACTTCGTCTTCCGCGCCGGAGGCGGCGGCGCATGAAAACCATCTCCATCGTCACGCCCTGCTATAATGAAGAGCTCAATATTCGCGAATGCCATGCGCGCGTCGCGGCGCTCTTCGCCGGCGAGCTGAAGGAGTATCGCCGCGAGCATGTGTTCTGCGACAACGCCTCCAAGGATCGCAGCGCCGAAATTCTGCGCGAGATCGCCGCGGCGGACCCTTGCGTGAAGGTGATTTTCAACGCCCGCAATTTCGGGCCGATGCGCTCCAATTTCAACGGCGTGATGGCGGCGGGCGGCGACGCCGTTCTGCTGTTCCTGCCCGCCGATCTGCAAGATCCGCCCGAGCTGCTGCCGCAATTCGTGCAGCTCTGGGAGGCGGGAAACGAGATCGTCTATGGCGTTCGAAAAATTCGCGAGGAGGGCGCCGTCATGCGCATGGCGCGCGGCCTCTATTACCGAATGCTCACCGGCCTCTCCGAATTCACGCTGCCGCCCGGCGTCGGCGATTTTCAGCTCGTCGATCGCAAGGTCGTCGAGGCGATGCGTAGCATAGACGATTCCTACCCCTTCATGCGCATGATGACTTTCGAATGCGGCTTCACCGCCGTCGGCGTTCCCTATCGCTGGGTCGAGCGCCGCCGCGGCGTCACCTCCAACAATCTGCCGCGCCTCGTCGACCAGGGCCTCAACGGGCTCGTCACCTTCACGCCGGCGCCTTTGCGCCTGCTGCTGTTTCTCGGTTTCGGCATAGCGGCGCTCGCGCTCGCTTACGCTTTCGTCAGCCTCGCGCTGGGGTTGATCTTCTTCCGCCAGCTGGCGCCGCCCGGCGTGATGACGATCATCGTCGCCGTCTTCTTCTTCGGCGGCGTGCAGCTTTTTTCCATAGGCGTGCTCGCCGAATATATTCTCGCCATTCATTCACAGGTGCGGCGCAAGCCCGTCGTGTTCGAGCGCGAGCGCCTCAACTTTTGAGCCGACATGACCACGACGACTCTGCAAGCGAAAGACGAAGCCCCCGCGCGAGCGGCGCCGCGCGCGCCTTTGCGCAATCTGCTGCTCTTGCAGCTCGGCGTTCTCGTCTTCCTCCTCTCTAACGCCGCGCTCGCCTTCGGCTTTCGCGCCGCCGCCGCCGCGTCCATTCTCGTCGGCTGCGCGCATGGCGCCTTTCTGCTCTTCTCCTTTCGGCCGAAGCAGAACAGCCTGCTCGCTGCGCCGATCGACGCCAAAACCCTCGCCGCCTGTCTCGCGCTCGCCGTTGCTCTGCTGCTGCTCGGCGGCGAGACGCATCTCTTCTACGCCAATCTCGATTGGCTGGTGCGCGACGCCGTTCTCGCCGATCTGACGCGCGAAGGCTTTCCGCTCTTCTATCGCTATGAGGGGCAGGACTATCTGCTGCGCGCGCCGCTCGGCATGTATCTCCTCCCCGCCATGATCGGACATTACGCCGGGCTCGTCGGCGCGCATATCGCCATGCTGGCGCAAAATGCGCTGCTGCTCGGCGTTTGTCTCTATGTCGTCGTGAAGCTCGCCGGCGTGCGCGCGGCGCTCTTTCTCGCGCTGTTCATCCTGTTCAGCGGCCTCGACATCGCGCCGCAGCTTCTACGAAACGGGCTCGATCTGTCGGACCATCTCGAATGGTGGAATTCGTCGATCCAATATTCCTCGCATGTCACGCAACTATTCTGGGTGCCCAATCATGCGCTGCCGGGCTGGTGGGCGGCTCTGCTGCTGCTGCTGCTGGCGCGCGGCGAGATCGATCTTTCCATCGTCGCCATTCTCTTCGCAGCGTCGCTGCTGTGGTCGCCGCTCGCCGCCGTGGGCGCCGCGCCGCTCATCGGCTTTTGCGCGCTGCGTCTCGGACCTGCGCTCTTCTCGTCGCGCAACATAGCGGCGGTCATGGCGGGTCTCGCTTTTCTGCCGGTCGCGCTCTATCTGACGATCGACGCGGAATCGGTCAAGCACGGCTGGCTCGTGGCGCTTCCGGGATTCGCGCTGCTCTATCCCGCCTTCATTCTCGTCGAGATTCCGCATGTGGCGATCCTCGTCGCCGCGCGCGACGCAATCGCGAAAAGCGATCGCGCATTGATCGGCGCGGCGGTCGTCGTTCTGCTGGCGCTGCCCTTCTATTATTTCGGCCCCAACAATGATCTCGCGATGCGCGCCTCCATGCCGGCGCTCTTCGTGCTGGCCTTCGCTTTCGTCCGCATCGCCGTAGCGACGCCGCGCGACGGCGGAATTCTCGCCAGCGCAATATCGATCATCGTGATCGTCTCCGCGACCACGCCTGGGATGGAGATCAAACGCGCGCTGGTCGCGCCGGCCTTCGCAATATCGGATTGCGACCTGCTCACCGGCTGGCGCAAGACCGATCCGCAAAATTTTCCGACCAATTATCTCGCGCGCCTCGAAAAGGTTCCGGCCTGGCTCGGCGCGGCGACGAACGCGCGGCTCGAGATCGAACAGCGAAGCTGCTGGCCGGACCATCCGCATCTCCCCGATTCGCGCAAATGAATCGAAGGGGATGTCCACAGAATTTCGCCGTCGATATTTCGCTTTTGACTTGGCGCGCCGCCGAACGCTAGAAACGCGGTCCCATCAACCGACGGCAAGGATTGCGCATGGCGTCGATCGTCGAACGAATCAGCACGGAGCTCTCCGCGAAACCCTGGCAGGTGGAGGCGGCCGTCGCTCTGCTCGATCAAGGTTCGACAGTGCCCTTTATCGCGCGCTATCGTAAAGAGGCGACCGGCCAGCTCGACGACACGCAATTGCGCCATCTCGATGAGCGCCTGCGCTATTTGCGCGAGCTCGAGGATCGCCGCAAAGCCATTCTCGATTCGATCGAAGCGCAGGGAAAGCTCGACGACGCGCTGCGCGCCACGATCATGGACGCCGATAATAAAGCGCGGCTCGAGGATATTTATCTTCCCTATAAGCCCAAGCGTCGCACCAAGGCGCAGATCGCGATCGAGGCCGGCCTGGCGCCGCTCGCCGAAGCTCTGCTCGGCCATCCCGAGCGCGAGCCGAAGACGCAGGCCGAGCCTTTCGTGAACGCCGAGAAGAATGTCGCCGATGCGACCGCCGCGCTCGAGGGCGCGCGCGCCATTCTCGTCGAGCGTTTCGCCGAAGACGCCGATCTCATCGGCCGCTTGCGCGAGACCTTCTGGACGCAGGGCCTGATGAAATCGAAACTGCGCGCGGGCAAGGAGACGGCGGGCGCGAAATTCTCCGATTATTTCGATTTCTCCGAGCCGCTGGTAAAGCTTCCCTCGCATCGCATATTGGCGATGTTCCGCGGCGAGAAGGAGGAGATGCTCGATCTCGAAATGCTCCCCGAGCCGAGCGAAGGCGCCGTCGGCTATGAGGGCCAGATCGCGCAGCGTTTCGCCATCGCCGATCGCGGCCGTCCGGGCGATCGCTGGCTGCTCGACACTGTGCGCTGGGCCTGGCGCACCAAGATCGAATTGCATCTTTCCGTCGATCTGCGCACGCGTCTGTGGCGCTTCGCGGAAGATGAAGCCATTCGCGTCTTCGCCGCCAATTTGCGCGATCTTCTGCTCGCCGCGCCCGCCGGCGCGCGCGCGACGCTCGGCCTCGATCCGGGCTTTCGCACCGGCGTGAAAGTCGCCGTCATCGACAAGACCGGCAAGATCGTCGCGACGACGGCCATTTATCCGCACGAGCCGCAGCGCCGCTGGGACGAATCCCTCTCCATTCTCGCCAAGCTCGCGCGCGAGCACGCGATAGAACTCATCGCCATCGGCAATGGCACGGCCTCGCGCGAGACCGACAAGCTCGCCGGCGAATTGATCTCCAAATTCCCGGAGCTGAAGCTCACCAAAATCGTCGTCTCGGAGGCGGGCGCGTCCGTCTATTCCGCGTCGGAATATGCCGCGCGCGAATTGCCCGATCTCGATGTGACGCTGCGCGGCGCCGCCTCCATCGCGCGCCGCCTGCAAGACCCGCTCGCCGAGCTGGTGAAGATCGAGCCGAAAGCGATCGGCGTCGGCCAATATCAGCACGATGTTTCCGAGGTGAAGCTCTCCCACTCGCTCGACGCCGTCGTCGAGGATTGCGTGAACGCCGTCGGCGTCGACGTCAACACCGCCTCGGCGCCGCTCTTGGCGCGCGTGTCGGGCGTCGGCGAATTGCTGGCCTCCAATATCGTCGCGCATCGCGACGCCAATGGTCCTTTCCGCACGCGCGAAAGCTTGAAGAAAGTGCCGCGTCTCGGGCCGAAGGCCTTCGAGCAGAGCGCGGGCTTTCTGCGCATCGTCGACGGCGACGATCCGCTCGATCGTTCCGGCGTGCATCCGGAGGCCTATCCGGTGGTGCGGCGCATCATCGCGGCGGCCAAGACCGACATAAAGCAGCTCATCGGCAATGCGACGGAGCTGCGCAAGCTGAGCCCTAAGCAATTCGTCGACGAGAGTTTCGGCCTGCCGACCGTCACCGACATTTTCGCCGAGCTGGAAAAGCCCGGCCGCGATCCGCGCCCGGCGTTCAAGACCGCGACCTTCCAGGAGGGCGTGGAGAAGATTTCGGACCTGAAGCCCGGCATGATTCTCGAGGGCGTCGTCACCAATGTCGCGGCCTTCGGCGCCTTTGTGGATATTGGCGTGCATCAGGACGGGCTCGTCCACATCTCCGCAATGTCCAAGACCTTCATCAAGGACCCACGGCAGGCGGCCAAGCCCGGTGATATCGTCAAGGTGAAGGTGCTGGAGATCGACGCGCCGCGCAAGCGCATCTCGCTCACCATGCGGCTCGACGACACGCCCGATCAGCGCCAGGCGCCGTCGGGCGGTCAGCGCCGCGAGGCCGGCGGCCCGAGCCCGCGCCAGATGCGTCAGCCGGAGCCGCAAAAGGGCGCAGGCGCGCTGGGCGAGGCGCTGCTGGCGGCGATGCGCACGCCGCAGAAGAATGGGCGATGAGCTGCGGAGCAAAAGCTGGAGCGGGTGAAGGGAATCGAACCCTCGTATTCAGCTTGGAAGGCTGCTGCTCTACCATTGAGCTACACCCGCGACGGAGCAGATATGCCAAGTCGCGCCGCGCTTGGCAATGGCTCTCGAGCGGCCGGCGCGGCGCAAAATACATGGTTTTCGGCGATTCGCCGTGCAAACCAGGGCTTTTCGGCGCGAGCCGCTTGACAGGCTCGCGTTCCATTTCTCATTTGACAGCCGGGCAAGGGCAAACTAACCGAGCGCCCGACCAAAGTTCCCCACGGGCGGTCCCACGCCGCTCTATCTCGAGGATGCAAGGACCGTGGCCAAACCCGAACTCGGCGCCAAGCGCCAATGTCAGTCTTGTGGCGTCAAATTCTTCGATCTGAACAAGGACCCCGTCGTCTGCCCGAAGTGCGGAGCGATTTTCCATGTCGTGACGTCGCGAATCGCCGCGCGCCATGCCGATCCCGATGAGGCGGCCGAGGGCGAGAAGGACGCCGAGATCGTTTCTCTCGACGAGGTCGAGGCCAGCGAGAACAAGGCCGAGGCGATCGACGTGGACGAGGATGTCGAAATCGACGATGCGGCCGAGGAGGACGACACCTTCCTCGAGAATGAGGAAGAGGAAGACGACGACGTCGCCGGCCTCATCGACGGCGACATCGACACGGACGAAGAAGGCTGAGAACCAAAAAGGCGGTCCCGAAATTCGGGGCCGCTGCTTTTTTTCGAGGGCTTTCGTATCGTTATTTTTTTGCCGCGTCGTCCGGGAAGGGCGTGAGCGCGGAATAATGCGCCGGCACGGGCTGCGTCAGCGCGCCGAGGAAAGCGGTGATCGCCGCGACATCCTTGTCGGAGAGATCGGCGCCCAATTGGACCTTGGCCATCACGCGCACGGCCTGCGGCAGCTCGGCCACCGAGCCGTCGTGGAAATAGGGGCCGGTCTTGGCCACATTGCGCAGGCTCGGGACTTTGAAGACATAGAAGTCCGCGTCATTCTTGGTCACATCGGCGCGGCCCTTGTCCGGGTCTTTGGAGCCGGTCTCCTTCCAATAATCCTCGACGACACCGAATTTGGCGAATTTGTCTCCGCCTATGCCGACGCCGTCGTGACAGCCGACGCAGCCGATATCGATGAATTTGCGCAATCCCGCCTGCTCGGCCGGGGTCAGCGCCTTGGCGTCGCCATTCAGAAAGGCGTCGAAGCGCGTCGGCTGCGGCAGCGTGCGTTCATAGACGCCGAGCGCCTTGCCCCAGTTTTTCTGCGTCACCGGGTCCGCCTCGCCGGGGAAGGCCTTGGCGAAGGCCTCCGTATAGCCGGGGATGGATTTCAGCTTGGCGATCACCGTCGCGAAATCGGGATTGCCGAAGCTCACCGCGCCGGTCGGCGATTTTTCGGCCTGCTCCTCGATCGTCTCGCGATCGCCGCGCCAATGCGCCTTGAATTGGAGTGCGGCGTTGAAGATCGTCGGCGCATTGCGGGGGTTGATCTTGCCGAACACGCCGAAGGATTTGGGCAATCCGTCCGAGCCCTGCTTGTCCGGAAGATGGCAGTGCGAGCAGCTCACATTGCCGTCGGCGGAAACTCTGGTCTCGAAGAACAGCCGTCGGCCGAGCTCGGCCTGATCCGTTTTGGCGCTCGGCGCGGCCGGCAGAGGCGCGAAAATGCGCTTGGCGTCGGAAAGGAGCGCGGCGTCGGCGCCGGCCGCGACAGCGGTCGCGGCGACGCACAATCCCGCGGCCGCAAATCCGACCAGCGCGGAAATTTTAATGGTGGAAGTCATGATGGTCCGCCGTTTCTCGTAGTGGGAGCTGGGGCTCCGGCGGGCGCATCCTGTATCGATTTATGAGAGCCGGCAAGGCCGGCTCTCATGAAATCATACCTCGCAGCTAGGGTTGCGCGCAGCGCCGATCGGGCGCAATCCGAGCCAGCGGCTCGCGCCCGGAAAAGCGCGGCGGATGACCGTTTCCGCCGCGAGCACGGCGAGGAGAGACAGGCCGAGCGTCGGCAGGAAGAGGCCGAGGGCGAGGATGAGGCTCAGCATGAAAGGTGCGAGGCGCGGCTCGGGCGAGAAGGCCGGCGGCGCGCCCAGGGCGCCGCGCGGGCGCCGCCGCCACCATAAAACGACGGAAGAGACCACGAGCAGCAGATAGGCGACGACAGTCAGCAAGCCGAGCAGCTGATTGAGCCAGCCGAACAGCTGCCCCTCATGCGCGGCGACGCCGATTCCGAAGATGCGGTCGATGAGCGGAGACGTGGCGAAGCCCGTCTCGCGCAATTGCTCGAAGCTCGCCGGGTCGAATTCGATCGTCCTGCGCAGCGGGCGGTTCTGCGTTCGCGATTGGACCTTCCAAGCGGCGCCCTCCGGTCCTGGCGGCGAGATCATCACCGGCTCGGCGAGGCCGAGCCCGGCCGCGATCGGCGCGATTCGATCGAAACCGACGCGCGTCGCCGCGGCGCCGGCGGCGGCGTGATGCGCATGGTGCTCCGCATGTTCGCTCGGCGCGGGCGCGGCTTGCTGGAACTGCTCCTTGCGCTGCTCCCGCGCGTCTGCGGGCCCCGTCGTCCAATCGGGATGGACGAGCATCGTCTCGCCGATATTGCGCACATAGCGGAAGCTCTCGCCCCAGACCAATGTCCAGGGCAGCGCCGTGACGAGCAGGAACAGAGCGAAAAACGACACCCACAGGCCGGTGACGGCGTGGAGGTCGCGCCAGAAAATTCGGCCGCCCTCGGCGAGGCGTGGATAGGCGACGCCGGCCAGACCTTTCGCGTCGCGCGGCCACCAGAGATAGAGGCCGCTGACGATCATGATGATGGCCCAGGCGCCGGCGAGCTCCAGCAGCACATGGCCGGGCGTCCCCAGCAGCAGATCGCCATGAATGGCGCCGGCGAGCCGCGACGGGCGGTATTTGTCGTCCTGAACCGCGAGAATTTCCAGCGTGTCGGGACGCACCAGCACGCGCTGGATCGCGAAATCCTCGGAGCCGCGGCGCCCGGTCATGAAGGTCACGCGGGCGGCGTCGGCCGGATCGGCGCGCAGCTCGAGCGCGGTCAGCCGCGCGTCGGGCAGAGCGGCCTGCGCCGCCGCCACTTGCGCGTCGAGCGATTGCGGCGCGCCATTCAGCGCCATATGGTCGTAGGGCCGGTCGAGCCAGGCGTCGATTTGCGGCTTGAAGAGATAGACCGCGCCGCTGAGCGACAGCACGACGACGAAGGGCAGGCAGAACAGTCCCGCATAGAAATGCCAGCGCCAGATGGTGCGATAGGCTGCCGAGCGGACGGACGCATCCTGCGATCCGACGAGATTGCGGACGATCATATTCATATGTGGCCTCCTCGACGACGCCGGCGCCCGCCGCGGGCCGGTCGTGTCTTTTCTCACTTCGATGCGATGGCGCGATGAAAAGCTCGGCCGTCTCACTGCGAGCGTAACGCCGGCGGCGTGCGATTGTCGAGATCGCGCATGAGGAGAGGTCGCGTGCGAAGAGGTCGCATGCGTCGCGCGAGAGGCGCCGACGCGAGCGTTCGCGCATTATGGCGTAGGGCGGGAGCGTGCAGCGCCCGACCGCCTCAGGCGATGGCGCACCAAAAAATTACGAGCCGGTAAGAAGGTCGCCTCCGTTAGGAGAGCGGTCTTCCTACCGGCTCGCTGAATTCGGCCGCTTCACGAGAGAAGCGGCGAGCACGAAATCCGTTCAGATTTCGGCGGATTCGTAGCTGGTGATTTCCATGCCGACGCAGACTTCGACGATCACCGGGGCGGTCCAGGCCATGTTCATCTCCTCCGTTCGAAGAAATCGCCCTTTCGAGGCGAATGTCTCATCCCGCTTCTCGCTGCTTTGCGCTTGGCCGCATGAGCCGGCAGGTTTGAGCTAGGCGATTGACTAGCATGAAGCTCTGCCCCACGCAATTCGGCAATTTGAGACGGCGTGTCGTCAAATCTTCCCGACGTCGCCGCAACCTATGGAAGTTTCGAGAGGAAGGTCGTTCGCCGCGGCGGCCCGGCGCGGGCTGCGATCGGGCAATCCTCCCATATGAGGCCGGCGGCGGCGGGCGCGGTCAAAGCGTCACCGCTCCGATCTGCTGCAAGACGCCCAATCGATCGACCTGCAGCCATGCTCGGGAGAGCTTGCCGCCGGCGGCGTGATAGATGGCGATCCCCTCTTGAACGACGGTTTTGCCGGAAGGAGCGACGCCGGCCAGCGGCCCGAGCTGTGCCGCCTGAAAACGCCATCGCAAGCACACTTTTTCGTCGGCCGCGAACAAATCCTCGATCTCGAATCGGAGGTCGGGAAACGCAGAGACTATGCGCTCGATCGTCCGCCGGAAGCCCTCGGGGCCGCTTTCGCCATTGGCGCCGATGAATTCCGCGGCGAGATATTCGGCAAGCCGGTCGAGCTGGCGTTTATTCAGACAATCCTCATACAGGCCTTCGACGAGCTCCGCCGGAGTCATGGCGCTCTCCATTGACAACATACTGTCTTTTTGCATTTTGACAGTATATTGTCAATATCCAGGCTGTTCAGGGAGGATCGATCATGCCGACTTCACGCGGCGAAGCCCTGAGCGGGCTCGTATGGGAGATATTGCTGACCGCGGGCCGCCTGACGGAGTTCGGCAATAGGCTCACCGCGCCCTTTGGCATGACCGCCGCCCGTTGGCAGGTCATGGGCGTCATCGTCCACCGAGCGACGACCATAGCGGAAATCGGCCGCCGCCTGTCGCAGAGCCGACAGGGCGTCCAGCGCTTGGGCGATGAGCTGGCGCGGGAGGGTTTTGCGCTCTACAGCCCCAATCCGAAGCACGCGCGCGCCAAGCTGCTCGGCCCTACGCCGCAGGGCGCGGCGGCGTATCGAGAGGTGATGAAGCTGCAAGCCGAGTGGATGGACGCTCTATCGGCGAAAATGCAGGTCGAGAACATTGCCGCGGCGCGGGCGCTGCTCGCGACGCTCGCGTCCGGGCTGGAAGAAGGCCGAACGCAACACGCAGCGCAAGGGCGCGAGCGCGCGTCGGGCGGCTGATGGTTCGATGTCGGCGCTTTGGATGCTGCTACGCATGGCTCACGCCGGCAGCAGCACCTCGCCCTTGCCGAACACCGCCGTGTCGCCGGCGAAGCGCTGCAGTCGGCCGGAGAGCAGGCGCGAGGCGCCGCGGCTCTCTGCCGCCAGCGATTTGGCGAAGAGCTTGGCGAAGCCGAGATTATGCGCGCCGCAATCCACGTAAGTCGGTCCGAGCTCGCGCTGCTCGGAGAGCACGATGGATGCGCGCTTGTTGAGATAGCCGATGCGCTCGCCCTCCGCCGTCCCCAGCACGATGATGGTGCCGGCGATGGCTCTAGCGCCCAAATCCTCGCCCGCATCGCCCTCGACGATGATGATGCCGCGGCGCAGCCGATCTCCGCAACGCGCGCCGACGCTGCCGCGCACGATGACGCGCCCGCCCGACATGCCGGGAATCTCGCCCGCCAGCGGCGCGCCCAGGAAATCCCCAGCGTCGCCGTAAATATCGATATTCGCGCCCGCGGATTGCGAGGCGACATAGGGGCCGGCGTCGCCGGCGACCGTGATGGTCCCGCCCTTGGCCGCGCGGCCGAGCTGCGCGCCGACATCGCCCTCGACATGAATCTCGAAGCCCGGCAGCAGCTTGGCGCCGAGAAGATCGAAGCGATCGGAGCCGCCGTCGAAGCGCACCGAGGTCGCGTCGCCGAGCTTGACCTTGAAGATGTCGCCGACCGTCACGCTCTCGCGCGTCGTGCCGATGGAGAGGGACTCGATTTCCTTCGCCGAGCGGCCGACGAGCCGATCGGGCGTCAGGGGCGAGAGGTCGAGCCGCTGGTCGGGCTCGGCTTTCAGCGTGAAGAGAAGCGGCTTCACTTACACGAGATCCTTCAAATGATAGTGGAAGGGGCCGAGTTTCCCGCCGTAATTGCCGGCGCCGACGCGCTTGGCGCCATTCTTGGGGCCGAGCGCGATGATCGCCTTCAAGCCGGCGCGCATCCCCGCCGCGACCGCCTCGCTGGTCAATCCGTCGATGACGATCTCCAGCACGCAGCCGATGTCGGCGTCGAGCGCGCTATTGGTCGCGCCGCGCAGCGTCGGACAATAGGCGTCATTGGTCGAGGCGCCCATGCCCTTATATTTCGAGCCGACCTTGGAGCCGGAGCGCACCACGCCGCCGGGGAAAGGCGCGATGGCGTCGGGCGTATTGTGGACGGCCTCCACGGCGGCCTCCGTGGCGCGCATCGTCTTGGCCCAATCCTCGCCCATGATGAGCAGATTGCCGCCGCCGACCGATTTCTTGGTGAGGCCGACGGCCGATTCCACCAGGAACTCGCCGTCCATCACCGGCACGCGCCAATAGCGGCGGCCGTCGATCGCCTTGGAAATCTGCCATTTGTCGCCGAATTGGCGCATGGAGTCGCCGACCTTGATCTTCGCCTCGCCATCGAAGGCGGAGAAGACGGCCGAGCCGGGACAGGTCAGCACGCATTGGCCGATGCGATTGACCAGCGCCTTCTCGACGCTCTTGGGCGAGAAGCCGAAGAGCAGCACGCGCACGCCGGGACGTCCGTCCGGCGTCTCGCGCGGCGAAAGCTCGCGGTCAATGCCGGCCTCGCAGTCGCAGCCGATGACCGAAGTCGCGTAGCCGGTCATTGTGGTGGCGGCCTGCATGGCCCATTTGCGGGTCGGCGCGGTGACGACCACGCCGGAGCCGGTCATCGGAAAGGCCTCGGCGAAGCTCTCGTCGATGCGAATTCCCTTGCGGATCAGCTGCGGCATGGGACCTCCGCGAAGGCGTCCGCATTGGGGAGCGCCGCATCCTGCACCTCGAACAGCGAGCGCGGCAGGCCATAGAGGCCGTCGTAATATTTGTCGAGGCGACTGTTGATCTTGCGATCGTATTCGGGCCGCACGCGCAGCGTCCTTCCCTTGGTGTAATGCGAGACTTTGCCGTCGCGCACGACGAGATTGCCATCCTTGAAGACATAGGCGGCGCTGCGGAACATCGCCGCTTTGTCCTTCTGCGGCTTGTAGACCGCAATATCGGCGACCGAGCCCGCGCCCAATTGGCCGCGATCCTCGAAGCCATAGAGCTTGCGCGGCGCCGCGCGGGTCATGGTCGCGATCTCATAGAAGGAATATTCGCGCTTCAGCGCCGGAAGATTGGTCAGCTCCAGCACATCGGCCGGCAGGCGCGAGCAATATTGCGCGCGCTTGTCGGCGCTCATCAGCAGAGCGAAGACTTCTGGATAGGTGGTGAAGGGCGCGCCATTGGGATGATCGGTGGTGAAGAACACCTGCATCGGATCATCGACCAGCAGGAACAGCTCGAGGCCCGCCGCCCATTGCACCGCATTGAAGAAGTCCGACACGCGGTAGGAATAGGGCACCACGCCGAGACCGTTGGAGTCGCCGTCGAAGATGACGCCCTTCTTCGGCCGCCCGCCGGGCAGGCTGTTGAACTGCTTCATCACATCGGAAGAGATCGTGACGATGTCGGCGAACATCACCTGACCGACGTCGACGGTGACATTCTTATTGGCGTTGATCTTCTCGGCGAATCGCGCCGCCGCCGAGGAGAAGCCGTTCTTGCCCTCTGTGCCATAGGCGTAGAATTGCACATGGGCGAGATGCAGCGGCAGGCCCTGCGAGGAGTCGATCGTCGCCAGCGCCGTCTCGACATTGCCGGGCAGCCCGAGATTATTCATGTGCAGATGCAGCGGATGGCGGATCTTGGTGGCGTTCACCGCCCGCTGCAAGGTCTGGAAAATCTCGCGCGAGGAGAGGCCATATTCCGGCACCACATCGTCGAGCGAGAAATGGCGGATATTCTGCTTGAAGGCGTCGACGCCGCCGGCGTTCACGCATTTGACGCCGATCGCGCGCGTCGCCTCGAGCGTGGCGCCGATATAATCGACCACCGAATCCTGAGTCGCGCCGTCGCGGAAGGCGGAGAGGAGGAAATCCTCATTGCCGAGCACCGTCAGGAAGCCCTTGTCGATGATCGGAATATCGGCGAGCTCGAGATGGGCGTGCAGCGCGTGATGGGGCGAGACTGCCGGCTCGATGACCGTCGTGTAGCCCATTTGCGCATAGAGGCGGCCGGTCTCGAAGGTGGACCAGCCGGCCGTCGACAGCGGCGTGTTGGCGGGCCGCGGCCGATGCGCGCGATGCGCCTCCGGCAGCAGCAGGCGCGCGGTGTTCACGCCGCCGCCGGCGATATGCGAGTGGATGTCTATGGCGCCGGCCATGACGATATGGCCGGAGACGTCATGCTCGACGTCCGGCGTGCGGCCTGCGGGCGGCGCGACGATGCGGCCGTCCTCGAAATAGAGGTCGCCGACGCCATCGACATTATTGACCGGGTCGACGACATGGCCGCCGTAGAGACGGGTCAGCATGACGCGTGCTCCCAATGGCGAATCAATTGCGGCATGCGACCTCCGCATAGACGCTTCGGCCGGCGAGCGCCGCCTCGGGCACGTCGAAGATCGAGCGCGAGAGGCCATAGAGCTCGTCGTAATAGGCGTCGAGACGCTTCTCGATCGCGCGGTCGTAGCCGGGGCGCACGCGCAGCGTCTTGCCCTTGCTGTAGCGCGTCACGACGCCGTCGCGCACGACATTCTCGCCGTCCTTGAACACATAGGCGGCGTTGCGGAACATGCCCGCCTTGTCTTTCTGCGGCTTATAGACGGCGATATCGGCGACGGCACCTTCGCCGAGACGGCCGCGATCGGCAAAGCCATAGAGGCGCGCCGGTCCGGCCCGGCTCATGAGCGCGATCTCATGGAGCGTATATTCGCGCTTGATCGACGGGAGCGACGTCATCTCCAGCACATCGGCCGGCAGGCGCTCCATCCATTGCGCGCGCAGCTCCGCGCTCATCAGCAGCGCGAACAGCTCGGGATAGGTTGTGAACGGCCCGCCATTGGGATGGTCGGTGGTGAAGAAGACCTGCAGCGGATCCTCGATCAGCAGGAACAGCTCGAGGCCCGCCGCCCATTGTATGGCATTGTAATAATTGGAGATACGATAGGCGTAGGGCACGACGCCGCCGCCATTGGCGTCGCCGTCGAAGATGACGCCCTTCTTCGGGATCGCGCCCGACAGGCTGTTGAACTGGCGCAGCACGTCGGAGGAGATGGTCACCGTGTCGCCGAACATCACGGCGCCGACGTCGACGGTGATGTTCTTATTGGCGTTGATCTTGGCGGCGAGCGCGGGGGCCGCGGAGGAGAAGGCGTTCTTGCCCTCGAGGCCATAGGCGTAGAATTGCACATGGGCGAGATGCATCGGCAGGCCCTCGGCGGCGTCGATCGTCGCGAGCGCCGTGTCGATATTGCCGGCGATGCCGAGATTGTTCATGTGCAGATGCAGCGGATGCGGAATGCCGACCGTCTGCGTCGCCTTTTGCAGCGATTTGAAGATCTGCCGCGAGGTCACGCCATAGAAGGGCACGATCTCGTCGAGGCCGAAGGCGCGCATATTCTGCTTGAACGCGTCCGCCCCGCCCGGATTGATGCATTTGAGGCCGAGCGTGCCCGTCGCCTCGACGGTCTGCGCGACATAATCGGCGATGGCGGTCTCGCTCTCCCGCTCGCGCAGCGCGGCGAGCAGAAAGTCGTCATTGCCGAGAACGGTCAGCGCGCCCTTGTCGATGATCGGAACGTCGCCGAGCTCCAAATGCGATTGCAGCGCGTGGTGCGGCGCGACGGCGGGCTCGACCACAGTGGTGAAGCCCATTTGCGCATAGAGGCGGCCGGTCTCGAAGGTCGACCATTTGGCGGTCGCGAGCGGCGTTCCATCGAGGCGCGCGCGGATCGAGCGATGCATCTCGGGCAGCAGCAGCCGCGCCGAATTCACATTGCCGCCGGCGATATGGGAGTGGATGTCGATCGCGCCGGCCATGACGATATGGCCGGAGACGTCATAATCCTCATCCGGCTCGCGGCCCTGCGGCGGAGCGACGATCCGCCCATCCTCGAAATAGACGTCGGCGACGCCGTCGACGCCCGTCGCGGGATCGACGACATGACCGCCGCGCAGACGGATCAGCACGGCAAATCCTCCGAAAATTTGGCGCTGATGGCGGCGATCGCCTCGGCGACCGTCGGCAGCTCGGCCGGCGCGCTCGCCCGCCGCAGCACCATGGAGCTGGTCTCCTGCGCGAATTCCACCGCGTCGTAATTCACGCCCGGCTCGCCGACGGCGATGAACAGCCCATGCTTGGGCGCTGAGCCCGGCGGTCCCAGCGTTATCAGCGGAATATCGACCTCCTCCCACGGCGGCGCCTCGCCGCTATAGGCGGAAATCCACAGCGCGGCGTCGGCCTCGCCGCTCTCGACGAGCCGGCTGGCCTCGAAGCGCCAAGTGTCGTGCTCGGGATAGCCGCGGCCGAAGCCCGTGCGCGGCGGAAAGCCGGTCATCCAGGCGGAGGTCTGCAGCACGCCGGTGGCGTTCCCCCTTCCGCCGATCGGCACGCCGGTGAAGCGCGTCGTGGCGTTGAGCTCGGTGATCATGCCCTGCAGCATTTCCACCATCAGCGAATCGAGCCCGGCCGCCGACCAGACGGCGACGCCGAATCGCGCCGATTTCAGCGCCTCGGCCGCAGCGTCGAGCTTCTTGGCCGCGGCCGGCGGAAGCGCCACGGGCCGTCCGCCGACGCGCGCGCGCAGCGCCGCCAGCACGCCGGGAAGCTCGGCCTCGGTCGCCGGAATGGTCTCGACCTCGACGCCCTCGATCTTGGCCTCACCCCGCTTGGGGCCGACCCAGATCACGCGGCGCGCGGTCTTGCCGCCGTGGACGGTGTCCTTGTCGAGCGCCAGGCGATCGAAGATCGCCGGCCAATAGCCCGTCAGTCCGGGGCCGACCAGCAGCACGAGGTCGGCGCGCACGCGCGCCTCGTTTGGCGTCGTCACGAAAATCCCCGCCGAGCGGACGACCTCGAGGTCGGCCAGCGAATCGCGCGAGGCGAGATGATCGAAAGCGCCTCTCAGCCGCTCGGCCAGCAGGATCGCGGCCTGGGCTCCCGCCACATCGGCGCCGAGACCGGCGACGAGGGGGAAATTCGCGGCTTGCAGGATTTCGGCCGCTTTTTCGTAGGCGTCTTCGGAAGAAATGGATTTGCCGTCGAGCGTCGCGTTGCTCATTGCCCCAACCGATGTTTCCACCACGCCCGGGTTTGCGCCCAGGCATTTTTTGTCCGCTCCCGGCGCGACGGCCGAAAGCGAAGGCAAGAGCGGCGCGGCCCCTCGCCGGAGCCTGCGTCGCGCGCTATGCCTATCAGCCACGGCGCAGGAAGTCGAGACATCGAAGCGCCCCAATTCTATTCACGGGCTTCCGAGGCTTTGCGAGCCTTCGGGGCGCGCCACCAGCGAGGAGACACAAAATGGCGGCATCCGTCGACCGGCCCACCGCCTTCGCCCTTTCCGGCGCGACTCCGCCGACCGCCGAGAAGCGGGAGAGCCGGCGCGTGACCCATGGCCGGGTCCTCGACGACCCTTACGCCTGGCTCGCGGCCGAGAATTGGCGCGACGTGCTGAGCGACCCGGCGACGCTGCCGGAGGACATAGCGGCGCTGGTGCGGGCCGAGAACGCCTATTGCGGGCAAGTCCTCGCCCCGCTGGGCAAGCTCCGCGAGACGCTGCAGGCGGAGCTGCGCGGCCGCATCAAGGAAGACGACAGCGAGCCGCCCTGGCCGGACGGCGCCTTCGCCTATTTCGAGCGCTATCGCGAGGGCGGCGAGCATGCGCTCTATTGCCGCACGAAGCGCGACGGCGGCGCGGAGACGATCCTCTTCGACGGCGATGAGGAAGCCGGCGAGGCGCATTTCTTCGACATAGGCGAGATCGATCATTCGCCCGACCATGCGCAGCTCGCCTGGAGCGTCGACGACAAGGGCTCGGAATATTATTCGATCCGCACGCGAGCGCTCTCCGACGGAAAGGACCGCGAGGACGTCGTCCCGCATACGGACGGCTCGCTCGTCTGGAGCGCCGATTCCAAGAGCTTCTATTATGTGCGCGTCGACGACAATCACCGCACGGCGCAAGTCTTCCGCCATGATATCAACGCCGATCCGAGCGCGGATGCGCTGATCGTCGAGGAGCTCGATCCCGCCTGGTTCGTCTCGCTCGATCGCAGCCGCTGCGGGCGCTTCGCCATCGTCTCCATTTGCGGCCATGACGCCAGCGAATGCCATCTCGTCGATCTGCGCGACAAAGACATAAAGCCGCGTCTCGTCGCGAAGCGCGAGCCCAAATTGCGCTATGACGTCGAGCCGCATGGCGATGATCTCTACATCCGTTCCAACGCCGACGGCGCCGAGGATTTCGCGATTTTTCGCGCGCCTCTGACCACCATGACGCGCGCCGATTGGCGGCCCGTCGTGCCACATGTGGCGGGACGGCTCATCGTCGTCGGCACTGTCTATGCGCGTCATCTCGTCTGGGTGGAGCGCGCCAATGGCCTGCCGCGCATTCTCATTCGCGCGCTGGAGGGCGGCGAGGAGCACGCCATCGCCTTCGATGAGGAAGCTTACGCGCTCTATCTTCTGCCCGGCCTCGAATTCGACACGGACACGCTGCGCTTCACCTATTCCTCCATGACGACGCCGGAGGAGACCTATGATTACGACATGCGCACGCGCGCCCGCGCTCTGCTGAAGCGCGAGGAAATTCCGTCCGGTCATGATCCGAAAAATTATGTGACGCGCCGCTTCTTCGCGCGCGCCGCCGATGGCGCGGAGGTTCCGGTCACTCTGCTGCATCGCGCCGATTTCACGCCCGGCGCCGGCGCGTCGACTCTGCTCTACGGCTACGGCGCCTATGGGCATCCGCTGTCGGCGAGCTTCGATCCTCATGCGCTGTCGCTGGTCGATCGCGGCTTCGTCTATGCGCTCGCCCATACGCGCGGCGGCACGGACAAGGGCTGGAGCTGGTACGAGAACGGTAAGCTCGAGCACAAGCCCAACACATTCTCCGACTTCATCACCGCGGCGCGCCATCTCGTCGCGACGGGCTATGCGAGCGAAGGCGGAATCGTCGCGCAAGGCGCCAGCGCCGGCGGCATGCTGATGGGCGCCATCGCCAATCAGGCGCCGGAGCTGTTTTCGGGAATCATCGCCGGCGTTCCTTTCGTCGACGTGCTGAGCACCATGCTGCGCGACGACCTGCCGCTGACGCCGCCAGAATGGGAGGAATGGGGCAATCCGATCGCCGACGTCACGGCCTATGATCGGCTCGCCTCCTACTCGCCCTATGACAATGTGGGCGCGAAGACCTATCCGGCGATTCTCGCTCTCGCCGGCCTCACCGATCCGCGCGTGACCTATTGGGAGCCGCTGAAATGGGTGGCGCGCCTGCGTGAGCGCATGGCCGGCGGCGGTCCCGTTCTGCTGCGCACCAATATGGAAGCCGGCCACGCCGGCGCCTCGGGCCGTTTCGAGCGGCTGGAGGAAGTGGCGCTGGAATGGGCCTTCGCGCTCGCCTGCGCGGGGAAGGCTGGGGCGTAGCGGCCCCCGGTTTTCCCTCTCTCACATGCCCTTGCGCGGATCATAGGGCTTGGCCGTGCGCCATTTCTGCGCGAAGGCTTCGAGCTCCGCATCCGCGGCTTCGGGCAGCACGACCCGCAGCGTCACATAGAGGTCGCCGGCCGGCTTGCCATCTGCGGCGGGCAGGCCCTTGCCGCGCAGGCGCAGCACGCGGCCGCCATTGGAGCCCGCCGGAACGGTGAGCTCCACCTGGCCGGAGAGAGTCGGCGCCGCGACTTTGGCGCCGAGAACCGCCTCGTAGAAGGCGATCGGCAGGTCGAGCTTCAGATCGCGGCCGGCAATCGTGAACAGTGGGTCCGGCGCGACCTTCACGGTGACGATGGCGTCGCCGGGCTCGCCGCCGGGCGGGGCGGCGTGGCCCTGGCCGCGTAGGCGGATCTGCTTGCCGTCCTCTATGCCGACCGGAATATTCACGTCGAGCGTGCGGCCGGTGGGCAGAAAGACGCGCGTGCTGCCGCCCTTCACCGCCTCGGCCAGCGAGATCGTCACTTGCAGCGCGACATCCTCGCCGCGGCGCGGCGCGCGGGCTCCGCGGCGGGCGCCGCCTCCGGCGCCGAAGAGATCGGCGAAGATATCCGAGGGGTCGAAGCCGGCGCGGCCGCCGCCCGGAGCGTCGCCGCCGAAATGAAATTCGAAATGCTCGGCCCCGCCAGGGCCGCCGGGGCCGCGCTGTCCGCGATAGCCGCCGCCCGGTCCCGCGCCGAAACCCTCGAAGCCGGTGAAGCGCGGCTTGCCTTCGGCGTCGATCTCGCCGCGGTCGAATTGCGCCTTTTTCTTCTCGTCGCCGAGAATCTCATAGGCGGAATTGGCCTCGGCGAATTTCTCCTTCGCCTTGGGGTCGTTCTTGTTCTGGTCCGGGTGATATTTTTTCGCGAGACTGCGAAACGCCTTTTTGATCTCGGGGGCGCTCGCCGTCTTGGCGACGCCCAGGACGTCATATGGATCGCGCATTTTCTTCAAAAGCCCATCGTGGCGTCCGCCTCGTGCGGCGCGGACGCTCATGTCCGACATGTCTATTTGGGAGAAGAGGCCGCCGCGCGCAAGGATGCGCCGCAGGTCGGATGTCTGGAGCGCTATCCGATCCGATTGAATCAAATACGCTCCAGCTGAGCGAATTCTGATCGACCGAACGATTCCGTTCGATCGGAATGCGCTCTAGGCCTTGCGCCAGGGCCTCACGTCGATCAGCGCCCAATCGACCGATTTGTCACGGCAGGCGGTGCCCTGGAGCTGCTCGTTTTTGTCCTTGGTCCCGACTTCCGCCAGAAAGGCGCGGCAGACCTTGCCGTCGGACGGATAGGGCTGGCCGACCGGAGTGAAGGAGCCGCGCGCATGGCTTTGGGGGTTGTCCCAATTGACGGTCGCGCCGGCGCCTTGAGGATCGAGCGCGACGCCGAGCGCCGCGCTGGCGCGCCGCCAGTCCTCCTGGTCCAGCGCATAGGAGAGCGTGGGCGTCGTCTTGTGCGGAATGGAGCCGGTCACATCGTCGCCGACATTCTTCCAGGCCGGGGCCGGCTCGCCGCCGGGGATGGCGAAGGAGCAGCCGCCGAGCGTCGCCGCCGCGAGGGCGATCGCGAGCAGGCGAACAGCGGCCGAGCGCGGTTCGGCGAGGCCGATTTGAGAAGCGGCCGCGGCGGCGTTATGTGTGTCTCGCAGATCGTGCAATGCGCTGCCTTACCACCAGGACCAACCGCCTTCGCTCGGGCGGCAGCTGAGGATTTTCCCGTGAAGGAGTTAACACAGAGTGACTTCTGCGAGGCCTCCGAGCCCTACGCATTGTTCGGCGAATGGTTCGAAGCGGCGAAGGCGAGCGAGCCCGACGTTCCCGAAGCGATGGCGCTCTCCACTGTGGACGAGACCGGCCTGCCGGATTCCCGAATGGTTCTGATGAAGGATTGGGGCGAATCCGGCTTCACCTTCTATACCAACGCCGAGAGCGCCAAGGGCCGCGAGCTCGCCGCCACGATGAAGGCGGCGGCGCTTTTCCACTGGAAATCGCTGCGCCGTCAGGTGCGGCTGCGCGGTCCGGTCGAGCTCGTGTCCGAGGCCGAGGCCGACGCCTATTTCGCCAGCCGCCCGCGCGACAGCCGCATCGGCGCCTGGGCCAGCCGCCAGTCGCAGCCGCTGGAGAGCCGTTTTGCGCTCGAGAAGGCGGTCGCTTTTCAGGCCGCGCGTTTCGGGCTCGGCGAGGTGCCGCGGCCGCCGCATTGGCGCGGCTATCGGATCGTTCCGGTCGCGCTCGAATTCTGGGCGGATCGGCCTTTCCGCCTGCATGAGCGCGTGCAATTTTCGCGCGACGGGGCCGGCTGGGCCAAGTCGCGGCTCTATCCTTGACGTCTAAGAAAGCGGCGAAGCGATGAGACGCTGGTCAGATGGTGGATGTGTCCGGGCGAGCGAGCCTGAAGGCTCGCGGTCCAAGTCGCGGCTCGGACCGCGAGCCTTCAGGCTCGCCGTTCCGCTCGCGCTCTGTTGCGCTTTCGCTTCGCCGGCCCGGGCCCAGGATTTCCTTCAAAGTCTGTTCGGCTGGGGCCAGCCGCATTCGGCCCCGCGCGTGATCGAGCAAGCGTCGCCGCAGCCCAAGCCGAAGAAAAAGAACGCGGCGAAAACGCCCCAGGCGGGCAAGCAGCTTCCGGCGCAGCCCGCCGCGCCGCCATCCGCCGCCGAAGGGCCGCCGCCGCCCTACGAGCCGCAATTGCTGCGACTTTCCGAGATTTTGGGGGCGCTCTCCTATCTGCGCGATCTCTGCGGCCCGGAAGACGGCGAGGATTGGCGCGTCAAAATGAGCGCGCTGCTGGAGGCGGAGGCCAAGACCGGGCAGCGGCGGTCGAAGCTGACGGGCGCCTTCAATCGCGGCTTTCGCGGCTATGAGACGACCTATCGCTCCTGCACGCCCAATGCGCGCTCGGCGATCTCGCGCTATCTCGACGAGGGCGGCCGCATCGCCCATGACATCGCCTATCGCTACGGTAATTCCTGACGTCGGATACGCGCAAGGGCGTTAACCCTCCGGCAAGGACACGTCTCGCGCGTTCGGCCGCCGTTGATTAGAGTGGTTCACATGACGGGCTTTCCTTCCTCCACATTGGACGACGTCGCCGGCTCCGAGCAACGGCGCGTGGCGCTCGCCTATCTCGCCGAGGCTTTCGCGGAAGCCGCGCTCGCCGGGATAGAAGGCGATTCCTTCGCTTATGTGGCGCTCTCCGCGGCGCTGCACGAGCTGGTCGCCACCTATGGCGAGGAGGAGGTCGCGGTATTCGTGGAGCGCCTGCCGCGCCGCCTGCGCGACGGCGAATTCTCGAGCGGCCTGCGCCATTGAGCGCACCCCGCAGAGCGCGCGTGTGAAAAAGCCGAGCAGAGCCGCGGTCGAAACCCTCTCCGAGCCGATGCGCGATCTTGCCGCTCTGCCCGCGCCGGCGCGGGCGTTGCGCGAGAAGATCCTCGCCGCCTGCGCGACCGGCGACATAGAGGCGCTGCGCATTCCCATCGACTGGAACGAGCTGCGCCCCTTGTTCGAGCGCGGCGCGCGGCGGCCGGCGGGCGCCGATCCGATCGAAACCTTGAAGTCGCTCTCTTTCGACCGCGCGGGCCGCGAGATGCTCTCCATCGCGCGCGCCGTCTTGTCGCAGCCTTTTCTGCGCATCACGCGCGGGCCGTTCGAGAGCTATGAATGGCCCGCTTTCGCGCGGCGTCCGGCGCCGCCGGCGAGTGAGGAGGAAGCGCTCGCGCTATGGGCCTGCGTGCGCTTTGCCGATCTTGCGGCGTCCAATGCCGACGGCCGTCCCAAGGTGATGCGGATCGGCGTCGGCGCGGATGGCGTCTGGCACTATTTCTGGAACGCGGATTGATATTGCGAACGCGTCTCAGGCGAGACGCGCGGCGGAGCGCAGCTGATCGCGCGCGCGGCGGCGATCCTGCACGGGCTGATAGGCGATCTGCGAATGATAGCCGCAATAGGGGCCGCCGCCGCCCGGCGATTTCGCGCCGCAGAAGCGAAACTCCGGGGAGGTCGGATCGCCGATCGGCCAACGGCACATCGACTCTCGGAGCTCCATCAGCGTGACGCGTTCGGACATTGGAATGACGACTTCCTCTTGCGGCCGGGCGTCCGGCATCACCAATGCGCGCGGCGCGAGGGCGAGCGCCACATTGCCGATGACGGCCGGCGCATGGCCGTGATGCACGCGCGCCGGAGGCGCCTGCGGACGTTGTGGTTTTGCGACGCGCGGACGCGCCGCCAGGGGCGTCTTGGCGCGCTGGGCGAGGCCGAGACGATGGATTTTACCAATGACGGCGTTGCGCGTGATGCCAGCGCCGATCTCGGCCGCCACCTGACTGGCGCTGAGGCCGTCGTTCCAGAGCTTGCGCAGCATCTCGACGCGCTCGTCGGTCCAGGACATAAAGGTCCTCCTCGATTAAGCCGGCTTCAGCCGAGAGAATCGGCGAACGTTCGCGCAACCGGCGAAGCCGGAGTCGACAAGACGCACCACACACTCGATTGAAGGCGCCACACGAGATATCGTGGGCGATGACGCGAACGCTACTCTACCAGTTGAATCACGCGCAAGAGTCCCTGGCAAGCGAAACGGCGTTCCCCACAAGCTAATGCCGATCATTCCGCGCCGGTGTTGCGCGAAAGACTCACTATGGGCGTCGCATCGCATGGAATTTCACGTATGACGCCGCATTTCGCCACGCGCGAACGTCTTTTCGAGAGGCGCCTCGCGAGCCTCGTCGCAATCCTCGTCGCGGGTCTTTTGCGGGGCGGCCCCGGCGCTCGACGATCGCCGCCCTTCCAGCGCCGTCCTTTCGCCGCAGTCTCGGCGCTGTCCGCCACGGCGAAACGGATTTGACCGGCGCAAGGGGAGGACCTAGAATGTTTCCGTGAGAAAGCTGCCGCCCCCGAAGGGCGGCACTTTGATTTTCAGACCCTCGCTGCATAGACCCTCGCTGCATGGGTCCGGCGCTGTCCGCGGCGCCTGCGAGCGGGGTCTCTCCGAGGGGAGACGCCAGGTGGTTTCGGCGCTGTTTCCGACTTATGCGCGGGCCGATCTCGCTTTCGAGCGGGGCGAGGGCGCCTGGCTCACGGCCAGCGACGGCGAGCGCTATCTCGACTTCGGCGCCGGCGTCGCGGTCAATTCGCTCGGCCATGGCCATCCGCATCTCGTCGGAACGCTTTCCGCCGCTGCGGCGAAGCCCTGGCACGTCTCCAATCTCTTTCAGATTCCGGAGGCCGAGCGCCTCGCCCGCCGCCTCGTCCAGGCGACTTTCGCGGATATCGTCTTCTTCACCAATTCGGGCGCCGAGGCGGTCGAATGCGCGATCAAGACGGCGCGGAAATTCCATGCTGTGGAAGGCCGGCCGGAGCGTTACCGCCTCATCACTTTCGAGGGCGCCTTCCACGGCCGCACGCTGGCGACCATCGCCGCCGGCGGCAATCCCAAATATCTCGACGGCTTCGGCCCGCCGACCGACGGCTTCGATCAGGCCCCCTATGGCGATCTCGAAGCCGTGCGCGCGCTCGTCGGCCCGCAGACGGCCGGCGTGCTGCTGGAGCCGATCCAGGGCGAGGGCGGCGTGCGCGCGGCTCCGCCGCGCTTCCTGGCCGGCCTGCGCGAGCTCTGCGACGAGCTCGGCCTGTTGCTCATCGTCGACGAGGTGCAGACCGGGATCGGCCGCACCGGCCGTTTCCTCGCGGTCGAGCATTCCGGCGTGACGCCGGATATCGCCGCTCTGGCCAAGGGCATAGGCGGGGGCTTTCCGCTCGGCGCCTGTCTCGCCACGGCCGAGGCCGGCAAGGGCATGACCGTCGGCGCGCATGGCTCCACCTATGGCGGCAATCCGCTCGCCACCGCGGTCGGCAACGCCGTGCTGGACGTCGTGCTGGAGCCGGGTTTCATCGAGCGCGTCGCCGGCCTCGGCGTGCTCTTTCGTCAAAAGCTCGCCGAACTCGAGGATCGCCATTCCGCCATCATCGAGAGCGTGCGCGGCGAGGGGCTGATGTTCGGCCTCAAGACGCGCGTTCCCAATGTCGAGTTCGCCGCCGCGGCGCGCGAGGCCAGGCTGCTCACCATTCCGGCGAGCGACAATGTCGTGCGCCTGCTGCCGCCGCTCATCATCGGCGAGAGCGAGCTCGCCGAGGCCGCGCGGCGGCTCGACGCCGCTTGTGTGAAGCTCGAGAGCGCAGGAGCTGCGCGATGACCGCCCATACGCCGGTGACGGGAGTCCGTCACTTCCTCGATATTTCGCAAGTTCCGGCCGCGGAGCTGCGACGCATTCTCGACACCGCCGCCGCCATCAAGGCGGCGCGCGTGCGCGGCGCGCGCTCGAGCTTCCAGCCGCTGGCCGGCAAGACGCTGGCGATGATCTTCGACAAGCCCTCGACCCGCACGCGCGTCTCCTTCGATCTCGCCATGCGCGAGCTCGGCGGGGAGACCATCATGCTGACGGGACAGGAGATGCAGCTCGGCCGCGGCGAGACCATAGCGGACACGGCGCGCGTGCTGTCGCGCTTCGTCGACGCCATCGTCATCCGCATTCTCTCGCATGACGATCTCACTGAGCTCGCGCGTTTTTCCAGCGTGCCTGTGGTCAATGGGCTCACCAAGCTCTCGCATCCCTGCCAGGTGATGGCCGATGTGCTGACTTTCGAAGAGCATCGCGGCCCCATAAAGGGGCGCACAGTGGCCTGGACCGGCGACGCCAATAATGTGCTGGCGAGCTGGGTCCATACGGCCAAGCCCTTCGATTTCACCATCAATGTCGCGACGCCGAAGGAATTCGCGCCCAGCGAGGAGCTCATCGCCTGGACGCGCGCCAATGGCGTGCGGATGAATCTCACCGCCGATCCTTTCGAGGCCGTTGCCGGCGCCGACGCGGTCATCTCCGATTGCTGGGTGTCGATGGGCGACGAGGAGGAGGAGGCGCGCCGCCATGCGCTGCTCTCGCCCTTCCAGGTGAACGCCAAGCTGATGGACGCGGCGAATAAGGACGCGATCTTCATGCATTGCCTGCCGGCGCATCGCGGCGAGGAAGTGACCGACGAGGTCATCGACGGCCCGCAATCTGTCGTCTTCGACGAGGCGGAAAATCGCCTCCACGCGCAAAAGGGCGTGCTCGCCTGGGTGTTCGGAGTGGGCTCGCCATGAACGCACAGGCGAGCAAATTGAACGCACAGGCGAGCAGATGATCGGGCGGGCGGACGAGGCCAACGCCCGGCCGGCGTCGCCCTTCGCCGAGGACGACAATCTGCTCCCCTTCGCCGTCGAGCCGCTCGATCTGCGCGGGCGTCTGGTGCGGCTCGGGCCGGCGGTGAATTCCATTCTCACCCATTATGATTATCCGCCCGCCGTGGCGCGCCTGCTCGGCGAGGCGGCGGCGCTGACGGCGCTGCTCGGCTCGCTCATCGAGTCGCATGGGCGCTTCCAATTGCAGACGCGCAGCGACGGGCCGGTCGATATGATCGTCGTCGATTTCGACGCGCCTGGAAAGCTGCGCGGCTTCGCGCGCTATGACGAGAGCCGCATTCTCGCCGGCATGAGCCCGGGCGCGCTCATCGGCCAGGGCCACCTGGCGCTGACGATGGAGCGGGACCGCGACTCCGCGCGCTACCAAGGCGTGGTGCCGCTGGAGGGCGACGGCTTCGCCGAGGCGGCGCATCGCTATTTCCGCCAGTCCGAGCAGATCCCGAGCTATGTGCGTCTCGCCGTCGCCGAGAGCGTGACGCCCGCCGGCCGCAGCTGGCGCGCCGGCGGCTTGCTGCTGCAATATCTGCCCGAGGCGCCTTTGCGCCCGCGCGATCTCGACCCCGGCGACGCGCCCGAAAGCGGGGGCCTGCCGGAAGAGGGCGAGGAGGACGCTTGGGTGGAAGGCCTGTCGCTGGCGGCGACGACGCAGGATCACGAACTCGTCGATCCGGGCTTTTCGGGCGAGCGCCTGCTCTATTCGCTGTTTCACGAGCGCGGCGTCACCGTCTATCCGACGCGCGAGATCGTCGAATCCTGCCGCTGCTCGACCGATCGCATCGCCAATATGCTGCGCAGTTTCACGCCGCAGGATCGCCGTGACATGATCGGCGACAATGGCCGCATCGGCGTGACCTGCGAATTCTGCCGCACGCTGCGCGAGTTCGATCCGGTCGATTTCGATTAGCGCGCCCCACCTCCCCCTCGAGGGGGGAGGTCGAGCGCCGAAGGCGCTCGGGAGGGGGGTGACGCCCGCAGACTCGGGATGTTCACCCCACCCCGTCCTGCTTCGCAGGCCGACCCTCTCCCTGAAGGGGAGGGTGTGGCCGCTGTTTCATGCGACGAATTTTCGGCCGTCGACGATCGGAGACACGTCATGACGATCATGCTGGACGAAGCCCCGAGCGCAACGCGCGAGCATGTCTCGCTCCCCGCCCGCGCGCGTCTCCTCTCCATCGATCGCCTGCGCGGGCTGGTCATCATCGTCATGGCGCTGGACCATGTGCGCGATTTCTTCGACGCCGATGCGCTGCGTTTCGATCCGACCGATCTCGACCACACCTATCCGGCGCTGTTCCTCACGCGCTTCGTCACGCATTTCTGCGCGCCGACCTTCACCTTTCTCGCCGGCGTCTCCGCCTATCTGCACGCGCTCTCGCTGGAGGATCGCGGCGAGAGCGCGCGCTTTCTGTGGACGCGCGGCCTATGGCTGATCCTGCTCGACATTTTTATCGTCAGCCCGGTGTGGACAGTCGGCTCGGGCGCGATCGAGCTCGGGACTCTGTGGGCGATCGGCTGCGGCATGATCGCGCTTTCGGCGCTCGTCTCTCTGCCGACGCGGGCCGTGCTGGCGATCGGCGCGGCGATCCTTCTCCTGCACAATCTATTCGACAGCGTCCACGCGGCGCAATTGGGCGAGTTCGCGCCCTTGTGGAATGTGCTGCATGAAAAAGGGCCGCTGCCCTTCGGCCTCAGCGGCCAAGTCTATTATCCGGTGCTGCCCTGGATCGGCGTCATCGCGCTCGGCTATGGGCTGGCGCCGATCTTCCTGTGGCCGCACGAGCGTCGGATGCGGGCGTTCGCCGCGCTCGGCCTCGCCTTTCTCGCGGGATTCGCCGCCTTGCGCTTCGCCGGCGTCTATGGCGACGCGCGGCTCTGGCTGACCTATCCCGACGGCGCCCGAACGGCGCTCTCCTTCCTCAATGTCAGCAAATATCCGCCCTCGCTGCAATATGTGCTGGTCACGCTCGGCGTCGGCCTGCTGCTGCTGCCGGCGTTGGAGCGGGCGGGCGGCGCCGCAGGGCGCGTGCTGGCCACATTCGGCCGCGTTCCGCTCTTCGCCTATGTGCTGCATCTCTATGTCATTCTCGTCGCCGCTCTCATCGTCGCCCTCGCCAAGGGCGTCGATCTGAAAGGCCTCGAGAGCGGCGGCCCGCCGCCCGAGAATTACGGCCTCGGCCTCGGCGGCGCCTATGTGATGTGGATCGCGATCATGGCGGCGATCTATCCCGCCTGCGTCTGGTTCGCCGGCGTCAAGCGGCGGCGGCGCGATTGGTGGCTGAGCTATTTGTGAGGGGAGCGCGATGAGCGAATTTTTGTTTCCGCCGCCGGCGCCGGCCTCGCTCGCCATAGCGGGAGATGCGCGGCGTTTTCCGGTGCGGCGCATTTTCTGCGTCGGGCAGAATTACGCCGCCCATGCGCGGGAAATGGGCAAGGACCCCTCGCGCGAGCAGCCGTGTTTTTTTTCCAAGCCCGCCGACGCCGTGGTCGCCAGCGGCGCGACGATCCCCTATCCGCCGCGAACCGCGGACCTCCATCACGAGATCGAGCTGGTCGCGGCGATCGGGAGCGGCGGCGCGGAGATAGCGCGGGCGGATGCGCTCGCCCATGTCTTCGGCTACGCCGCCGGGATCGATCTCACCCGCCGCGATCTGCAGAGCGAGGCGCGCAACGCGGGCCGGCCCTGGGACCTCTCCAAGGGCTTTGACAATTCCGCCCCGCTGGGTGCGCTGGCCCCGGCCGCGCGCATCGGCCATCCGGGCAAGGGGCGCATAAGCCTCGCCGTGAATGGCGCGACGCGGCAGGACGCCGATCTCTCCGAAATGATCTGGAGCGTCGCCGAGATCGTGGCGATCCTGTCGAGCTTCGTGCGGCTCGAGCCGGGCGATCTCATTTTTACCGGCACGCCCGCCGGCGTCGGGCCGATCGTCGCGGGCGACCATGTGACGGGGGCGATCGACGGAGTGGGGACAGTCGAGCTGACGGTGGCGTAGTGACGGCGCAGGTCGGCGCCGCGCCGTTTCCGGCGGCGATATTGCTTCGCAGCGCGAAAGCTGATTAGTCCGTCCCACTTACGAAGCTCCCGGGGATGAAGCGGGAATGAACCACTCACAGCGGCCGCCGAAGTCGATCGGCGCGGCCGTCCCGGCGCCCGCCGACGCCTTGCCCGCGGATCTCGATCCGACGGATTGGGAGGCGTTTCGCGCCGAGAGCCATCGCGCGCTCGACCAGATGATCGACCATCTCGCGACGCTGCGCGAGCGGCCGGTCTGGCGCGAGCCCTCTGCGGAGGCGCGCGAGCGCTTCCGGCGCCCGCTGCCGGCCGAAGGCCGGGGCCTCGCCGCCGCGCTAGAGGATTTCGAGCGTTTCATCCAGCCCTACGCCAATGGCAATATCCATCCGCTGTTCATGGGTTGGGCGCAGGGGGCGGGCACGCCCATCGGCATGGTGGCGGAAATGCTCGCCGCCGGGCTCAACTCCAATTGCGGCGGCCGCAATCACATCGCGCTCGACGTCGAGCGGCAGATCGCCGCCTGGATGGCGCAGGCGTTCGGCTTCCCTCTGGACGCTTCCGGCGTCTTCGTCACCGGCACGTCGATCGCCAATTTTCTCTCGCTTCTGGTCGCGCGCGAACATGCGCTGGGCGGGAAGAATGTGCGCAAGAACGGGCTGAAGGTGCTGGAGGAGCAGCTCGTCGCCTATGCTTCGCGCGAGGCGCATAATTGCGTGCGGCAAGCGATGGAGCTCGCCGGCCTCGGCGCGCGCCATTTGCGGCTCATCGAGTCGGACGGGGCCCGTTCGCTGCGTGTGGACGAGCTGCGCCGCGCCATCGCCGAGGATCGCGCCGCGGGGCTGCATCCGTTTCTCGTCGTCGGCACGGCGGGCTCGGTCGACACGGGCGCGATCGACGATCTCGACGCGCTCGCCGACATTGCGAAGGCGGAAGACCTCTGGTTCCACATAGACGGCGCCTTCGGCGCGCTGGCCGTTCTCTCGCCGGCGCTGAAGCCTTTGGTGAAGGGTCTCGAGCGCGCCGACTCTGTCGCCTTCGATTTCCACAAATGGCTGCATGTGCCCTATGACGCGGGCTTCTTCCTGGTGCGCGACCCGGAGGCGCATCGCCGCGCCTTCGCCGCCAACGCCGCCTATCTGACGCGCGCGCCGCGCGGGCTGGCGGCGGGCGAGATTTGGCCTTGCGATCTCGGCGCCGATCTCTCGCGCGGCTTTCGCGCGCTGAAGACCTGGTTCACCATAGAGGTGTTCGGGACCGAGCGTCTCGGCGCCTGCATCGAAAAAAGCTGCGCTCTGGCGCAACGGCTGCGCCGCAATATCGAAGCGTCCGGCACGTTCGAGATGCGTGCGCCGGTGGCGCTCAATGTCGTCTGCTTCGGCGTGAAGGACGACGATGAGGCGGGGCGTCTCAATCGCGAGATCGTAATGGAGCTGCATGAGAGCGGCGAGGCGGCGCCCTCGCTGACGCTGCTCGACGGCCATCCGACGATCCGCGCGGCGATCTTCAATCACCGCACGCGCGAGGAAGACATAGACGCCTTCATGCTCATGCTGGAGCGCGCCGCTCAGCGCGCGAGGGGCGAGCCGCCGCTGGAGCCGCTGCCGGAGCCGCGCGAGGACGGCGAGCCGCTGTCGCAGGATTGACGAAGCCGCGAGTCCGCCGTCTAGGCGGCCCGAGATATTTCGGCTAAGCTTACGCCGACGTCACATCTATATAGCGGCGAGTGTATTTCATGACGGTCGAACAATCCACGCGCGTCGAGATCCGGCGTGCGACCAAAAAGCTTTTGCTGATCTTCGTCGGCAGCCTGGTCTTCACCGCAGGCGGCGTCTTCATGACGCTTCACCCGGACGAACGTCACGGCCTCGCGGCGGGCGTGCTGGTTCTCGCCTTTTCCGCTCTCTGCGCGCTGGCCGCGCTCTGGCAGCTGATCCAGGCGCGAAAGCCCGCCTTCATTCTCACGGATCGCGATTTCTCCAGCCCCTCGATCGTGAGCGGCCCGGTTTCCTGGGGCGACGTGCAAAATATCTATACGAGCGTCGCCAACAATCAGAAACTCTTGCATCTCACTCTCTATCCGGTCGCCGCGGATCGGCTGGAGCGCGCCGGATTTTTAGCGTGGCTCGGGGGACTTTTCGGTTGGCGCAGCCGCGAGATCGTTTTTACGCTCTCCATGTTGGACGTCGAGCCGGACAAATTGACGATGTTCGTCGCGGCGAGAGTGGAGGAGGCCAAGGCGCAGCAGACGCCGGAAGCGGCGGCGCTCGCGCGCGAGAGCGCGCCCGCCGAGCCGAAAGTCGCGCTCGTCGCGCCTTATTTCTCGATCGCGCTCGCGGTCGTTCTCGCTGCGATCTTCGCCTGCGAGCTGGCCTTCGCGCCCTTTCCGGCGACGGACGCTATCACGCCGGCGGTCGGAACCGTGTTCGCCATGGGCGGCTCCTCGCTCGCCGCCATTCGTGACGGCGAATGGTGGCGATTGTTCACCGCGCCGCTGCTGCATGGCGGGCTGTTTCATTTGCTGCTCAATGTCGTCGCGCTGATCGCCGCCGGCTCGCAATTGGAGCGTCTCGTCGGGGCGGCCTGGTTCGCCGGCGTTTTTTGCGTCGGCGCGCTCGCCGGCTCGACGGCGTCGGTCTTCTTCAATCCGCCGGATATCGTCGGCGTCGGCGCGTCCGGCGGCGTCGTGGCTCTGTTCGCGGCGACCGCGGTTGCGAGCTATCGCTTTCCGCCGGGGCCGGAGCGCAACAATCTCCTGACCGGCTCGTTTCAGATTCTGCTGCCCTCCTTGCTGCCGCTCGTTTCGATCAGTCACGGCGCGCATATCGATTATGCCGCGCATTTCGGCGGCGCGGCCGGCGGCTTGCTCTGCGGGCTGGCGCTTTTGCCGCTCTGGCCGATCGATCGGCCGCGGCCGGCATTCGACAAATTGCCGGCGGCGCTCGCCGCGGCTTTCTTCGCCGTCGCGCTCGGCTCCGCAACGCTCATCCCGCCGCGCCTCGCGCAAGTCCAACTTCTCGCTCCCGACTTTCCTGCCGATTGGGAAAAGGCCAAGGCGGGCGCTGCTGCGACGCTCGCGCGCAATCCGCGCGACCCGCGCGCGCGTCTCGCGCACGCGGCCTGGCTGATCGATCATGGATCGGCAGCCGCGGCGGAAAAGGAATTGCGCGAAGCGCTCGCCGATAAGCAGGCGCTGACCATCCCCGTTTTGAACCATATGGAGGCGCGTGTCCGGCTGATGCTCGCTGCGCTGCTCCACGATGGACAGCCGCAGCAGGCGCGCAACATCGCCGCGCCGATATGCGCGTCGGCGCTGCCGGATTCTCTCGCGAATTACCGCAAATCGACCGGGCTCTGTCCCTGACCGTGAACGGCGCCGTTTGGCGCCGTCGTCGCGGCCGGCCGGCGCCGCGCTTCCGCCGGGGGCTTCATCTTTTGCGCGTCTTGCTCTAATACCTCCGGCCTCGGGCCGCCGGCCCTGAGCCCAAAAGGGATGAGAGACATGCGCGCCGAGCCGCTTGCGCTGAAAGAACAGATCGAGCAGTCCATGGGACTGCTGAGGAGGCATCTTTGACGTCGAGACTTCAACGCGACGTCTCGCCGAGCTGAACGCCAGGGTCGAGGACCCCGATCTCTGGAACGACGCCGAAGCCGCGCAGAAGATCATGCGCGAGCGCACCCAGCTCGAGGATCAGCTCTCCTCCATCGCGCGGCTCGACCGCGACCTCGAGGACGCCATCACCCTCGTCGAGCTCGGCGAGGCCGAGAATGACGCCGACACCGAGAAGGAAGGGATCGCGCAGCTCGTGGCGCTGCTGAAGGAATCGCGCGAGCGCCAGATCGAGGCGCTGTTCTCGGGCGAGGCCGACGGCAACGACACTTTCATCGAGGTGCATTCGGGCGCCGGCGGCACCGAGAGCTGCGACTGGGCGCGAATGCTGTTCCGCATGTACGCCCGCTGGGCGGAGCGCAAGAAGTTCAAGGTCGAGGTGATCGAGGAGACGGCCGGCGACGAGGCCGGCATCAAATCGGCCACTCTGCTGGTCAAGGGCATGAACGCCCATGGCTGGGCCAAGACCGAATCGGGCGTGCATCGTCTCGTCCGCATCTCGCCTTTCGACTCCAATGCGCGGCGGCACACGAGCTTCGCCTCGGTCTGGGTCTATCCGGTCATCGACGACAAGATCGACATTCAGATCAACGAATCGGACTGTCGCATCGACACCTATCGATCGTCGGGCGCGGGCGGCCAGCACGTCAACACGACGGATTCGGCCATTCGCATCACCCATATTCCGTCCGGCATCGTCGTCGCGTGTCAGGCGGAGCGCTCGCAGCACAAGAACCGCGCCACCGCGTGGAACATGCTGCGCGCCCGCCTCTATGAGGTGGAGTTGGAAAGGCGCGAGGCGGAGGCCAATGCCGTCGAAGCGTCGAAGTCCGATATCGGCTGGGGCCATCAGATTCGCAGCTATGTGCTGCAGCCCTATCAGCTGGTGAAGGATTTGCGCACCGGCCACACCTCCGGCACGCCGGACGAGGTGCTGGACGGCGAGCTCGACGATTTCATGCAGGCCTCGCTCGCTCAGCGCGTGCTCGGCGGCGGGCCGGAGAAAGTCGAGGACGTCGACTAATCTGTCGGCGGCAGTGACGATGGGTTGAAGCTTCCTCATCCTGAGGAGCGGCCGAAGGCCGCGTCTCGAAGGACGAGGAAGCTTCACGCGCGTGGCCTTCAGCAGGCCGACTACCGGATCTCGCCCTCGTGCTTCGAGACGGTCGCTTCGCGACCTCCTCAGGATGAGGGCGAGGTTTTTTGTCCCTCGACGATACGACAAACAAAAAGGGCGGCCTTTCGGCCGCCCTATCGTTTCTACAGGATCGCGAGGCGATCAGTAGGAATAATACATGTCATACTCGACCGGATGCGGCGCCATCTCGAAGCGATAGACGTCCTGATATTTGAGGTCGATGTAGGAGAGGATGAAATCCTCGTTGAAGACGCCGCCGGCGGTCAGGAAGGCGTGATCGGCCTTCAGGCTGTCCAGCGCCTCGCGCAGCGAGCCGCAGACCGTCGGGATCGCCTTCAGCTCCTCCGGCGGCAGGTCGTAGAGGTCCTTGTCGGACGGCGCGCCCGGATCGATCTTGTTGGCGATGCCGTCGAGACCGGCCATCAGCATGGCCGAGAAGGCGAGATAGGGATTGGCCGTCGGATCGGGGAAGCGAACCTCGACGCGCTTCGCCTTCGGGCTGGTCGCGAAGGGGATGCGGCAGGAGGCCGAGCGGTTGCGCGACGAATAGGCGAGCAGCACCGGAGCCTCGAAGCCCGGAACCAGGCGCTTATAGGAGTTCGTCGACGGATTGGTGAAGGCGTTCAGCGCCTTGGCGTGCTTGATGATGCCGCCGATATACCACAGGCACTCCTGGGAGAGGCCGGCGTATTTGTCGCCGGCGAACACCGGCTTGCCTTCCTTCCAGATCGACTGGTGGACGTGCATACCCGAGCCATTGTCGCCATAGACGGGCTTGGGCATGAAGGTCGCCGTCTTGCCGTAGGAATGCGCCACCTGATGAATGGCGTATTTGTAGATCTGCAGATGGTCGGCGACGGTGACGAGCGTCGCGAATTTCAGACCGAGCTCATGCTGCGCGGAGGCGACCTCGTGATGGTGCTTCTCGACGGCGACGCCCATGGCCGCCATGGCCGCCAGCATTTCGCCGCGCATGTCCTGGGCGGAGTCGATCGGCGGAACCGGGAAATAGCCGCCCTTGGTGCGCACGCGATGGCCGAGATTGCCGCCCTCATAGGCGGTGTCGGAATTGGTGGGCAGCTCGACGGAGTCGACGGTGAAGCCGGTGTTGTAGGGATCGGTCGAGAAGCGCACGTCGTCGAAGACGAAGAATTCGGCTTCCGGACCGAAGAAAGAGGTGTCGCCGATTCCGGTCGACTGCAGATAGGCCTGGGCCTTTTTGGCGATGCCGCGCGGGTCGCGGTTGTAGGGCTGGCCGGTGGTGGGCTCGACGACGTCGCAGACGATGGAGAGGGTGGAGGCGGCGAAGAAGGGGTCGTGCGTGACCGTCGAGAGATCGGGCAGGAGAGTCATGTCCGACTCGTTGATCGCCTTCCAGCCGGCGATCGAGGAGCCGTCGAACATGATGCCTTCGTTCAGCGCGTCCTCGTCGATGATCGACACGTCGAAGGTGACGTGCTGCCACTTGCCGCGCGGATCCGTGAAGCGGAAATCCACATATTTTACGTCATTGTCGGCGATCTGCTTGAGAACGTCCTTGGCCGTGGTCATGTCGTGGAGCCTTCAGTTCGATGTGGACGGTCGAGTCCAGCGCGGGAGACGAGAATGAATGCCGGGGGGCGGCGGGGCGTCGGCGATATCCGGGCGAAATCAGATGGCGTCCGCGCCGGTCTCTCCCGTGCGGATGCGGATGGCGCCTTCGACATTCGAAACGAAGATTTTTCCGTCGCCGATGCGTCCGGTCTGCGCGGCTTTACGGATGGCTTCGATGGCGTTGTCCACCGCGTCGTCGGCGAGCACGATCTCGATTTTCACCTTGGGAAGAAAATCGACCACATATTCCGCGCCGCGATAGAGTTCCGTATGCCCCTTCTGGCGACCGAAACCCTTCGCCTCGGTGACAGTAATGCCTTGCAGGCCGGCGCTCTGGAGCGCCTCTTTTACTTCATCGAGCTTGAAGGGTTTGATGATCGCCTCGATTTTCTTCATTCACCTTTCCCCGCATCGCTCATGTCCCTCGCGCCGAAATCCAAGTTCGATCCGGCCGAGGAACCGATGGGGCTCATAGCATTTGCTGCAAAAATGTTCCACGGATAAAATTGTGCGGCCAACCGCGGGCCACGCCTAAATTCTGGGCGTCGCCTGCGGTCGGCCTGCTCGCATGTCCCGCTCCGGCTTCGGAGGCGCCGCCCGAAGCTCGCGCTTCGGAAAGCGCGTTTCGGAGCGACGCCGGGCTCCTCAGTGGGTCGGCACGGTGGAGATGGTTTTCAGAATCTGCGAGGCGATCTGGTAGGGGTCGCCTTGCGAGTTCGGGCGGCGATCTTCTAGATAGCCCTTATATTCGTTCTTGATGAAGCTGTGCGGCACGCGGATCGACGCGCCGCGATCCGCCACGCCCCAGCTGAAGGTGTGGATCGACGCCGTCTCGTGCAGGCCGGTCAGGCGCATGTGATTGTCCGGACCATAGACGGCGATGTGATCGTCCTTGGCCTTCTCGAAGGCGCTCATCAGCTGCTCGAAATAGGCCTTGCCGCCCACTTCGCGCATGTAGCTCGTCGAGAAATTGGCGTGCATACCCGAGCCGTTCCAATCCGTGGCGCCGAGCGGCTTGCAGTGGAACTCGATGTCGATGCCGTATTTCTCGGCGAGACGCAGCAGAATGTAGCGCGCCACCCACATCTCGTCGGCCGCCTTGCGGGAGCCCTTGCCGAAGATCTGGAATTCCCACTGGCCCTTGGCCACTTCGGCGTTGATGCCTTCGTGGTTGATGCCGGCGGCGAGGCAGATGTCGAGATGCTCCTCGACGATCTGGCGCGCGATGTCGCCGACATTCTTATAGCCGACGCCGGTGTAATAGGGACCCTGCGGGGCCGGGAAGCCCGCCTCGGGGAAGCCGAGCGGACGGCCGTTCTTGTAGAAGAAATATTCCTGCTCGAAGCCGAACCATGCGCCCGGATCGTCGAGAATGGTGGCGCGCGCGTTGGACGCATGCGGCGTCACGCCGTCCGGCATCATCACCTCGCACATCACCAGCGCGCCATTGGTGCGGGTGATGTCCGGGAAGACGGAGACGGGCTTGAGAACGCAGTCAGAGCTTCTGCCCTCCGCCTGCTTGGTCGAGCTGCCGTCGAAGCCCCACAGCGGGAGCTGCTCCAGCGTCGGGAAGCTCTCGAATTCTTTGATCTGGGTCTTGCCTCGGAGGTTCGGCACGGGCGTGTAGCCGTCGAGCCAGAGATATTCGAGCTTGTATTTGGGCATTTTTATTCGCCTCCTTACCCTTGATCGACGCTCGAAGCGGCGCCGTTCGACTTCGTCGGCGGTCTCGCCGAGGCCGTTGACGGCGCTGGGCCACAGCACGGCTCGTGCCAAAGCCGAATTCAGCCCGATCGGCAGGCGTCGCAGGGCGGAGGACGCGCCGTCATCGGCGCGCGCGGTTTTTTGCAATGACTTATTTTTCAGTATTTTTACGTAGATTGCAGCCGAGGCTCCGCCGCGCCGCGCGCGAGCCGACGGCGCATCGTCGAGCGGCGCCGGCATTCGCGACGGCGCCCCCGAATTAGGCTCATCGCCTTGTTTTGTCGCAGAGGCTGTTTCAGCCGGCCGGGCCGACGACGACGGGCAGCTCGGCGCGCGCGCCCCATTCCGACCAGGAGCCGTCATAGACAGTGGCCGGGCGACGTCCCGAGGCGGCCAGCGCCAGGCTGAGGATGGAGGCGGTGAGGCCGGAGCCGCAGCTCGCGATCACTGGCCGATCAGGGTCGATCTGCGCCTTTGCGAAGGCCTCCGCCAGCGCCTCGGCCGGCTTCATGCGCCCATCGGCGAGGAGATTGCCGAAGGGCAGATTGAGCGCGCCGGGCATATGGCCGGCGCGCAGGCCCGGGCGCGGCTCGGGAACGCTTCCCGCGAAACGCTCCGCCGATCGCACGTCGACCACCTGCGCCGAGCCGTCCGCCAGAGCGCGCGTCACATCGGCGGCGTCGGCAACGAGGGCGTGATCCATGCGCGCAGTGAAATGGCGCGGCTTGCGTTGCGTCTCACCCTGCTCGAGCGGACGTCCTTCCGCTTTCCAGGCCGGCAGTCCGCCATCGAGGACGGAGACGTCGGCGACGCCGAAGACGCGCAAGGTCCACCATAGGCGTGGCGCGGAGAACAGGCCGAGACTGTCATAGACGATCGCGCGCATTCCGTCGCCGAGGCCGAGCTTGCGGACCGCCGAGGAGAAGGCGACCGGGTCCGGCAGCATATGCGGCAGATCGGTGGAATGGTCGGCGATGGCGTCTATGTCGAAGAAAACGGCGCCGGGAATATGGGCGTCCAAATATTCCGCATGGGCGTTTCGGCCGGCGGCCGCCATGTGCCAGGAGGCGTCGAAAATGACGACGTCCGGCGCATGGAGATGATCGGCGAGCCATTGCGTCGAGACGAACAGCGTCTCTTGATCGATGTTCGGAGCGGCTGTCGGCATGGCGGTTCTCCTTGTCGATCCCGGCGGCTCTCCTGCCGATCCCGCCGCTGCGGCGGCGATGGCGTCGACCTCGCGATCGTTGTAGCAATGTATCAGAATCGATTCGCTCCCGACATCGCCCCAAAAGACGAAAACCGCCACATGCTCGAGATTCCCGGCAAGGCCTGCGGTCCCTGCGCCTTCTGCTGCAAGGTGCTGGAGATCGAGGAGTTCACCAAGAAGGCCGGCGTCTGGTGCGAGCATTGCACGAAGACCAATGGCTGCGGCGTCTACGCCACGCGCCCGGATGTGTGCCGCGACTATCATTGCCGCTGGAAGGAAGAGCGCTCGCTCGGCGCGCAATTGCGGCCGGACAAGGTCGGCACGCTGCTGATGGACGATCCCGACAGCGACGAATATCACGCGGTCTGCGACCCCGAAAAGCCGTTTTCCTGGCGCAATCCTCTCGTATTCAAGCACCTGGTGAGCGAGGCGAAGGCCGACCGCATCGTGGTCGCCAAAGCGGGTTTGCGCGCCTGGCGCATATTCGCCGACGGCAGCTGGCAGGAATGGGCCTGAGCCCGGCCGTCTCCTCCGGCGCGATCCGAGCATCGACAAGCGCCCGCGCCTGGCTCATCGTGCCCAGGACTGATTCGATCGATCGCAGGTCACGAGAATGGCGTTTCTCACATCTGTTCCGGGCGGGGCCGGACGCGGCTCGACCCGCAGCGTCGTGGCGCTGGCTCTGCTCGTCGCCGCCGCGCCCTGCCGGGCGGAGACGCTCAGGGCCAATTTCGCGCTGAGCCTGCTCGGCCTCTCCATCGGCCACGCTTCCGCCAATGGCGTCATCGAGGGCCGCAATTATCGCATCGACATTTCGATGCGCACCACCGGCCTCGCCTCGCTCGTCAACGACACGCGCGGCGCCGCAACCGCGGCCGGCGCGCTCTCGCGCGACGGGCTCGCGCCGGCGAGCTACGCCAACACCACCTCCAACACTTACGAGACGCGCACGGTCCGCATGGCGCTCGCCAACAATATCGCGCGCGCCGTGCATGTGGAGCCGACTCCCTGGGACATGCCTGTGCGCATCCCGGTGACGGACGCCAACAAATCCAACATCATCGATCCGGTGAGCGCGCTGATCATGAGCGTTCCGGCGAGCGAGCCGCTGGTCGGCCCCGCCGCCTGCAATCGCACCATTCCCGTCTTCGACGGCGTGACGCGCTTCGACGTGACGCTCGCTTTCGTCGAGATGCGCAATGTGGAGACGCGCGGCTATTCCGGCCCGGTCTCGGTCTGCGCGGCGCGCTATCATCCGATCGCCGGCCATCGGCCGGACAGCGTCTCCACGCGCTTCATGGCGGAGAACAACGACATCACCGTCTGGCTCGCGCCTTTGCCCATGGCGCACGCCGTGGTGCCCTATCGCATGGCGCTGCGCACCACGGTCGGCATGTTGACCGTCGAGCCGGCCGAGTTCCACCTCAGCGGGCGGCGCCAAGCTGCGGACAGATAGGCGGCGGACAGACAGGCGCTCGGCGTCCGCCTTTCAGTCGATGCGGATTTCGCGCGTCTTCTTGCGGTTCAGCCGGTCGGACTCGTATTCGAGATAACGCACTTCCTTCGGCTCCGCAGATCCCGGCGCGAGGCAGAAGGAGGGCGTCGGCGTGAAGCGGCCGTCGGCGCCGGCGAAACATTCGGAGAACCGCACCTCGCAATCGAAGGCGGCGTCGGTCCGCGGCGCGACTTTCGTCGCGAGAGCGCGCGCTTTTTCGACGGCGCTCGCGCAAATGCCGGCGTCGACGCCATAGGCGCGGCACTGCTGGACCGTCGCCATGTAGCGTCCGTCGCCCGAACAGGCGGGCGTGCGGCGATAGCCGAAGAACCAGACGGCGCCGGCGAGAGCCGCGACGCCGGCGACGGCGATGAAGGTGAGCGAAGGGCGGGCCATGGCTTTGGTTTTTTCCGTTCTTCTTCGTCGAGCCGCAGCTTCAATAACCGCGCCGAGCGCGCCTCGGCAAGCCCTCTCCGCCGCGATGGCGGCGGCGCCACATCTTGACGAGGATCAAAGGCTAATATAATTGCCAACAACGTGTCGCGGGCGTGGATCGCGGCTTCGCTCGGCGGTTCGTGCGAGTTCGCGCCGAACGCAAAAGACCGTCGGCGCGTCTCGGATCGCGGTCGGCCCCTAGAGGGCGTTCTCGGAATTCGAGCCGGCGACGATATCCACCAGAACGTATCGCACTCAAAGGCGAGACATCGCCTGTCTTGGGTGATATCGTGGCGCGATAGGCAGCCTGAACGAGGTCGGGCGTTAAAAAAGGAGGAAGCGTTATGGGAGCAATTCTCGAGCTTACGAGCTATGCGGCGACGCCGGTTGGCATGATCGCGATCATCGCGCTCGGCGCTGCGGCTTATTTCGCCGCTCGCTGGGTCCTGAGCGACTGACGCTTCAGAACCGGTCTACGGATATGACGCGGCGCATCGGCTCGATCGATGCGCCGCTTCTTTTTGCCGGCGCGAATCCCGGCCGCGTGGCCTCTGAAAGAGTCCGCCGCCGGCGGTTTGAAATATGCGGCGAGGCTTTCCAAGGGCAGCCTCTGGCGATATAGTCCGGCCTACCCACTCGGGGAGCCTCGCGCCGCCCGAGCCTATCCTGTCCGCGACGGCGGCGCTCTCACCCGGAGCTTTCAATTGGAGTGGTCCATGGCCACGACGTCTTCGACGCGGCCCGGAGACGAACGACCGCGAGCCGTCGGACGTCCCGGCCCGACCCGCGCGCCCGAACGTTCCCAGGAACGTCCTTCGGGACGCCCTGCGGCGCAGGCTGCGGCCGATGGCGCGCCGAGCGCTCTGCGGCAAAAGGCCGAGCGCGCGGGCGACGACCGCGGCGAGGCGGGCGCGGCTTTCCCGATCGACGTCGCCATCGCCGACAAGAGCCCGCTGATCCTCGCCGGGCTGGAGGCGCTGCTCGCCGATGACCGCCGCTTCAATCTCGTGCTGAAGGTCACGGACGGCGAGGAATTTCTCGACGCCGCCAAGCTGCAGCGCTTTCAGATCGCCATCATCGGCTGGCAATTGCCGACGCTCCACGCGCGGGAAGTGCTGCGGGCGCTGTCGCGCCAGCCCTCCGCGCCCAAGATCGTCGTCTATAGCGGCACCAATGATCCGGCCGCGCCGGCGGAGACGCTGCAATTGGGCGGCGCCGGCTTCGTCAGCAAGCGCGCTCCGCCGGAGCGTCTGCTGGACGTGCTCGCCTCCGTGGCGGCCGGCGACATGGTGTTTCCCTTCGTCGATATCCGCAAGATGCGCGCCGATCCGCTGGAGAATCTCACTCTGCGCGAGCGCAGCCTGCTGTCGGCGCTCGGCTCGGGACACACCAACAACCAGCTCGCCAAGGATTTCGGCGTCTCGATCAACACGATCAAATTCCATTTGCGGAATTTGTTCGAGAAGCTCGAGGTGCGCAATCGCGCCCAGGCCATCGCGCTCTTCCTCGAGATGAAGCACGGCTCCTGGAGCGCGGCGACGCCGGGCGGCCGCGCCGAGACGGCCGGCGTCCGCGGCAAGAAGCCGCCGCGCGATTAGCGTTTCCAGGGCCGTGCGAGGCCGGCTCGCGCGTCGCGGGCCGGCCCGATGAGCTTTCCCCTCGAGGCGATCAGGGCCACCAGATCGGCGCGATGCCGTCGCGATAGGGCAGAACCTCGAAGCGGCGGCGGTTCGGCAGCGTCTCCTGCATGAACCAGCTGCGCTGATTGTCCTCCATCGGCTGATAGGCGAAATAGGTCGCTTCCACCATATAGCGATTGGTGGAGCCGACCGGCACGACCGGGCCCGGATCGAGCCAGCTGCGGCGCGGAACGACGAGCGGCTGGCGCACATAGGGGATGGGGCCGGTCGCCACGATGACTCCCGCCGGCGCGATGACGGGATGACGATGCGCCGCGCGATGAGTCTTTGCGAGCGCCTCGCCCGCCGTCGCGAGGGCGAGAAGGCAGGCGAGTCCGGCCGACAAATTGACGAAATGACGCATCCTCATCTCCTGATTCCGATATCGACGCGATCATAACCAATCGCGCCGCCGGGCGATACGGGCCGCCGTGCGGCGCGCCTCATGAAAGCTGAAGGCGGCCCGGCGAAAGCGCCGGATCGCCCCTAAGCAGCGTCGATCTCAGTGGCGCGCGGCGCGTTTTTTCGGCGCCGGCTTGGCGGCCTCCGCCTCGCCCGCAGGGGCGGCGGCGAGGCATCCGGGCCCTTCGAGCCTGGGGAAGGAGCGAGCCAGCGCTCTATTGTCGCCGGATGGCAGATAATAGACCCGATCGAGCAGGCAGCCCAAGGCGCGGCGATCCATCGGCTTGGTCCCGGCGCCGCAGGCGACGCCCGCCATTTCCATCGACAGGCTGGCGTTGACGAGGCGCACGGCGAGGCAGGAGCGCTCGCCCGCGGCGGCCGCGGCGGCCGCGGCGACGCCGCCCTCACGTAGCGACAATTTGATTTCGGCGGCTTCGAAAGCGCCCGCGCGCGTCACCAAGGGCGTCGGCTGGCCGATGCGGACCACGCCGAGGCCGGCCCGGGCGGCGTGCCGCGCCACATCGAGGAAGAAATCGGAATTGCCGAGCTTCTCGCCGGCCGGCTGCAGAATATCGAGCCGCAGATAGGGTCTGCCATTGTCGAAGGCGCCGAAAGTGTGCGTCTCCTGACGTCCGCCCGAGGGCAGCGGTGGATCGAAGGCGATTTTCGGGTCCTTGTCGATCTCCGGCGCCTCCAGCCGGAAGGCGGCGGTCCGCTCCGGGGCGGCGGCGGGCGCCGTTGCGGCGGCGGGCGTCGCGCGCGCCATCGGCGTGGCGGCCGGCGTCGGCGCGGCCTGCTGCTGTGGCGCGCGGACGAAGGCGAGCGAGCCGGCGAGCACGAGAAGCGCCACGACGCCCATCGACACTGCGGCGAGATTGCCGAGCGGGCGGGCCCTCAACGGGCCGGCGGCATAAGGGAGGTCATCGCCGGAAACCGACAAACTCATGACGCAACTCCAACGGCCCGACGTCTCGCGGGCTTCACATACGGATCGGGCGCGCTGTCCCGAGACATAATCTGCCGATGAACATTGGCGTTAAGCGTAAACATTCCGTTGAGCATGGCGGAGTTTCCGCTCGCCGCGGGGATGGGCTGCGCAATGGCGCAGGGTTTGCGCAGCCCGTCGCGACGTCGAGACAAACTTCGGACAAGAAGCTCCGCAAAAGAGAAGCGTCCGGATCGACATAGGCGCGACACGACGTCGCTCTCATCCGGTAAACCTCGAGGAAGTGGCATGAAGATTCTCGCAACGGCGGCTGTCGTGACTTTTATCTCTTTTCCCGCCTGCGCTGAAAAAGTAGCGTTCGGATGTCAGCTGGTGACGCAATACAGCGTAGATCAAGTCGGTTATCTTCTGAGCGAGGCGCGTTCGGTCATCGGCGACCACGAGACCAATCGCATCTACGGCCATTACGTGAGCCTGCGCAGCGCCTGCCAATATGACGGCGGCGCCACGCGCGTGGTGAATGTCCCGCCGGCCCTGCGCGATCTTCTCGCTCAGAACGGCGTCGACATTCGCCGTTTCGCCGCGCGGCGGATGTGAGCCGCGTCAATGGCGGCCGCGCTTCCTGCCGGCCGCGGCCCCGCGAATCTGCGCCTTGCAGGCGCGGCTGAGCCCGCCGAAATTGGCCTTCAGGCAGCTTTCCACCGCCGCCTCGTCGGGCACGTAGCGCTCGCAGAATTTATAGGCGTCGTCCGTGCAGGCCGAGCGCTGGCGGGCCGTTCCGCGCGTCGCCGCGTCGGCCGAGGCCGCGCAGATCAGCAAGAATGTGCAAGCCAATAGCAGCCTCATCCCGTCATCCTCCCTGTGGCGTGGCGCCGTTGCGCGCCCGTCTCGGCGCCGAATTGCCATAATTACGATAGGCGCGAGACGCTGCGCGGCAATCGGCCCGTGCGATCATCCTAAATAGGGCCCTGATCCTTTCGGGGTGGGCGCCGCCTCGGACGGGGCTTGAAATCGGCGCGGCACGTCTATTTAATAAGCATACTTATCAGAAGCACGGCTATAGAAAGCGTGTCCAATGCCCTCGCCGCCGCCGACGACCTTCTGCTTTCTGCTGCATGATGCGGCGCGGCTGATGCGTAAGCGTTTCGAGCAGAACGCCCGCCAATTGGGCCTGACGCGCGCGCAGACCCAGGCCCTGGCCTATCTGTCGCGCAATGAGGGCGTCAGCCAGTGCGTGCTGGCCGAAATGCTCGATCTCGAGCCGATCACCCTCGGCCGCACCGTGGATCGGCTGCAGACGATGGGCCTCGTCGAGCGGCGGCCGCATGAGAGCGACCGGCGCGTCTGGCTGCTGTTTCTGACCGAGACGGCATGGCCTCTGGTCGAAGCCATCGCGCCCATCTCGGAGGCGACGCGCCTGGAGGCGCTGGCCGGCGTCAGCGACGAGGACCGGGCCACATTGATGCGCGTGCTGGGGACCGCGCGCGCCAATCTGATCGAAAAAATGAGCTGTTCCGCGAAGAAGCCGAAAGCGCGGAGCGCCGTCGGCTGAGCGGAAGCGTTACGTGGCGAGAGCGATGCGGACAGCGGCCCGCGTCGTGGTGAGAGTGGAAGACGTTCATGGAACTCGTCAAATATGCTCTCAAATTTCGGCTGACGTTCTACGTCCTGGCCATATTGATGACGTTCCTCGGCGGCGCGGCGATCGTCTCGACGCCCAAGGACGTGTTTCCCAACGTCGATATCCCGGTCGTGACGGTCATCTGGTCCTACACCGGCCTCTCCACCGCCGAGATGGAGAGCCGCGTCACCACTTACGCCGAACTCTCCACGAGCAACAACGTCAACGGCATTCGCAATATGGAGAGCCAGACGCTGCAAGGCGTCGCGGTGATGAAGATCTATTTCCAGCCGGATGTGAACATAGAGCTCGCCATCACGCAGGTCGTCTCGGCGATGAACTCCATTCGCGCCTTGATGCCGCCCGGCATCAATCCGCCGACCGTCATCCGCTATTCGGCCTCGCAAGTGCCGGTCATTCAGCTGGCGCTCTCCAGCAAGAGTCTCGACGAGCAGCAGCTCTACGACATGGGCCTCTATCGCGTGCGCCAGCAGCTGACGACGACTCCCGGCGTCACTCTGCCGACGCCCTGGGGCGGCAAGCAGCGCCAGATCATGGTCGATCTCGACACGGCGACGCTGCAGGCGCGGGGCTTGACGCCGCTCGATGTCGTCAACGCCATCACCGCCGGCAATCTGGTGGTGCCGTCGGGCCTCGTGAAATTCGGCGATCTGCAATATGTCGTGCGCCTCAATTCGACGCCCGACGCGCTGTCGACGCTCAACAGCATTCCGATCCGCGTGGCCGATGGCGCGCCCTTGCTGATCCGGGACGTGGCGCAAGTGCGCGACGGCAGCCCGCCGCAGCAGAATATTGTGCGCGTCGACGGCTCGCGCGCCGTGCTCTTGACCATATTGAAGAACGGCAACGCCTCGACGCTCAATGTCGTCGAGAATGTGAAGGCCGGCATCGCCAAGCTGCGCGAGGCGATTCCCAAGGACACCAACATAGCGGAGCTGTTCGACCAGTCGGTCTTCGTCTCCAACGCAATATCGGACGTGCTGCACGAGGGAATCATCGCCGCCGGCCTCACCGCGCTGATGATCCTTCTGTTCCTGGGGTCCTGGCGCTCGACCCTGATCGTGGTCATCTCGATCCCGCTGTCGATCCTCACCTCGCTCGCCATACTCAGCGCGCTCGGCCATACGATCAACATCATGACGCTGGGCGGCATGGCGCTCGCGGTCGGCATATTGGTGGACGACGCCACAGTCGCCATCGAGAACACCTATCGTCTGTTCGAGGAGGGCAAGGATTTCCGCCATGCGGTGGCGGAAGGCGCCGCCGGCATCGCCAAGCCGGCGCTGATCTCCACGCTCGCCATTTGCGCGGCCTTCGTGTCCGTGCTCTTCCTCACCGACGCCGCGCGCTTTCTCTTCGTGCCGCAGGCTCTGGCCGTCGTCTTCGCCATGCTGGCCTCCTATTTCCTGTCGCGAACGCTGGTGCCCATATTGATGGACCAGCTGCTCATCCATGAGCATCACGCGGAGCGCGAACGCGAGAGCGACGCGCGGGGTCTCGGATTTTCGGCGGCGCTGACGCGCATTCAGCTCGGCTTCGAGCATGGGTTCGAGAAGCTGCGCGGCCAATATGCGCTGCTGCTGGTCGCGGTGCTGCGCCACAAGGGCCGCACGCTCGCCTTTGTCGCCGGCGTCTTCGCTTTCGGCGCCTTTCTGTTCGTCTCCGTCGGCGAGGATTATTATCCGCAGATCGACGCCGGCCAGATGACGCTGCATGTGCGCGGCCGCTCCGGCCTGCGCATTGAGGAGACCGAGCGTCTCTTCCAAAAGGTCGAGGGCGTCATTCGCGAGGTGATCCCGCAGCATGAGCTCGCTCTGATGATCGACAATATCGGCCTGCCGCAGATCACCTATAATTACGCCTTTTCGGACGGCACGACGGTCGGCTACAACGACGGGCAGATCATGATCTCGCTCGCCCATGGCCATGCGCCGACGGCGGTCTACATGCGCAAGCTGCGCGAGGTTCTGTCGCAGCGCTTTCCGGATTCGATCTTCTATTTCCAGCCGGCCGACATCGTCACGCAGATTTTGAACTTCGGCCTGCCGGCGCCGATCGCGCTGCGCGTCGTCGGCCGCGACGCGCCCGGCAATAAGATCATCGTGCGCAAGCTGCTGGATCGCGTCAAGGAAGTGCGCGGCGTCGTCGATGCGCATATTCATCAAATTCTCGACGCGCCGGAATTCTTCGTCGATATAGATCGCTGGAAGGGGCAGCAGCTCGGCGTCAGCGTTCAGCAGGTCGCCAATAATGTGAATATCTCGCTCTCCTCCTCCTTCCAGGTGACGCCCAATTTCTGGGCCGATCCGACGACCGGCATTCCCTATCAGGTGGCGGTGCAGACGCCGGAATATCGCGTCGCCTCGCTCAACGCCTTCGCCAATACGCCAATTTCCGATCTGACCGGCGGCTCTTCGGCGCAGGTCGATCTGTTGACCAATGTCGCGCAATGGAAGCGCGGCGTGGAGCAGAGCGTCGCCACGCATTCCAACACGCAGCCGACCTATGACGTCTACGCCAATATTCAGGATCGCGATCTCGGCGGCGTGGAGCGGGATTTGCGCAAGGCGATCGCCGAGATCGAGCCGGAATTGAAGCCCGGCAACTACATCGTCATCCGCGGCCAGATCGACAGCAAGAATCAGGCTTTCGCGCGCATCGGCCTCGGCCTCGTCGCCTCGATGATCTTCGTCTATCTGCTGATGGTGGTGAACTTCCAGAGCTGGGGCGATCCTTTCGTCGTCATATTGGCGCTGCCCATCGCCTTTTGCGGAATCGTCTTCGCGCTCTACGTCACCGGCACGACCTTCTCCATTCCGTCATTGATGGGCGCCATAATGTCGGTCGGCGTCGCTTCGGCCAATTCCATCCTGCTCGTCACTTTCGCGCGCGAGCATCGCGAGGAGACCGGCGTCTCCGCCGAGGCGGCGGCGATCGAGGCCGGGCTGACGCGTATTCGTCCGGTGATCATGACGGCGACGGCGATGTTCGTCGGCCTTCTGCCCATGTCGCTCGGGCTCGGCGAGGGCGCCGAGCAGAACGCCGCGCTCGCTCGCGCGGTGATGGGCGGCATCGCCTTCGGCACATGTTCGACTCTGCTTTTCGTGCCTTTCCTCTATTCGCTGCTGCGGCGTGGAGAGGCGCAACCTCCGAGGGATTATCTATGACCGAGACGTTGCAGCCGCAGGGACGCGGATTCGCTTCGACCGGCGTCGGCGTGCGCGAGGCGCCGCCGCCGCGCCTGCGAAGGTTGCCTTTCTTTCTTGTGCTCGCGCTGCTCGCTCTGGTGCTGCTCATCGGCTTTCGCCGCCATGCGGCGCAAGAGCACGATGCGCAAATGTTTCAGCAGGAGCAGGCCAACGCCCCGCTCAGCCTGCGCGCGACCAAAGTGACGAAAGTCGCGGGCCCCGTGCATGTCGAGCTGCCGGGCCAGACGCTCGCTTGGGAGCAGGCGCGTCTTTTCGCCCGCGCGACGGGTTATATCGCCGAGCGCCGCGTCGACATCGGCAGCAAGGTGAAGCAGGGCGATCTTCTCGTTCGCATTTCCGCGCCCGATCTCGACCAGCAATATTCGCAGGCGCTGGCGCAGCTCGTGCTCAACAAGGCGCAGCTCCTGCAATCCAAGGCGCAGGTCGAGCAGAACAAGGCCAATCTCAACCTCGCCAAGCTCACCTATGGGCGCAGCTCGCAGCTCGTCAAAAACAATTACGAGAGCAAGCAGAACAACGACATCAACGCCGCCAATGTCGAGACGCAGGCCGCCAATCTGCAATCGGCGCAGGCGGGCGTCGAGGTGGCGCAGGCCAATATCGCCGCGGCGCAGGCCAATGTCGATCGGCTGAAGGAGCTCGTCGGCTTCAAGGACGTCGCCGCGCCGTTCAAGGGCGTGGTGACGGCGCGCAACATAGAGGTCGGCGATCTCGTCAGCGCCGACGCCAATAGCGGCACGCCGCTGTTCTCCATGGCGCGCGACGATATCATGCGCGTGCAGGTGTCGGTGCCGCAATCGGAGGCGGCCGGTCTCGTCGATGGGCTCGAAGCCAAGGTGCTGCCGCCGGAAATGCCCGGCAAGAGCTTCAAGGGGCGCATCGCGCGCAACGCCAGTTCGCTCGCCGCCGCCTCGCGCACGCTGCTCACCGAGGTCGACGTGCCCAATCCGACCGGCGAGCTGAGGCCGGGCATGTTCGTGCGCGTGGTGCTGGACATTCCACGGCCGCGGCCGCTGGTGAACATACCGGCGCCGTCGATCCTCTTCGGCGCCGACGGACCGCGCGTCGCGGTGATCGACAAGGACGATGTGGTGCGAATGGCGAAGATCGGCATCACGCGCGATTTCGGCACGAATGTCGATGTGGATCAGGGCTTGACCGGCGACGAGATCATCGCGCTCGATCCGCCCGCCGACATTCGCGACGGCCGCAAGGTGACGATCCGCAAGTGAGCGAGAGTCACTCGACGTCGAGCGGCGCTGTTCCCTTGGGCGCGCCATCGGCGCCGAGCGTGATCTTCTCTATGCGGGCCTCGGCCTCGCGCAGCAGCGCGTCGCAGCGCTTCTTCAGCGCCTCGCCGCGCTCATAGAGCTTCACCGAATCGTCGAGCGAGACGCTCGCCTTCTCGAGCTTGCCGACGATCTCCTCGAGCTCCTGTATCGCCTTTTCGAAGGGCAGGGCTGCGATATCGGAATTGGCGTCGGACAATTGGCTTGCGGACAATTGGGTCTTCCCTTCGGCTCACGGTTGCGCCGCCGGGCGAGAGACGGCTGGCGATCAGTCGCTCTCTACCACGAAATGCTGCGGGAAGGGCGTGCCGCCGCCGTCGATCTGGCCCGCCGCCCCGGCGGCGCGGCGCAGATTGGGCCGCGCCAGCACGGGGCGCAGAATGGCCGGGATCACGGCGCGATTGATATAGGCGCCGAAGCAAGTGTGCAGGCCATAGCCCCACAGAATATATTCGCCCCAGGGACGATCGACGCGGAACTCGTTCGGCTTCTCGATCTTCAGCGGATCGAACATGGCCGAGAGATTGGCGGCGAGCACCATGGCGCCCTCGGGAATTTTGCGGGCGCGGAAGGTATTGGCGGCGATCACCGTGGAGCGGTTGGCGCGGCGATAGATCACGGGATTGACCGGATTGAAGCGCAGCGCCTCGAAGAGATAGGCGCCGAGCAGCGCCTCGTCGCCGGCTTTCGCCGCGGCATGGGCGCCGGCCAGCGCCTCCGGCCGGTCGAGCAATTGGTCGAGCGCCTGCACCGAGGCTTTGGAAATGGTCGGGATCGCGCCGATGACGAGGCCGATGAGATTGTTGCGAATGGCGAGATCGTCGAACTCCGGCGCGCCCTTCTGCAGATCGAGCGCGCGGCCGAGCACGTCGTCCTTCGTCTCTCCGCTCGCCTTGCGCGCGGCGATGGCGGCGTCGATCGCCTTGCGCAGCTCGGCGGCCGCCATCAACGCCTTCGTCTCGATCGCCGGATCGCCTTTGAGATCGACGAACAGCCACCAGAAAAGGCTCGTCGCCCAATGAATGGCGTCGGTCTCGGCCTGCGCCGAGACGCCGAAATATTCGGCGACGATGGCGGAGGGGACGCGCAGCGTCAGCTCCTGCGGAACGTCGATGCGCGTCGGAAAGGCGCTCGCATAGGCCTCGGCGCGGGCGCGGGCCAGCGGCGTCACCAGCGTCTCGACGTCGTCGCGGCGCATGGCGAGCTTCATCAGCGAGGTGTCGTGCTGATATTGCGCCGTATTCTGCATTCCGAGGAAGAAATTGGGGCCGCCTGTGATGGCGCGCATCTTCGGCTCGTAGACGACGGCGAAATCTTCCTCTCGATCGAGCACCTCGATCACATCCGTGGCGCGGGTGACGAAGGCCGTGCCATTGTTCTCGTAGCTGGTGATGAGCTGCTTGGCGATGAAGAAATTGGGCAGCACGGCGCGCAGCACCGCAAAGACCTTGATCTGCGAACTCGGAAGAGTGAGCGCGCCGACGAGTCGCTCCTTCAGTGGTCCCTTGCCGGAGAGGAGAGCGCGCGCCGCCACCGCGAGCAGCGAGAACAAGGCGACGACGGCGTCCGCGAGCGTCAGCGCATAGGCGCGCAGAGAGGCTATAATGTTTTTCAGCAAAGTCATCGTCTCTGTCCCGCTGTCTATCGCCGGAAAGGCCGTCTCACCCTCCCCTTCCGGGGGAGGGTGAGACGGCGAAGCCCTCCGGGGTGGGGTTGCTCCCAGAGATCGGGGACGTGTCACCCCGCTCCCGAGCGCCTGCCTACTCGTCAGGTCGGATCGACCGTGCCCATGCCGATCATGCGCAGAGCGGTGAGGCTCGGCACGAAGAAATATTCGCCGCCGCGCGTCTCCACGAATTGCGGCAGACCTTCGGCGATATAAGGCGGCTTGCCCGACGCGGGGTCGGACGGCACCACGAATTTCGCCTTGGGCCCATTGCGATCGCGGGCATAATCGTCCGGCGTGTCGGCGCCTTGCGAATGATTGCCGACGATCGGGCAGGTGTCATTGCCCGCGCGCGCGTCGACGCCATAGTGAATCCATTGCTGCTGCACGAATTCGAACTGGCGGGCGAGGCTCGAGCAGACGACCAGCATGACGATGCCATGCTCGTCCGCATCCGTCGTGTCGGGGCCGGAGGAGCCATAGGGCAGGCCGCGACGCAGGATGCGGCGGCGATTGTTGAGCACGGAGCCTGCCGCCTGCTTGGGCTGGCCGGCCGCGACCCAAGGGTCGAGCGCGTCGCGCGTGTTGACGCGGCGCGTATGCGAGGTCATCGGGCAGGCGCCGCCGTCGGGGTCGTCGCGATAGGTGAAGTCGACGAGCTCGCGCTCGCGCTCCGGCGAGCCTTCCGGATATTTCTCGTTGAACGCCTGCCAGGCGGCGAAATCCTTCGCCTTGATCAGCGGCACGCCGTCGGACCAGCGGCCCGCCATTTTGGCGACCAGGGTCTCGCGCGCCACCTCTACTGTGAGGCCGCGGACGGCGGCGAATTTCTCGGCCTGATCGTCGATGAATTTGCGCCAGGAGGCGACGTTCTCGTGCAATTTGCGATAGGCGAGGAAAGTGCCGTTGCGGCTGAAGGAGAGCGGCATGGCGGCGCCCGGAATCTCCTGCGCTTCGTCGGGATAGCCGAGCAGGAATTCGCCGGCGGCCAAAGCCCGCCAAACGCCATTGCCGTCGACCGCGCCTTGGCCGACCGCCGCCGCCTGTTCCTTGTCCGCCGGATATTGTCCCTCGAACACAGGATCGCTGATTCCGTCGGAAAAGCCGAAATGCTCTTTGGGCGTCGGCCGTCCCTGCGCGTCGAAGAGAGCGGTGAGGTCCTGATAGAGCGGCTGGTGCGGATAGTCCGGCGGATTATGGCCGCCGAGCACGCTCACCTGATTTTCCGCGGCGAGGGCGACGATCGACTCCGTCGCCGCGTCGAGATCGGCGGCGCTCGCCGTATAGCGCTGGTTGAGCACGATGAGAATGTGGACGGCGGTCTCCGGCGAGGCCGGCTGCCAGACCTTGTCCCATTTGTCCTGCCAATTTCTGCCGGAGAAATCATCGCCCAACATGCGCGCGCGCTTGGCCATGCCGTCGATGAACTCGTCCGGCAGGCCGCGCAGCGTGCGCGTCGGCACGCCGAGCATGAGCAGGCCGTAGAAGGTGAAGGCGATATTGACCGTGATCGCCGGCGGCTCCACCGCGCCGCCCGATCCCTTGCTGTCCAGCGCCGAGGTGACGCGCGGCAGCAGCTGCGTCACGAAATGGCGGCCATTGGCGGCGCGATCGGCCGCGTCGCCGCCGATGTTCAGCAATATGGTGCGGCCTTTGAAATAGCCCTGCTTGGGATAGGCTTCGAGAATATTGCCCTGAATATCCGCGAGGTCGAGAACGACTGACATTTTCCGCCCCTAGATTCCGATGGCCCCGGCCTTTTGCGTCGGTTCTGCGACGTCGTCCGGCTTGTTGGCGTCGATGAAAGATTTGAACGAGTCGTAGAGGCTCTGCGCCGAGGCTTCGTCCGAGCCCGCCGCGTCGAACTGGCGATCGATGGCGAAGCGCGTGAATTCGCGACGCAGATAGAGCGCCTTGAGAACCTCCGGCAGAGTGGAGTTCGGCGCCGCTGGAAAGGGCTTCTTGCCGAAGTCCAGAACGTAGAAATAGATGGAGGCTCCAGCGGCCGCGACGCCGGCGACGAGCGCGATCAGCGCGCCGAGGAAACCCTGCAGGAAAGCGGGCAGCAGCCAGAAATAGACGAGCGCCGCGACGGCCGCCAAAATGCCCAGCCCGACGAGGCCGAGCTTTTGTAGCGACAGATTCGGCAGCTGGTCCGCCGGCACGCCGTCGAGCCAGTAATCGTGGAACGGCATCGTCGTCTCGATCTGGCAGTCGGCGATATATTTGGCGAAGCTCGCGGCGTCGGTGACGCGCGCCTCGAAGCCGAGGCAATATTTGAATATCTCCTTCAGCTCCGCTTCCGAGCGAATCCACAGATCGCGAAGATAGGCGTCGCGCTCGGAATCCGCGCCGCTCGCCGCGTCGAAATCAGCGGAGAAGAAGAGGAAGGGACAGGAGAGGCGATCTTGCGGCTGCGCGATCACCGGATTGAGCATATCCTTGTATTTCTGGTCGATGGACAGCGCCGGAGCGGCGGCGACCAGCAGCGTGTTGGGTTGCTCGCGGCCATTATAGGCGACATCGTCGATGACGACGAAACGGGCGAAATGATTGCGCGAGCTGCGCGCGAACGGGCTGCGCTCTCCGCGCGGCAGCAGCGACAGCCGCTTGCGCAGCGCATGAGCGGGAGAAGCCGAGCCGCCGCTCTCCTCGAAGATCGGCGCGGTGCTGATCGGAATGAGGGTCGTAAGGAAATAGGCTCCGCTGTCGAAGGTCGGCATGGCGTCCTCTTTCGGAAAAATTCTCGATCGTCGCGAGGGAGTTCTTGATCGTCGAACGAAATGGATCAGCGGGCGGCCAGCGCGAGAGCGCCGGCGTTGGCCAGATAATCCGCGCGGTCTCTTTCCGCATTCTCGGTGTCGTTGCTGGCGACCGGCGCATAGCCCTCATAGCCGAGGTCGTTCTGCACGGAGACGAGGTGGCGCACATAGAGCGCGCGGAACTGCTCGGGCGTCGAAGAGGCGTGGGCTTGCGCGAGCGCGAGCAGCGCGCGCCGCACGCGCAGCGCCGCCTTCACATCGGGCTGCGCGGCGCCGGGAACGGAATTGTAGTAATAATTCGTGTCGATCTGATTGGCGCGAATATAATTCTTGAACGGCGTGATCGGCACGGAATGCGGATATTTCGTGCTCGTGTACCACAGAAGATCGAGGCCGTTGGGCAGGCCGTCGGCGAAAGCGTCGATATATTGATCCCAGGTGCCGTTGAAATTGCTGCAGAACAGCAGATAGTCATTGGCGAGATTTTGCTTGCCCTGGCCGAGATCGGGCCATTGGTCGCGCTTGACGATGGCCCAGCGCGCGAAATGAATGAAGGAGAGGCCGAGCAAACCGCCGAGGGAGGTGGGAATCGATCGGGAAATCATGAAGCTGAAACGATTGAACCATGTCCGCCAGGGTTTCATCGGCGTAATGACGTTCATTCCATAGGCTTTGCCCGTGACATTCGACATGATCGCGGCCTCGAAAAAATATTCGATTATTTCCGGCTACGGATAGCCGCATTTTTTCCAAAAGACAATATGCGAAGCGCGGCGCAAATCGCTCCGGCGCGCTCAAGAATGGTCGTTTATTTCCGCATGTCCCGCAATTCGCAGGATGTTCGGAAATTCGCCGCGCATGGCGCGCTCCACTTCGTCGACGGCCGCGTGCGTGGCGTCGACGGAGAGCTGCGGATCGACGCAGCAATGATAATTGACGACCAGCCCCTCCGCCGTCTCGCGCGCGCGGACATCGTGGACGTCGCTGACTTTTCCGCCGCGCGCGGCATGACGCGCGAGGGCGTCGGCGATCGCGCGCTGCGTCTGCGGCTCGGCATCCTGGCCGGCGAGCAATTGCGGCTCCGAAGGCTCGATATGCGTTTCGATTTCGATCGATTCGCCGAATTCCTCGCGAATCGCCTGCTCGAGATCGCAGGCGATCTGATGCGCGCGCCCATGCGACATGCCGCCGTCGAGCTCCATATCCAGCGTGATGGAGAGGCGCTCGCCCACCGTTTGCGCGATGATGTGATGCACCTGAATGCGGCGGCGCGCGGCGACGAGCAGAATGCGCTCGATTACGGTCTCGTCGTCGAGCGCGATCGGACGTGTGGCGAGCGCGATCTGCGCGCCGGGAATGGCGCGCAGAATCGCGGAATTGGCGTCCTCCTTTATGCGCGCCGCGCGCTCCAGAGGCAGCGTGCGCGCGACGCCGATGACCGCCTCGCCCATCACTTTCGGTCCAGCGGTGCGCAGGCGCAGGCTCTCCACCGCTATGACGCCGGGCGTGGCGCGCAGAATTTCCTGAATTTGCGGCACCAGCTCCTGCGGCGCGGCGTCGAGCAGCGTCGCCACCGTGCGGCGGCCGAGCCTGTAGCCGGCGATAGCGATGAAGGCGGCGACCCCGATTGCGGCCAGCGCATCGCCCTGGGCGAAGCCGGCGCGCGTCGCGGCGAGGCCGAGAATGACCAGAGCCGAGGAGACGAGATCGCTCGCAAAATGCAGGGCGTCGGCGGCGAGCGCGTCGCTCTGCGTCTCTTCGGCCACGGCGCGAAGGCCCCGGGCGCGCACGAAATCGACGACGATAGAGAAGAAGAGCACGGCGAAGATCGGCCAGCCGGCGTCGATCTCGACTTCCGGCTCGCCGAGCCGGCGCGCCGCCTGGCCGGCGACGACCAGCGCGAGGCCGAAGAGCAGCCCGGTCTCGATCAGCGCGGCGAGCGATTCGACCTTGCCATGGCCATAATGGTGCCGCTCGTCCGCCGGCTTCTCGGCCTGGCGCACGGCGACATAGGTGAGCACTGTGGCGGCGACGTCGGCGGCCGAATGGCCGGCCTCCGAAATCAGCGCCAGCGAGCCCGAGGCGAGGCCGGCCACGAGCTTGGCGAGCGTCAGCGCGGCGCTGGCGGCGATCGAGGCTTTTGCGGCCGCGGCCTTGCGGGCGGCCGGGTCGGTGGCTGTATGGGTCGTGTCGGACATGGGGGCGGATCGGTTGGTCGGCGCGCCGCCGCGCCGCTGATCCCAGACTTAACAACACAGTGCGACGGGCGCAAATCGATGGTCGGCGGCCCTTTTCCGCGTCGTGGCCGCCGCGCCGTCTCGGGCTCGCATCTCTTTGTGATTTCCGCTATGTGGTGGAAAAGAGCGGCAGAAACAGGAGTGTCAGACATGCGCGCGAGGATGAGACGGGCGCTGTTCGCCGCCGTCGCCTGCGCCACGGCGCAAGTCGGTTGGCCGCAAGTCGGCTGGTCGCAAGTCGGCTGGTCGCAGGCCACCGCGCCGCAAATCGCAACCGGCGAGGCCGCCTCGGGGCAGGCGGTCTCGAAGCCGGAGATCGCGCCTTTCGGGCGCGGCTCTTTCGACGCCATCCGCAAGGCCCATGCCGGCCGGCCGCTCATCGTGCATTTCTGGTCGGTGACCTGCTCCATCTGCGTCGCCGAGCTGGCCGATTGGGCGAAGCTCGCCCGGGAGACGTCGGGCGTGGATTTCGTCTTCGTCAATGCCGATCCGGAGAGCGACCGCCATCGCGCCTTGTCCCGCATGGAGAAGGCGGGGCTGCGGCAGGCCGCCAATTTCGCTTTCGCCGATCGTTTCGTCGAGCGGCTCTATTTCGAGGTGGATCAGGCCTGGGCGGGCGAATTGCCCTTCACCGCGCTGGTCGCCGCCAATGGCCGACTGGTCACCGAGATCGGCGCGCTTTCCGATCTGAAGCTCGCGAGCTGGCTCGCGGACAAGGCCGAGCGCTGAGCTTCAGCGCGTCGCGCCCGGCGTCCACAGCACATCGCCCGCATCCTTATTGGCGTAGCGCGCGGCGACGAAGAGGAAATCGGAGAGGCGGTTGACATAGCGCAGCGCCGTCTCGCCGACGGATTCGTCCGGGGCGTTGGCGAGCGCCACCATTATCCGCTCGGCGCGGCGGCTCACCGTGCGGGCGAGGTGGAGATGCGCGGCCGCCGCCGTTCCGCCCGGCAGCACGAAAGATTTGATCGGCGCGAGCGGGGCGTTCAGCGCGTCGATCTCGCGCTCCAGCCGATCGACCTGCGATTGCACGATGGCGAGGCTGTGCTCGGGCAAAGTCTCGCCGGGCGCGACCGGCGTCGCCAACTCGGCGCCGAGATCGAAGAGGTCGTTCTGGATGCGCGCCAGCATGGCGTCGAGGGCCGCATCTTCGCCCGTGGCGAGGCGGGCGAGGCCGACGGCGGCGTTGGTCTCGTCCACGGCGCCATAGGCCTCGACGCGCAGATCGTCCTTGCGGCGGCGCTGGCCGCCGATGAGCGAGGTGGCGCCGGCGTCGCCGCCGCGTGTGTAGATTTTGTCGAGGCGGACCATCGGCGGCTCCTCTAATGACGGAAGGCGAGGATCGCCAGGATCAGCAGCAGCGCGCAAAATTGCAAGCCCACGCGCCAGCGCATCAGCTTTTGCGAGAGATTGCCGTCGCCCCCGCGCAGCACATTGCCGAGGCCGAGCAGCACGACGATCGCGACGGCGGCGACCGCGCCCATGACGGCGATATTGGACCAGCTGGACATCATGGGGCCCGCGCCCTCCCGGATGCGCTCTGTTGCGCTTTCATGACTAATGGAGCGCAGGGCGATGAGCAAGCGGGGAACGGCGCCCCTCGACGACGCCGCAGCCGCTCGCACTCCGGCTCCTCGACCGGCTCGCCCGGGCCTGCCGAGGAGCCGCGCGCCGCGTTTTGGCTCCCGCTTTTCGGCTCACGGGTAATAGTCCGCATTTCGGCGGAGCGGCCATCCGCGCGACATTGATCGGCCCAAAGAGCGAAGCTGATTTCTCCGCTGCGCTCCGAGCGCAATTCGTCTCTTCGGAATGGGCGAAGAGGACCATAATCCTTATTCGACGGGCCGGTTCATCGTCCGGCAATTCTTCAATTTGGAGAATGAGATGCTCGCGTCTTTTTACGAACGCCATTTCAGGGGGGAAGCCTATCTGATCGCTTTCGTGGCGGTCGTCGGATTGCTCCATCCTCTCTTGTATTGGTCCGTATTCTCCGGCGATGCGGAAATTCACCTCGTCTATGCGCGCAATCTCTTGCGCGGCCATCCGCTGGAATTCAATCTGGATCAGCCCAACAGCGGCGAAACCTCCATGGGGTTCATGCTGATCGACGCTCTGGCCATGTGGGTCGTCGGCGCCGCCATGACTCCGCTCGCCGTGAAAATCATTTGCCTCGCGGGCCTCTATGCGACTGCCGGCGTCACCTTTCTCGTCGCCGGGCGAATTGGTCTGCGCCGCCCCTGGCGCGAGCTCGCGGCGCTCCTCACTCTGTGGCTGCCGGGCAGCGTCTACAATGGCATGAGCGGCACCGAGAATGCGGTGTTCGCGGCCTTCGCCTGCGCCTATTTTTATCTCACGCTCCTATTTCGCTGGTACGATGAGAGACAGGGGCCGACGCTCCGCCAGGACGGGATCGCGGGCCTGCTCGCCGGCGCGCTCTTCTGGCTGCGCCCGGAAGCGCTTCCGCTGCTGCTCATTCTCGTGACCGTGCGGCTCGCGGGAGCCCATTGGTTCGGGAGGCGCATGGTTCGGGAGCTCGCCCAGCTCGGCGTTCTCCTCGGCGTCTTCGGCGCCGCCATCCTCGCCTATATCGCGATCTTCGTGCATTTCTCGCATGAATTGCCCTATGGCGCCGGACAGGCGCGCCGGCTGATGTCGTCGCATCTGGAAAGCGCCTGGATCGGCAAAGTCCCGGTCAACATCAAAGTCCTGGTTCGGATCGCCGCCTATTTCAGCATTGTCGTCCCCGCGCTCGCGGTCGTCGGATGGGCGCTGTTTCGCAATTCGTCCGACCGGAGCGAGCGCCTGACGATCATAGCGCTGGCCGCGGCCTTCTTCGGGTTTCTCGCCGCCTATCTGTTCAATGTGCTGCCGTCGTTTCATTTCGCGCGCTACACGATCTTCATATGGCCGTTCGGAATGCTCGCGGCGGCGCTCGGATTGCAGGCCGTCGCGCAGTCGCATTGGCCGCGGCGCGGGCTCGCCATGGGCATGATCGCGACATCGAGCCTCGGCTTTGTCGGAGTCGCCATCTATGAGCTCGGCTTGCGGCGCGACGTCTCGCGCAATTCCGATAGCCTCTATTCGGTCCAGGCGGCGCCCGAGCGGCGCGAAGCCAATTCTGCCAAGCTCGCGCAGTCGCTCGGGCTCGCGGTCGGAGCGCGGGCGACGCTCGGCCTGCAGGAAGTGGATACACGTTATGAGCTGACGGATAATTTCGAAGTTCGCTCTCTCGACGGCATCACCGATTCTCGCCTGCTCCGCTATCTTTGCGACGGCTGGGTCGATCATGACGGCTATGTGATCGATACGAAGATCGATTATCTGCTGGAATTCCCGAGCCTCGACCGCGCTCGATCCGTCTGGTCGATCGCCGATCTCGCGGAGCTCGCGGTGGGGGAGTCGGTGGCGCGCCCGGGCGTCACCTACACGAAGATCCGGCCGAGGATCGTGAAAGTTCAGCGAACCGTCGATCGCTCCTCCTCGCGTCCCGGCGACGCGTGCTCAATCAGCCGGACGACCGAGCTGACCTCGAATCAGGGGACACAATGAGGTTTGCTCGCGCATTCGCTCCGCGTGCTTTTCCTGCGCGCGGAGCATGGTGCGCTCAGCGGAGACTGCTGCCTCAGGCCGCTCTGAAGGTCAGGAGCCTATGCCCGAAATAGCTCGACAACGTCGGGACGCCGATCGCGACGCCGTGTCCGATCGGCTCGGCCAGCGCGCCGGCGAAATGGAGCGCGGGAAACACATAATAGACGAGCGTCATCGAGACCGCCCACACCTGGGCGACACCCGCCAGATTGACGAGAACGAAAAGCTTCACCTGCCGCTCCAGCGGCTGAGGCGAGGCCGGGAAGACGAAACGACGAAACAGCGTAAAGGCGACGACCATGCCGATCATATAGGCGATGGCGACCGCGAGCGGAAAGCTCACGATCCGCTCCAGCGCAAAGCGCGAAAGCCAATTCGCCAGAGCGGCGCAGCCGCCGAGCGCGATAAAGCAGGCGAATTGCCGCGCGTTCGCATCGGCTCTCATGTCGCTGTCGCTTTGCGTCGTCATGGACGAACCTCAAATATCGAGCCTGTTGAAAACTGGGGCTGGAAGATGCCGAATCGCCAGCATGATCCAGCGCCAGAAGGCCGGCGCATAGACGGTGGGGCCGCCTCTCTCCGCCGCTCGCGCGATGACCCGCGCGATCGTGTCGGGATCGGCCCATAGCAAGCCCTTCTTCGCGACGCCAGCCGTCATGGGCGTATCGACGAAGCCGGGCTTGACGACGACCGCGCGCGCTCCGACAGGCGCGAGCTTGTGCGCTATCCCCTCGACGAGCCGCGCGAGTCCGCCCTTGCTGGCGCCGTAGACGAAATTCGATCGGCGCCCGCGGTCCCCGGCGACCGAGCCGATGACGAGAAGAACGCCGGAGCGCTGCCGCTCCAAAATGGCGCTGGCCGCGAGGCACCAGGCGGTGGCGCTGCAAAAATTCGTCTGCATCAGCTCGGCCGCCGCAGCTGGCTCCGTCTCCAAGCGCTTCGGCTCGCCGAGCAGACCGTAGGCGAGCAGCATGACGTCGAGACCGCCGAGGGCTTTCAGCATGGCGGCGAGTTCCGCGCTCGCATCGGCCGTCGCGCAATCGAGGACCAGCGGATGCGCCTGCGCTGCGCCTAAAAGTCTCAAATGATCCGCTATCGCGTCGAGCCGAGATTTTTCGCGGCCGACGAGAATGAAGCGCGCTCCTTCGCGCGCCCAGATCCGCGCCGTCGCTTCGGCGATCGCAGAGGCGGCGCCCAGAATTACGATACGCTTGCCCGCTCGAGTCACGAGCTCACCCTTCGCCAGAAATCCGAGCTCATGGCGGGATCCCTGTGAACGACGAATTCCCGCCATCGGGGAAACGAATGTCGGAACATTTTTCCCGTCATCCGACCATCCTTGGCCGGGTAGAGCGCGCCGCGCGCCTCTTCGACGATCGCGTCGAGCCGCGACATCAGGCGCAATGTTTCCATTCCGCGATTGGGGAAATCGAGCGCCAGCGTCACGCCCGCCCGCGGGAAGGACAGAAGGCCCGGCGACGCCAGCTCGCCGAAAGTCTTGAGAACGGCGAGGAAGGAGGCCTGGCCCGAACGCGTGATCTCGTCGAGCAGGATAGCGATGGCCTCGCGGGCCTCGCTTCTCGGAATGACGCATTGATATTGGAACATTCCACGCCGTCCATAGAGCCTGTTCCAGCCGCGGAGCGCGTCGAGCGGGTAGAAATAGCTCGCATAATGCTGTCGCCTCAGTCCTCTGCGGGCGCGATTCGTCCTGTAGTAGAGTTCGTTGAAGCCGGCGATGGCGAGCCGATCGAGAAGGAAGACCGGCGCATCGCATGGAATGCTTTTCCAAGTGCGATCGTCATGGGCGTCCAGCGCATCGTCGGCGCGCCAATTCGCACGGGAGAAGAGGCCGCGACCGAATTTCGTCCCGCGAGACACGCAATCGATCCAGGCGACCGTGTGTTCGAAATTTTCGGCGCTCTGCTCGGCGAGCGCCCAGAATTCGGAGAGGCTGCGATAGGGAATGGTTTCCACATCGAGATAAGCGCTCGCGATCCGCTCGAGCCGGAGCTCGGCCCATTCGATGATCCCGGTCAAGCCCAGGCCGCCGATCGTCGCCGCGAACAGGTCAGGCTCGGCAGTCGGCGAGAGGATGCGCCGACTGCCGTCGCTGCGCAATAGCCCGATCGATTCGATGTGTCGTCCGAATGATCCGGCCGCATGGTGATTCTTGCCATGCACGTCATTGGCGACCGCGCCGCCCAATGTGACGAACCGCGTTCCCGGCGTCGTCGGCAGGAACCAGCCACGCGGCGCCGAGAAGGCCAGAATCTGCGAGAGCGATGCGCCGGCTTCGGCGCAGAGCGTTCCGGTTCTGTCATCGAAGGCGATCAATCGATCGAGGCCGCGCATGTCGATCAGCGCCCCGTCCGAATTGAGGCATGAATCTCCATAAGACCGACGCAGGCCCGACGCCAGACGGCTGCTCGCTTCGGCGTCGCCGATCAGACTGTTCAGCTCGTCGCGGAACCGCGGACGCGCCACATGCTGCGAATGATTCGACGTGCGCCCCCAGGACCGCACGCCATCGCGCCTCGCGAAATCAGAGGACATGGAATTGCTTCCCTTTGTCACCAGATCGCGGCGACGAAAATTGCGCCCATCGCAGCCGCATAGAGCAGGCTCACGCGATCCTTCAATGCGAACGCCACCGGATCGTCGTCGAGCTCGCCCCTGTGACACAGCAGCCAAACGCGCGCGAGCCACAGGAAGATGACGACCGCAAAGCCCCAGAGGAAATCCGGATGCTTGTAGAAGCCCTTGGGAAAGGCGTCTTCGACGAGGTAGATGACCATGACGAGGATCGTCGCCATCATGGCGCCGATTCCCGTCGCCAGCACGAAAGGCGCATCGCCGGCGTGATAGCCGCGGCCCGGCGTGCGCTCCTGCCCATGCGCCGCCATTCGCGTGATTTCCGTTTGCCGTTTGGCCAGGGACAGCGAAAGAAAGATGAACATCGAAAACACGAACAGCCATGGCGAGAAGGCCACATCGGCGACGACGACTCCGAGAGCGAGGCGCATGGTGAACAAGCAGGCGAGCAAAAAGACGTCGATGATCGGCTCGCGCTTCAAGCGGAACGAATAGGATAGGCTGACGACGAGATAGATCGCGAGCAGGATGACCGACGCCTGGCCGGCGATCCACGCCAGTCCGAACGCCGCTGCGCCGCAGGCCGCGATAAGTCCGATGCTCCAGACGATCGGCAGCTCTCCGCTGGCGAGCGGACGATTTTTCTTCGACCAATGCCGCCTGTCGTCGGCCAGATCGCAAAGATCGTTGAGCAGATAGGCGCCCGATGCGAGCAGGCCGAAGGCTAGGAATGCCTCGAATGCGAAGATCCAAGCGCCGATGTCGAGGGCTTTACCGCCGAGTATGAGCGGAATGAAGACCAGCGCGTTCTTCGCCCATTGGTGCAGTCGCAGACCGCGCCGGATTCCCTTCAGGCCGAGCGCGCGCCTCGGGAAGGAGGCCACGATCTCCGTCACCTCGCGCGCCTTCTCGACGATGCGCGGCGAAGCTCCCGCGAACACCGCCGCCGAAGCATGTCGCCAGACATGGATGTCCGGAAAGGAATCGCCAGCGTAGACGAAGCCGTTCGGGTAGAGCTGCGTCAATGCATCGGCTTTCGCGCGTCCTCTCATATTGATCCGCCCGTCGGAAGAGACGACTTTGCAAATGAAGGGAAAACGCCTCGCGACCTTTTCGGCGATCGCATGATCGGCGGCTGTCGCCAGCACGATCGGTCGCCCAAATCGCGCTTCACGCTCCGCGAAGGTTCGAAGCGCGGGATTGCAAGGAAAGCCGGCGACATCGTCATCGGTGACGATCGCCGCCAATTTCTCTTTGACGACGGCGCGCCCCTTCAATGTCCAAGCCGGAACCCGCCACGCCTGCCACCACTTTCGCTTGATGAGCAGCAGCAGCGCCTCGTGAAGCGTGTCGGTGGTGACGAGAGTGCCGTCGAGATCGATGACCAGGGGAACGCTGAGATCATGACGCAGGGCGGGAATGTCGAGGCTGTCCATTTCGATGGCCGCGCCCGCCGCAACTGCCGATGCTTGCGCCATTTCGTCTCTCCTGCACGAAATCGGACATGAAATTCATCGAAACCGTTCACGATCCAATCTGCGCCGGCGTCTCGAAACGCCTCCGACGCCGGCGCCGCGCATTCGATCTCATCCGCCGGCCGAGGCCGTGATCGCCTCCGCCTGCGTGCGCCGAACGCCGCGTCGCCACGAATTAATAAGCGATTTCGCGATTGCGCCCACCGAGTAATTTTCCTAACGAGCGCTTAACGCCGATGTGCAGTATCTTCTTCAATGAAGACGATGAGCAGAGCCCCTATCATTCCGCTGAGCTTTATCGATAGCATATATTTCCCACAATTATTCGTTTCGCTTCGAGGATACGGAGTTGCGACAATCACATCTGCTGATCATCGCTCTCGCTTTGATCGCGAAGCCGCCTCGCGCGTAAGGGAAACATCGCTGGAGTTCGACATCGATCGCGCTCCGACACTCTCTGCGCGAACCGCGGCCGGTCGAAATCGATGAAGCGGCAGAATCGACCGATGAATAATTTCTATCGCAGACCGACGAATCCCGGTCGCCTGACGGGTTCTCTCTTCGGCGACGCACGATCATAGGGCGTGCGATCGCCGCGCAACGGCGCCGAATCGGCGGCGCGACGACGAAGGTCGACGCTCGGGGATGTGATTCACCCGAAGTGCGGTAGCGTGGCGGATCGAAAATTTCTCGACCGGCCAGCCCCTGCGCCAAATGTCCTTACGCACGCGAAATGCCTATCGAAACGCTCCTACAGGACGGAACGATGCTCAATACGACATTGCAACGCGCTCCCATTCAGATTCTCGAAGACAAATTGCGACACAAGCAGGCGGTGATCGGAGTGATCGGGCTCGGCTATGTCGGCCTTCCGATCTGTATCGCCGCCGCTGAGGCGGGCTCGATGGTGCTGGGTTTCGACGTCGATCCGGCCAAGCCCGACGCATTGGTCCGCGGCAAGAGCTATCTCAAGCATATTCCCGACGACCGCATTCGATCGCTGCTGAGCGAGAACCGATTCGATGCGACGACGAATTTCGATCGCTTGTCGGAGCCGGACGCATTGCTGATCTGCGTGCCGACGCCGCTCGACGCGCATCTCGATCCCGATCTCTCATTCGTTGTGGCGACAGGCGAGCAAATCGCGCCCCGGCTTCGTCGCGGCCAGATCGTGATCCTCGAGTCGACCACCTATCCGGGCACGACCTTCGAAGTGTTGCGACCCATTCTGGAGACGAGCGGCCTCGTCTGCGATCGCGACTTCTACCTCGCCTTTTCCCCCGAGCGGGAAGATCCCGGCAATCTCGAATTCTCGACGTCGCGCATTCCTAAAGTGATCGGCGCGGATAGCGCCGACGCATCCAACCTCGCCGCCATTCTCTACGATCAATTCGTCCCGCGAACGGTGGTCGTGTCGTCGAGCGCGACGGCCGAGGCGGTCAAGCTCACCGAAAACATCTTCCGCGCCGTCAATATCGCGCTCGTCAACGAGCTGAAGCTCGTTTACGGCGCGATGGGCGTCGACGTCTGGGAAGTCATCGAAGCCGCAAAATCGAAGCCATTCGGCTACATGCCTTTCTATCCGGGGCCCGGTCTCGGCGGGCATTGCATCCCGATCGATCCGTTCTACCTGACCTGGAAAGCGCGTGAATATGGCGTCGCGACGAAGTTCATCGAACTCGCGGGGCAGATCAATTCGAGTATGCCGCAGCATATCGTCAACGAGCTGGCGGGTGCGTTGGATCGTGCATCTGGTCGCGGCTTGAGCCGGTCGCGGATATTGGTCGCGGGCGTCGCCTACAAGAAGAACGTCGACGACACACGCGAGAGCCCTGCGCTTCGAATGATCGAATTGCTCGAGGCGCGCGGCGCGCAGGTGCGGTTCTACGATCCTTTCGTGAGCGTCCTTCCGGACTCACGCGAGCACAAATCGCTATCTGGCCGGCGCTCTGAGATCTGGGATCCGGTTCGACTCGTCGATTATGACGCGGTTCTCATCGCAACAGATCACGACGACGTGGACTATGCCGCTCTCGCGTCGAACGCAAAGCTGATTGTCGATACGCGCAACGCTTGCCGGCGCGCGGGCGTGACCAGCTCGAATGTCGTTCTGGCCTGACGAGAATCATTCTCCTATGTGCGGCGTCAACGGCATTTACGCTCACGCGGCGAGCGCCGGCCCGATCGATCGGGAAGCGCTCGTTCGCACCCGGGACCATATGGCCGAACGTGGGCCGGACGGGGTCGGCGAGTGGATCTCCGGCGACCAGCGCGTCGGCTTGGGTCATCGTCGCTTGTCGATCATAGATCTCTCGCCCGCCGGAGCGCAGCCGATGCCGAGCGCGGACGGGAGGCTCGTCGTCACCTTCAATGGCGAAATCTACAATCATCTCGAGTTGCGCGACAGGCTCGAGAAAAAGGGGCGTCGGTTCGTCAGCCGATCGGACACGGAGGTGCTGCTGCATCTCTATGCCGAAATGGGCGAAGCGATGGTCCGCGAGCTTCGGGGCATGTTCGCCTTCGCTCTATGGGACTCGGAGCGCGGCGTGCTTCTGCTCGCGCGAGATCCTTACGGGATCAAGCCGCTCTATTATGCGGACGACGGGAAAATGTTTCAGTTCGCATCGAGCGTCAAAGCGCTGGTCGCCGGCGGTCTGACGTCGCGTGTTCCCGATCCTGCGGGCGTGATCGGCTTCTATGTGTTCGGCAGCGTGCCGGAGCCATTCACCGTCTACCGCGCGATCAGCGCTGTTCCCGCCGGGACGACGATCATTGTCGGACGCGATGGTGTGAAGGAGCCGCGGCGCTACGCTTCGATCGCTCGCATTCTTCGGGACGCCGAGGATGAGGCGCTCAAAGCGAGCGACGAAGAATGCGACGAATGGTTTCGGGAAGCGCTTCTCGACAGTGTCCGGCATCACCTCGTCGCAGATGTCCCGGTGGGCGCCTTCCTGTCGGCCGGAGTCGATTCCGGGGCGCTGCTCGGTCTGATGCGCGATCTCGGTCAGACGCAAATCAAGACGATCACTCTCGAGTTCGATGAATTCATAGGCGGGGCGAGCGACGAAGCCCCCGCTGCAGAGCGGCTCGCGAGGCGATACGGCGCCGATCATACGAAAAGGCGGATCGGCGCCGCCGAATTCAAGCGCGATCTTCCGCAGATCATCGCAGCGATGGATCAGCCGAGCGTCGATGGAATCAACAGCTGGTTCGTCGCGAAAGCGGCGCATGAGCTCGGACTGAAAGTGGCGGTCTCCGGCGTCGGGGGCGACGAGCTGCTCGGCGGCTATAGCACCTTCCATAGGGTGCCGCACTGCGTCAAATGGTTCGGCCTCGCCGCGCGCGTCGCCGGGAAGGGGACGGCTTTCGCGCGTGTCGTGGAAACGGCGCGCAGATCTGGCGTGCGTCTGCATCCGAAGGCGATCGGCCTCCTGGCCTACGGCGGCAGCGCGGCCGGAGCCTATTTGCTCTCTCGTGGTCTGTTTCTTCCGACAGAGCTCGACAGCGAGATCGCCGACGTGGACTTTTTGCGCGAGGGGCTCGTGCGGCTGGATCCGCTCGCGCATGTCGCCGCGGCGCTCGATGATGGGCCGACATCGTCGTTCGGCGAGGTCGCGACGCTCGAGTCGAGCTTCTATCTCCGCAATCAGTTGCTACGCGACGCGGATTGGGCCGGCATGGCGCACTCTTTGGAGATACGCACGCCATTGGTGGACTGCAGGCTTTTGCGTCGCGTCGCGCCATTGCTCGGGCGTCGCCATCGGCCGACCGGAAAGTCGCTGCTCGCGAATGCGCCAAGTCGGGCGCTGCCGGAAGAAATCGTGAATCGACCGAAAACGGGCTTCGGAATTCCGGTCCATGCGTGGATGCGCGAAGCCTCGGCAGGGAACGATCCTTTGAAATTCGCCGCGGAGAGTGGCGTTCCCTGGAGCCGGGTCTGGGCGCGATGCGTTTCGTCGATGCATGCGTCGACGCCGATCGAATTGACGGAGCGATAATGTCGGATCCGCGAGCGCGAACCATCTGCTGCATCGTCGGAGCGCGGCCGAATTTCGTGAAAATCGCGCCGATCATGCGCGCGCTGACGGACTGCGACAGACTCACTCCTCAACTCATTCACACCGGGCAGCATTACGACGTCGCCATGAATTCGATTTTCTTCGACGAGCTCGAGATTCCACGGCCGGATATCAATCTCGAGGTGGGCTCCGGCACGGGGACCGAGCAGACGGCGCGCATCATGCTGGGGCTCGAGCCAATCCTATCGACGCGCCCGCCCGATATGGCGATTGTCGTCGGCGACGTGAATTCGACGCTGGCGGCGGCTCTCGTCGCCGCCAAGCTCGGCATTCCGCTCGCACATGTCGAGGCAGGGCTGCGCAGCGGAGATCGCTCGATGCCGGAGGAAGTCAATCGTCTCGTCGTCGACAGGCTTTCCGATTTGCTGTTCACGAGCGAGCAGTCCGCAATCGACAATCTGATTTCCGAAGGCGTCTCGCCTCGGCGCATCGTCTTCGTCGGCAATGTAATGATCGACACTCTGCGCGCCTGCTCGACGAGAGCTGCTCCCGTGCGTTCGACGCTGTCGGGAGCGGGAGCGGACCCCGCGCTGAGCGAGCAGGCGGCGGCGCTCGGATTCGCCTTTGTGACCCTTCATCGTCCCTCCAATGTGGACGACCCCAAAAGGCTCGAATCACTGTTGAACGCATTGGCGCGCATAGCGCGGAAGATCACGCTCGTTTTCGCGTTGCATCCTCGCACCAGGGCGATGATCGCGAGCGCGGGGCTCGATGCGCTGCTGCTGACGTCCTCCATCATCGTCACGCCGCCGCTCAGCTATCTTCGTGCGATTGGATTGATGAAGGAGGCGCGTTTCGTGATCACGGACAGCGGCGGCGTCCAGGAGGAGACCACGGCGCTCGGGATTCCCTGTCTGACGGTGCGCGACAGCACCGAGCGTCCCGTCACGGTCCAGCAGGGAACGAATATTCTGGTGGGAACATCCATCGAGGCGCTCGCGAGCGCGGTCGACGATACGCTCGCGGGCGGCGGAAAGAGGGGACAGATTCCGCCGATGTGGGACGGCAAGGCGGCGGAACGAATTGTCGCGGCGATCGATGCTCATCTCGGCGGTAGACACGCTCTATTGCCGGCGTGAATGGCATATTGCGAGATCACGACGTGCGCATCATGTTCTTCACCCATTACTATCCCCCGGAAGTTAATGCGCCGGCGTCCCGGACCGCGGAACATGCGCGCGTTTGGGCCCGCAGCGGACACGATGTCGTCGTGGTCACATGCGCCCCCAACCATCCGGAGGGCCGGGTTTATCCTGGCCACACGAACGCGCTCTATCAGAGCGAGACGGTCGATGGGGTGCGCGTCGTCCGAGTGTGGACCTGCATCGCAGCCAATGAAGGCGTCATGCTGCGCACGATCAATTATCTCTCCTATGCGGCGTCGGCCAGCTTGGCGATGTTCTGGCTCGGGCGCCCCGATGTCGTCGTCACGACATCCCCGCAATTCTTTTGTGGTCTGATCGGCCTGGTGGCGCAGACTTTCAAACGCACGCCCTGGGTGCTCGAGATCAGAGATTTGTGGCCGGAGAGCATCGTCGCTGTCGGGGCGATACGCAAAGGCGTCGTCGTGCGTTGTCTGGAGTGGCTGGAGCGGATCGCTTATCGTCGCGCGGACCGGATCGTTTCCGTGACCGAGTCCTTCGTCTCGCACATTTCGTCGCGATGTGGGACTCCCGAAAAGATATCGGTGATCAAGAACGGCGCCGATCTCACGCGCTTCACGCCTTCGGAGGGAGCAAGCGACGTCAAGCGACGCCTCGGGCTCCAAAACTGCTTCGTGGCCGCCTATGTCGGCACGCATGGGATGGCGCATGGTCTGGAAACCGTGCTGGATGCGGCCGAAATCCTTCGAGATCGTCCGCAGATCGCGTTTCTCCTGGTCGGCGACGGAGCGGCGCGGCGCCATTTGCTGAAGATCAGGGACGAGAAGCAATTGAGCAATGTCGTAATGCTCGGGCAGCAGCCCAAGGAGGCGATGCCGGGGGTTTGGGAGGCCATTGATGCGAGCCTCATCGTTCTTCGTCGAGACGATTTGTTCAGGACCGTGTTGCCATCCAAAATGTTCGAGGCCATGGCGATGCGTCGACCTATCATTCTCGGAGTGGAAGGCGAAGCCTGCACGCTTCTGGAGGAGGCTGGCGCTGGAGTCGCGATCACTCCAGAGAGCGCCGAGGAGCTGGCGGCGGCCGTGATGCGGCTCTCGCAGGATCGTGAATTGGCGAAGCGGCTCGGCGCCGCCGGCTATGCGCATGTGCGACGGCACTTCGATCGCGCCGAGTTGGCCGCGAAATATATCGATGTGCTCAATGATGCGATCGCTACGGCTCGACCTGGCGCTCGGCGACGCCGCGTCGCGCTGGAAAGGATTGCGGATCGATGAAAGATGTCGGTCCCTTCCAGAAAATGACGCGCGCGATCGCCTTCGGACGACGCGTCCCTCTTCGCAAGCTGGTGAGTCGCATAGAAAGGGATCTGCGGCGCCGGGCTCCAAGGAGGTCGCCAGCGCCCGTCGTCGTTCCGCCGCTCGCGGCGAGACCCCCACTCCCTCTGTTCGCTCCGAGGCATGGACGGCTAGAGCGCGTCGGCGACAAGTTTCTGCTCATATTTCTCGGACAGTCGTTCGAGACGGGGCCGAATGTCGATTGGCGCTGCCGGCGTGAAGACTCCGCCAGTCAGCTCTGGCGGATGAATCTGCACTATATGGAATATCTCGAGGAGGTCGACGACGCGCTCTTCACAGATTTGGCGCGCCAGTGGATCGGCGGCAATCTCGGAGACGAACCCGAGTGCTGGAAGGACAGCTGGAACAGCTATTCTCTTTCGTTGCGGGTCGTCGTCTGGATGCAACAGCTCGCCGCCCGGCGCCTTTGCCTCTCCGAAGCCGCGGCGCCGTTGATCACATCTTTGGCGAGCCAAATTTGCCATCTCGAGAAGAATCTCGAAACGGACCTCGGCGGCAATCACCTCGTGAAGAATATCAAGGCTCTGATCTGGGCCTCTGCATTTTTCGCGGGGCCGATGGCCGACCGCTGGCGTGCGCTCGGGACGCGTTTGCTGATCGACGAATTGGCGCGGCAAATCCCACTCGACGGCGTACATTATGAACGCTCGCCATCCTATCATTGTCAGGTCTTCGCTGATGTTCTCGAGTGCCGGCGCGCTCTCGGCGTGGGTCCATCGACCGGCCGAATCGACGAGGCGCTAGAACGAATGGCGCAGGCCACCGCCGATTTGGCGCATCCAGACGGCCGCGTCGCCTTGTTCAACGACGCCGGACTGTCCATGTCATATGAACCCGGTGAATGTCTTGAGGTCTATGCGCGATTGTTCGGCAGCCGACCGACGCCGCAACGCGTTTTCGCCTATCCGCAGGGCGGCTACTTCGGCCTGCGCAATGGCGCGGATTATTTCGTCGCGGATTTCGGCCGCATCGGTCCAGATGATCTGCCGGCCCACGCTCATGGAGACATCGGCAGTTTCGAATGGTCGGTCGCAGGCGAGCGCATCTTCGTCGATCAAGGTGTCTTCGAATATGTCGCGGGCGAGAAACGCCGGTGCGCACGCTCGGCCGCCAATCACAACACTCTTTGTTTCGAGAATGCCGATCAGGCCGGTTTTTTCAGCGCATTTCGATGTGGCCGCCGACCTGATGTGAACGTGCGATTCTACGATAGGACAAAGGACGGCTTCGTCCTAGAGGGGTCGCACAATGGTTTCGCGAACCTTCCCGGCCGTCCCATTCATGTCCGTCGTTTGTCGGTGAGGTCGAGCGAGGTCGTCATTCGTGATCGAATCGAGCCGTTCACGAAACGAGCGGCGACGCTCGGCTTTCTCCTGCATCCAGAGGCGAAGGCGGAAGTTGCTGACGATGGCGCGCGCATCAGGCGCGGCGGAATCGAAATTCTCATGATCTGCGCGCAGAAAATCGAGATCGAAAGAGCGGTGTGGTGGCCCGACATGGGGCGCGAGCGCGAAACGACGCGACTGCGCGTGCGGCTCGGATCGGATCGTAGTGAAATTACGACCATTTTGCGCGTGTCGTCGCATTCGGTAGGCGCCTAGAAGCGAATGGAGATAGCGTGAAGCAAGTCGAGCAAAACTATCGAACCGGCGCGCTGAGAATCGCCGAAGTTCCTGCGCCACGCGCGCCTGAGGGTGGCGTCCTGGTGGCGACGCGCGTGTCATTGATAAGTTCTGGGACCGAGAAGCAGCTGATCGATCTCGCCAAGACGTCGCTCGCCGGCAAGGCGATCGCTCGTCCCGATCTCGTGCGCCGCGTGCTTCACAATGTGCAGCGCGACGGCCTGCGACCGACGATCGAAAAAGTGTTCGCAAAGCTCGACACGCCGATTCCGCTCGGCTACAGCCTGGCCGGCGAGGTGATCGATATCGGACGTCGGGGCGGCGCACACGCCGTCGGTGATCGCATCGCCTGCGCAGGTGCGGGGCTCGCCAATCACGCCGAGATCAACGCTGTGCCGAAAAATCTCACGGCGGCGATCCCCGGCTCCGTCGACGACGAGGATGCGAGCTTCGTGACGCTCGGCGCCATCGCCTTGCAGGGCGTGCGGCTCGCTGCGCCGACGCTCGGCGAAAGGATCGTGGTCATCGGATTGGGGCTGCTCGGCCTGTTGACAGTGCAGTTGCTGAAGGCCAATGGTTGCCGTGTGTTGGGGTTCGATCCCAATGCGGACCGCGTGAAGCTCGCGGAGGAGCTGGGGGCAGACGTTGCTGTGCGTGACGGGCTGCGCGAGGCGGCGGGTGGTTTCACGAGCGGTTACGGCGCCGACGCGGTGATCCTCACCGCATCGAGCAAATCCAATGAGCCGATCAATGTCGCGGCGGAGATCAGTCGCCTGAAAGGTCGAATCGTCGTGGTCGGCATGGTGGGAATGACGATCGATCGCGAACCCTTCTACAAGCGCGAGCTCGAATTGAAATTGTCCTTGTCCTATGGTCCAGGGCGCCACGATCCGAGCTACGAGCAGAGCGGCGTCGATTATCCGCTCTCCTATGTGCGCTGGACAGAGCAGCGCAATATGGAAACATTTCTTGCCCTTGTCGCCGACGGAAAGGTCACGCCGAAGCGGCTCGTGACGCATCGTTTCGGCATCGAAGAGGCGGAAAAGGCCTATTCGCTGATGGGCAGCGGAGCACCCCATCTCGCGATCCTGATTACATATCCCGAGCCGAAGGCGCGCCAGTTCGAGAGACGATTGCGGCTCGCGCCGCCTCCCCGCAAAGCGGCGAATGGCGTCGCCTTCATCGGCTTCGGCAATTACGCCAAAGGCGTGCTCGCGCCCGCCGTGCGCAAGGTCGGCAAGACGTCGCTGACCACGGTGGTCACGACGACCGGCGTGAGCGCAGGACATGCCGCTCAAAAGCACGGATTCGCCGTCGCGGCGACCGATCCGGCGGCGGCGTTGGACGATCCCGATACCGATACCGTTTTCATTGCGACCAGGCACGACACACATTCGCCATTGACGGCGGCCGGCCTTCGCGCCAGCAAGCATGTGTTTTGCGAAAAGCCACTCGCGATCGATGCGCCTGGGCTGGCCGATGTGCTCGCCGCGGCGGAGATTTCGTCGGGCGTGCTGACAGTCGGCTTCAATCGACGTTTCGCGCCGCTGCTACGGGATGCGAAATCCGCGTTGGAGCCGCGCACCGGACCTCTCGTGATGCTCTATCGAATCAACGCCGGCGTGATTCCTGGCGACAGCTGGATCCAGCGCGAGGAGGGGGGAGGGCGTATCGTCGGCGAAATCTGCCACTTCGTCGACGCGCTCACGTTTCTGTCGGGAAGTCTTCCGATCGAGGCGCAGGCGATCGCAGCGCGCGACCATGCCGACGCCGTTTCGATCCTCATTCGCTTCGCCGACGGCTCGACCGGCTCGATCATCTACACATCGATCGGCGATCCGGGCGTGGCGAAAGAATTTGTCGAGGCCTTCGCGGATGGCAGGGTTATTCAGCTCGACGATTTTCGACGGCTGACGGTGACCAACGGCGGAAAGAGCATCGTCACCAAGCGGGCGCAGGACAAAGGACAGCACGGACTCGTCGCCGCATTTCTCGAAGCGACGCGCGGCGATTGCGATCCGCCAATTCCGTTGGTGGAGCTCGTGGCCGTGACCGCGGCGACCTTTGCGATCGAGGACTCGTTGCGTATCGGCGCGCCTGTCGCGATCTCGGCATGAGCTGCGTTCAGGAGGCGCGAGACGGGCGCGGGTCATTTTCTCGCGGCGCGGGAAAGCTGTCCATTACGGCGATCATCCTTACCTTTGACGAGGAAGTCCATATCGAACGCTGCTTGACGCGGATCGCGCCTCTGGTCGAACGCATCATCGTGGTCGACAGCTTCTCCACCGATCGAACCGTCGCGATCGCGCGCGGGCTCGGCGCGGAGGTGGTTCAACGCGCGTTCAAGAACCAAGCGGAACAGTTTCAATGGGCGCAATCGAGCTGCGTCATCGCCACCGAATGGGTGTTGCGGCTCGACGCCGACGAATATCTAGAGCCGGGGCTGATCGATACGCTTCGACATTGTCTCAGTGCGCTTCCCGACGATGTGACCGGTCTCGATCTGAAGCTGAAAGTCGTTTTTCGTAATCGCTGGATCCGATTCGGCGGCTATTATTCCACCTTGCTCACCCGCTTGTGGCGTTCCGGCGCGGGCTATTACGAGCAACGCTGGATGGATGAACGCGTCGTGCTGACCCGTGGGCGGTCCATTCGTGTGAAAGGCGGCGATCTCGTCGATCACAGCCTGAAGGACATTGATTGGTGGACAGACAAGCACAATCGATACGCGACAAGGCAGATGGTGGACTTCATAAATCGCGAGCATAGCCTGTTCGCGATCGACCACCGCGTCGACCGCAACGCCCACGCCCAGGCGCGTTGGAAGCGCTTCCTTCGCAACCGCGTCTTCGCCGGCGCGCCGCTCTATCTACGCAGCCTCTTGTATTTTTTCTATCGTTACATCCTGAGATTTGGCTTTCTCGACGGGCGCGAGGGCTTCTTGTTCCATGTTTTGCACGGACTTTGGTATTTTCTCCTGATCGACGCCAAGGTCGACGAAGCGCGCGGCTACATAAGCGAGCACGGAGTCGATGCATTTCGCGACCATCTTCGCCGACGCCACCGCATCGCATTGTGACGCGACCAGAGGGTGGAGGATGCAATGGTGACGACCGAAGGATCCAGCGACGCGCAGTGCGAATTGAAGGCTTGCGTGCGAGATCATTGGGAATTGGAGACCTGCGGCACGCGATATGGCGAGGACCATGATCGGCTCGCATGGTTTCGGGAGATCGCAGAAAATCGTATCCGTCTCGAACCTTATATTTTGGATTTTGCGCGCTTCCCGGAGGCGGATGGCCGCCAGATTCTGGAGATAGGCGTCGGCGCGGGAACGGATTTCGAGCAGTGGTGTCGATATGCCGCCCATGCGACCGGCGTCGATCTGACGGAGGCGGCGATCGCGCTCACGGCGGAGCATCTCCGGCTCGAGGGGATATCCGAAAGCCGATTCACTTTGAGAACGGCCGACGCCGAAGCTCTGCCGTTCGAAGATAAAACTTTCGACATCGTCTATTCTTGGGGAGTGTTGCATCACACGCCGAACACGGAGCGCGCTTATCGCGAAGCCTATCGCGTTCTGAAGCCGGGCGGCGTGATGCGGACCATGATCTATCACATTCCCTCCTGGACCGGAATCATGCTGTATGTCGCGCATGGCTTGTTGAAAGGACGCATCGCGCTCGGATTGCGTTCGGCGATTTTCAATCATTTGGAGAGCCCCGGCACGAAGGCTTATACACGCGCAGAAGGACGTAGGCTCGCCGCCGATGTGGGATTCGATTCCGTTGTCGTGACGACGCGCCTCGGTCCCGGCGATTTGTTGGAGATCAAGCCGAGCCCTCGCTATCGTGGATGGGCGGCGCGCCTCGCCTGGATGTTCTACCCGCGTCCGCTGGTCAGGCTGCTCGGGGATCGCTTCGGACTGTATCTCTTGATCGAGGGGCGCAGGCCCGCGAAAGGGGGAGGCTATACGACATGAATCGGCGACGCTCGATATGACGGCGTTCACGCCCGGCGCCGAGCGCTCGCCGCGGAATGATTTCGTGTTCGGCGCGGGAAGCCTTCATCGGATCTTTTCGAGCGCCCGCAGGCAGAGGCTGCTCGATCAGGCGTTCGAGCTCGGCTTTCGGGCGTTCGACGCCGCGCCGGCCTACGGCAATGGCCTGAACGAGCTCGAGCTCGGATACGCATTCGGCCGGCGACGATCGGAGGTCGAGCTCACGACAAAATTCGGCATCCCCGTCGAGCTCTATGGCGAACGCATGAGGGCGATGTTTTTTTTGATGCGGGCGAAGAGAAAATATTTGTCGCGCAGCTACGGCTCCGAATATGAGCGGCGCTGCTTTTCCGCGTCCGCGCTGCTCGAAAGCCTGCATGGATCGTTGCGCCGGCTGCGCTGCGATTACGTGGATCGTCTGATGATGCATGAGCCGCTGGAGCCTCTGCCATTGCGCATTTCCGTTGAATTGATCGATCTCGCGGAGCGCTTGAAGGTCGAGGGAAAGATTCGATCGTTCGGGGTCTGTGGAACATCTCGATCGATAAGAAATGTCCTCGATTCCATACCTTTCGATGTGGTCCAAGCGCCTATATGGGACATTGCCGATCTGCCGATCGAGGGTGCGGCGACCGTGGCTTACGGAGCGTATCGGGAGTTCTCGAATCGGGCGCCGAGCCGGGGTCGGGGCTTCGTCGACTTCGTGTCGTCTTTACGCGTCGAGCGCCCGAGACTCGAGATCATCCTTGCGTCGACCTCGTGCAAGACCTTGAACAGCTGGAAGGGTCTGTTCCCGTGAGCATACTCGACGTCGATGCGACGATCATTGGCGGCGGCCTGGTGGGCACGCTCGTCGCCAAACTGCTCGTAAGGCGTGGAATGCGTGTCGCGTTGATCGAGAAAGGGCCGGCTGCTCTCGCGGATCAACTCGAAGCTCGCCCGAATGTGCGTTGTTCCGCACGGCGACACGATGGCGTCTATAACGCACGCAATCATGTGCTCGGCGGAAATGGTCATTACTGGGGGGGAGGACTTGTCCGACCGCGGAATACGACGCTTCGCGCTGTCTTGGGAATGGCGCCGTCGGGAAATTCGACCTCGGAAGATCTGGCGCCGTATTTCGATGCGGTGGAAGCCGATGTCGGCCTCGAAGAGTCGCCTCGGAACGATCGAGTTTTTGTTTCGGATGGCGCCATTGGAGATTGTTGGCTATCCGAGACCGTCGTTCTTCCGGGTCGAGTTCGAAATCTCGCGGCGAGCGCACTCGAATTTCTGCGCGGAACAAAGTCATGCACCATCATATGCGATTCCGAAATCATGCATTTCGATCAGGGCGGCCCACGCCGTAGATTGGGCGTTCTTTCTCGCGGAAAGCGGATCGACGTCGTGTGCGACGGGCTTTTCCTCTGCGCGGGAACGATCGACACTCTATTGCTCGTTCGACGCCTTGGCTCCGCATTGCATTCGAGTCGGATGCATTCGATAGGCGCGAATGTCCATGATCATATTTCAATGCCGATCGGCGAAGTGGCGATCGGCGAAAGCCGAGCGTTCCAGGAGTTCCTGTTTCCGACTTTCCGTGGGAATTGCATCGTGGGGAAACGGCTCGAGCTCGAGAGCGCCGACGATTCTATGCGCGGCGTTCTGCATTTTCAGTTTCGGTTCGACGATTCGCCGCTCTACCGCCAGATCAAGCGCATTCTCGCTCTGCGCCAGCAGCGGGCCGGCTCGATCGAAATCCTGTGGGCTATGACAAAGGCTTCTCCTCACATATTCGAACTCTGTCGGATCGGCTATGTACGCTTCGTTAATAGCCGGCTTCATGTGAGCAGAAATGTTCCCGTCATCGCGACCCTCGACGTCGAGTCGACGTGTTGCGGCGACAACAAAGTCGAATTCGACGAATTCGGCGATGTCGTCATGAGCTGGGATGTCCGCCGGGATGACGAAGTCGCGTTCGAACGATTGTACGAGAGGGCGAGGGTCATACTCCTCGAGCTCGCCGAGAAATACCGCGTGCAGATAAAGCCGCTCGGAAACATTTCGACATTCGAGGGGCGGCTCTATCATCTTCGTCGGGAGGCCACTGACGCTTACCATCTCGGCGGAGGGCTCGCGCTCGGAGAAGTGATCGATGATCGGCTTCGTTTGATCGGCGCCGAAAATGTATATGTGATTTCTAGCGCTGTCTTCCAGCGCCCAGGCCTCGCTAATCCGACGATGTCGCTGATGGCGCTCGCGCATCGGTGTGTCGACGATTTATGCTTTGAACTCGGTCGAATGCCGAAATGCCAGCGCCAATCGCGAGCAGACCAGCCCCGCCGAGGGATTCCTTCATGATGTTGCATCGTGCGGGCGATTCGGCGCCGCAGACTGCAGCGATGAAGATCGAGGCTTCGCCTCGCGGCGTCGAGAAAACGCGGCCGGTCGTCTTGGCGCTGCTCGAAGTGCTGTGGCCGGGAAATGATGCGACGGGCCCAAATCAGAGCTTTCTGGAGCTGTGCCGAAGTCTCGGCGACGAATTCGTATTCAAGGCGGTGGCTCGCGATAGGCCATTCGGCTCGACGCTAGCCGTTGCTCCCATCGGGATGTGGTTCGAGCAAGAGTTCGCGAAGGTGCGATATTGCCCCGTCTCCGTACTCGGTGCGGCCGGCCTCGCGGAGATTTTGCGAACGACGAGCTATGACGTCCTGATGATGAATGGATTTTTTGATCGAGACTTTACCATTCCGGCGCTGATGCTTCGTCGCTTCGGTCGTGTTCCGCAGCGCCCGACGATTCTCTCACCGCGTGGCGAATTTTCCCGAGGCGCACTTGCGCTCAATTCCGGCCGCAAGCATTGCTACCTTGCGCTCGCTCGACGGCTCGGCCTTGTCGAAGACGTGTGGCTCCATGCGACCGGACCATGTGAGGCCGAGGACATCGCCCGCGCCTTTCCGCATGGGAGAGGAATTTTCGTCGCGCCGAATGTGCGGCGACCAACGCCTGCGCCAGCGGTTCGAACGATTGCCAAGCGCGAAGGGACGCTTCGCCTGGCGTTTCTCGGCCGAGTCGCGCGCGTCAAAAATCTCGACTATGCGCTTCGTGTATTGAGGAGTGTCGAGAGGCCCGTGTCTTTCGATATTTTCGGTCCCGTGCAAGACGGCGACTATCTCCAAGAGTGCTTGGCGATCGCCGCCGATTTGCCGGGACAGATCTCGGTCGCGTTCAAAGGCGAAATCCGTAACGAACTCGTTCCACAAGCGCTCGCCGATTGTGACCTGTTTTTTCTGCCGACGCGCGGCGAAAATTTCGGCCATGCCATTCTCGACGCTCTCCTCGCGGGTGTGCCTGTTCTCATCAGCGATCGGACGCCATTTCAGTCTCTCGAACTGAAAGGGGCCGGCTGGAGTCTTTCGCTCGATGCGCCAGAACGCTTCGCGGAAGCGATCGAAGCATTCGCTGCGATGAGCCCGGAGAAAGCCGCGGCGATGAGGGCGGCTGCGCGCGAGCTGGGGGAGCGATCGATCCTTGAGAGCGACTCTGTGGCGGCCAATCGTGCAATGCTCCATTCGGCTCTCGGCCATATGCGTTGACGATGACATCGATGGCGGCGCGATAGGCGCTGCGCTCTCGAAGACACTCGGTCACTCTCGCCAGTGCGCTGCCTCGGGTTGCAATGCGGATCATTGCGACGACGCGGCGCCGGCTGTGTCGGCTCTCGCAACTTCTTAGAGAATGAGAGAAGCTCATGTGTGGGATCGTCGGGTATTTGGGCGCCGATGCAGCGAGCGGCCGGCAATTCGCGGAGCGGGGCGGTCGGCTCCTGCAGCATCGTGGGCTCGATGACGAAGGTGTTTTCGCTGCAGACGGAGTCGTTTTGGGTTTTCGTCGCCTATCGATTGTCGATCTGACAGCGGCGGGTCATCAACCGATGACGTCTCCAGATGGACGCTACACGCTCATCTACAATGGTGAAGTCTATAATCACGAGGATTTGCGCCCTCGATTGTCGAACCGCTGGCAATTCAGCTCGCGCTGCGACACGGAAACCGTTCTCGCGGCGCTCGCGCAGGAGGGACCGGCGGCGCTCGAGCGAATGGTGGGAATGTGGGCGCTGGCCCTCTGGGATGCGGTCGATCGGCGGCTTCTGCTGTCGCGTGATCGATATGGCCAAAAGCCGCTGTATTGGCGCAAGTGCGACGATGGGTCGCTACGCTTTGCGAGCGAAATCGCGCCACTGATCGACGCTGGCGAGAGGCCGAAGCTCTACGCGCCCGCCATGGCCGAATTCCTCGCCGTCGGCAGCTATGGGCATCTCGGCGAGCGAACATTTTTCCGCGATATCCGATCTTTTCCGCCGGGACATTGGGCATGGATCGACAATTGTCGAAGCGAGATCGAGCCGCGACGATATTGGCGCTTCCCCGTTTGCCGAAAGCAGGACCAGAGGCCGCTCGACGATTACGCCGCCCGCCAATTCCGAGAGGCATTCCTGGAAGCGGTCGGCTCGCAGATGGTCGCCGACGTTCCCATCGCTGCGACTCTTTCCGGGGGCCTGGATTCGAGCGCCGTGGTCGGCGCGATGGCGTTGTCGAAGTCGAATGGCCGGATCCGAGCGTTCACCGCTCAGGCGAGAGGAACGGCTTACGACGAGAGCAGCTACGTTGCGGCGGTGGGCGAGCTATGGGGCGACCGGCTCGAGATCGAGGCCCTCGCTGTCGAGACCATGTCGCTCTCGATTCTGACGGAGGCGGTCGTCGTTGCGCAGGAAGAACCGTTCGGCGATCCTTCGATCATCGCGCATGATCTCATCACGCGCGCGGTTCGGAAGTCCGGGATAACGGTTTTGCTCGGCGGACAAGGCGGCGACGAGCTGCTGCTCGGCTATCCGCACTTTTCGCCCGCTGTCGTCGCGTCCGAATTGCGCGGCGGTCGGCGGTACTGGGCGCTGCGCGAAATGACGAGCCTCGGCATGGGAAGCGGCGCGCTGATCCGCATAGGGGCGTCGGCGATTTGGCCGACGCTCGAACGCAGCATGAGACGACGAAGCAAACTGAACGCGTATCATTGGCTCAGTCCCGCGCTGCGAGAAGCGGCATGGGATCTTTCACCGCATCTCGCGGCGCTCAGCCATCTCGACGGCGTCTGGCTCGAAAACATCGAGAAGCTGGCGTTGCCTCATCTGGTGCACTACGACGATCGTAACTGTATGCGTCACTCGATCGAGGGGCGTATGCCTTTTCTGGACCATCGCCTCGCCGATGTGGTCGCTGGCTTCGAGCCGCAGGCCTTCCTGGATCATGGTCGACGAAAGAATTTGCTACGCCACGCGTGTGGTGATCTGTTGCCCGATATCGTTCGTTCGCGGAATGACAAGATCGGCTTTCATACCCCGCTGACGGAATTGATGGCCGCCGAAATCGAATGGGTGCAGGAGCTCGTCTGCGGAGAGGAGGCGAGAGCGTCGGAGCTCTTCGATACAGATTGGATATCGTCGCGCTGCGAGGCGCTACGACATCGCGCCGCGGGCCCCGCGGATGTCGGCCGCGTGTGGCGTGCGCTCGTCGCCACAATTTGGACGCGTGCATTCTCGGTCGATTGTGATGTGGTCGCGGACAGACGGCCGCCGCTCGTGATCGACGCCGATTCCTCGAGAGCGAGGGCATTCATGTGAAGCTGCTCTACCTCGGAGAACTCATGCTCGGCGCGACGTCTCTTCAACGCGCTGAGGCGTTCGGCCGCATCCCCGGAGTCGAGCTCATCGGGCTGGCCACAGGCACGGGCGTGGTCGGGCGTCGGATCAGCCTCTACAACCGCTTGCGCTGGAAGCTTCGATGGCCGATCGACGACCTCCATCTGAACGACTCTCTCGTCGCGGCCGTTTCGCGCGAGCGGCCCGAGGTGGTCGTGGTGGATAACAGCAAAGTCATCAGGCGCGACACTCTCGCGACTCTGCGCAGGCTCGGCGTCCGCTGCCTCGCCTATTACACGCCGGACGACGTCATGGGCCGCCACAATTTGAGCTGGACTCTCAAGGCGTCGCTTCCAGATTGGGATGTCTTCTTCACGACGAAGACATTCAATGTCGCCGAGCTCGCGGCCGCCGGCGTACGCAATGTCGTGCTCATGGGCAAAGCCTTCGATGCTGATATTCATCGTCCCGTTTCGCCACAGGAGGCCGGCCCGGACTATGAGAGATTCGATTTGGTGTTCGCCGGCGCATTCGAGAAGGAGCGTTGCGACAGCATCAATGCGCTCGCCGAGGCGGGTTTCAGCGTCGTCGTGTATGGCGACGCTCACGCGCGATGGAGCGGCGGGCGCCTTCATTCCCGTGCGACCTTGCGAGAGCCGCGGTTCGCGCATCTATACACCCGCGCATTGCACCACGGCAAAATCGCGCTTTGCTTTCTTCGCAAGCTGAACCGAGACCGCATAACGCAGCGGACGATGGAAATCGCTGCGATGGGGCGACCGATGCTCGCAGAGAAGACAGACGAGCACGACGTTCATTTCGTCGACGGAAGCGAATATCAGGGCTTTTCCTCGAATAGCGAGCTGATCGCCAAAGCCCGCGAAATGCTGGATGACGACGAGAGGCGCGCAGCGATCGGGCGACGCGCGCTGGCGCGCTGCCGCTCCTCCGGATATTCGAGCGATGAACGCGCGCTGCAGATGATCGAGGCGATTCGCAGCAACTTGCGATCTTCGGCGAACGCGCCGACAGTCCACTCTTTGGTGCAAGTCTGAGCGTTCGCTACGTATTCAAAGCGCTCGTCGGCAGCCTGCCATCGTTCGTAATCTGGCGTAGAATTTCGACGGTCCTGTCGACAGAGGCGTAGCTCCTATGACGAACGCCATCGAGAGAAATTCGCTCGCGCCTTCTGCGCTTCGCGCGAAGAAGGCGAGCAAAATTGCGCCATTGACGTCTCTTCGGTTCGTGGCCGCGCTCTGGGTGGTGATCTATCATACCTTTCCACTCGACGAGTCCAGCGCTCCGACCCTTCGAGGATTGGTCCAATACGGCTTTGTGACGGTCGGATTATTCATGGTGCTGTCTGGATTTCTCCTCACCATGGCTTATCAATGGTTCGACCATCCGAGATCGATCCGACGATTTTGGGTAGCACGGTTCGCGCGGATCTATCCAGTCTATCTACTCTCGCTTCTCGCCGATCTTCCGAGGCTGTTGAGCTGGCGTGTGGCCAAATACGGATTTGTATCGGCCGCCGCGGCCACTTTCGCCACTTTCGGCTTCCAGTCGACTCTGCTCCAGACATGGCTGCCTTTTACAGTTCTGCAAGGATTGAACAGTCCGAGCTGGACCGTTTCGACCGAGGCGTTCTTTTATATCGCTTTTCCATTTTTAATCGGGCCCATATCAGCGATCCGCTCGCCCAATGGTCTGTTGGGCGTGATGGCTGGCGCATGGATCGTCGCGATTTTTACCTCGGCGCTCATATGCGCCTTTCTCATATCCCCTCCGATAAATATGGAGATGGCTATTCAGCAGCATCCCCTACTGCGGCTTCCCGAGTTTGTGGCCGGAATTGCGCTGGCGAATTTTTACCGAGCTCGGCGGTCGTCGGAGCGAGAAAGTAGGAACGCCAATATTGGGTTGATGGTGAGCCTCGCGGTCTTCGTCCCGCTCGCCCTATATGCCTATGAAGCGTGTTACCTCGCGCTACATAATGGACTGCTGATACCTGTCTATTGCTGCTTCATTCTTTCGGTCGCATTATGCGGAGGCGGCTTGCGGACGCTTCTGTGCTTCCCTGCATTCGTGTCGCTGGGCGAAGCGAGCTACGCCATCTACCTCGCCCATGCGCCCTTACGGGCGGCGTTGCAGGCTGCTGGGCTGGACGAGACAATCTTCGGCTGGGTGGTCTATATTGCGATGCTCATCGGCGTGAGCGTGCTCGTCTATAGATATGTCGAGCGGCCGCTGCGCGCCAGAATAATGAAGATCTACGACAATTGGGCCAAGTCTGTCGACGAGGATGCGCATGGGCGCGCGTTCGTGAGAAAAGTTGCGAAATAGTCGATTGAACAGCGAAGGATTACATGAGCTACCCGAATATCGACGCGCTGAGGGCCGATCGCAAAGATCACTCGGTCGAGACGCCGCGCATGTTCAGCGTGGCTGCCGCGACTCCTCGATCGCGATCTCTGTTCATTCCTACGAGCGTCGAGCTGTGGTCGCTGTCGGCGCTCATCGCCTTCTATTGGCTCGCCGACGAGATTGTCGGCGACGCCAGCGATGATCTAGTTAACATCGCCGGACCGATCGCTTTCTCGGCGATCATGGGCTTCGGCCTCGTCCGGATGCTGCTCGACGACGCGCGATCGATCTTCGCGCCACTCTTTACATTCCGCGTGGCGTCGGCCGTCTATTTCGGCATGGGATCGCTCGTGCATATGGTCGTCAGCCCAGAGCGCCGCGCCATACTCGAGTCGTTCTATTTGTTCACCGACCGAGACGTGGCCAAGCTCAATTTTCTGGTGGCGTGTTCCACGCTCTTTATCCTTGTCGTCGCTGGGGTGGCGGAGAGCTTCGCGACGCGTTCCGAAACGCCGGCGCCGACGACGAGCATCGCCGGGGCCGATGCGAGGCGGATGAGAAACTATGGCTTGGTGTTCCTAGTGATCGGGTCGGCGCTCAAATACATTTTCGTGTTCCCGGTGTCGATCGGATGGGTCGCGTGGGGCGAAGTGCCCGGCTCGATCGTGACGATGGCGGAAATGTCGCTCATTGGGCTCAATCTGTTGACAATTTGGAGCCTGCAGAACGCCCGTGCATTTTTTCCGATCGTATGCGTTCTGGTCGCAATAGAGATGTTGGTAGGCGTGCTGCTTCTCAGCAAAACGCAGGTGCTGCTCCCAATGCTCATGCTTCTGGTCGGAATCATGGCGCAAAGATTGACATTGAAGCGCGTGATCGGCGCCCTTATCGCGGTCGCGATCGCGCTCGAGGTGCTTCAGCCCATGATCGCATTCGCGCGAGACGAATTCAATTTGCGCACCGGGGGAATGGCGACCAATGCGACGATCGCGATGAGAGCCCAGATCTTGGTATCCTATTTCGATCCGTTTCGGACGCGGAGCCCGAGCGAAGAACCCGGCGAGGGGCTAATGCGCATCAGTTATGTGAACGCCGGCGCTTTCGCTATTGTGATGTATGATCGCGGCAATTCGGGCGATTCTTTCAAAAATCTTTTCGTCTCGCTCGTTCCGCGCGTACTTTGGCCGGAAAAGCCGCTGCTTCAGGCGGGTGGCGATTTCGCGATGGCGGCTTCGGGACGATATGTAGAAAATTCTGTGTCGCCCGGCATGTTCGCCGAGGCTTATTGGAACTACGGATGGATGGGCGTTCCCTTGGTGATGACGCCGCTCGGACTCTTCCTTTTGTGGATGTCGCGCTATTCGCTCTGGGTGTTGCAACGAGAGAAATGGATGTTCTTTCCAATTGCGCTGATCGGAATGAAGGTCGGTCTGGCGATCGATGGAATGTTCGTTTCGCAAATTGCCGGCACGACGGCCATTGTCGTGGTCTTTCATGTCGTCACAGTCGCCTTGGAGGTGGGCATGCAAAGAATTGGATTTGGCGCGCTTCACCGTGCATGACGCTCGGAATCGACGATCGGCCTATGATCCAGGTCGTGGTTGGAAGTGGTAGTTGCATGGACAGTCTCGCGCCGCGCTCCGGCTACGAAATATATTCGTTCAGCTTCAAACAATGAGATTTCGATGTGTGGAATCGCCGGTTTTCTCGGCATTGACGAAGAGCGTCTGCTCGGCGACATGTCGCAGCTCATCGCGCATCGGGGCCCCGATGGCGCGGGCCAATGGAGCGATCGCGACGCAATGGTCGGATTGGCGCATCGCCGCCTTTCGATAATCGACACGAGCGACGGGGCGGCCCAGCCGATGCTGAGCTGCAATGATCGATACGTCGTCGTCTTCAACGGCGAAATATATAATTTTCGCGAGCTCGGCGTCGAGTTGGCCGCGCGCGGATATCGCTTCAATCCGAACTCCGACACGGCGGTCATCGCGCCATTGTACGATCTCGAGGGCGAGGCGATGTTGGATCGCCTCAATGGGATGTTTTCTTTCGCTCTCTGGGACCGGCGCCGGCGCGAACTCCTCATCGCGCGCGATTCATTCGGCGTGAAGCCCTTGTATTTCGTCAAGTCGGGCGGCGGGCTCGTCTTTGCTTCCGAACTCAAGGCGCTGTTCGCCTATTCGCGACTCGATCTCGAGGTGGACCTCGTCGCGATCGGCGATTATCTGACGCATTTGTGGAGCCCGGGCGAGAGAACGCCCTTGCGCTCGGTCGCCAAGCTGGCGCCCGGCCATCTTTTGAAAGCGCGGCGCGGCGATGTAGAGATTAGACGATGGCATTGGTCGGCTCCGCCGGTCGCCGAGGGTGGGACGGAGAATGTCGGCGCGATCGCAGGGCTCGGGCGGATTTTTGACCAAGTCGTCTCGGACCAATGCATGAGCGACGCTCCGGTCGGAGCTTTCTTGTCCGGCGGCGTAGATTCCAGCGCGATCGTCGCTGCTATGGTTACGAACGGTCATGTTCCGCGACGGACCTATTGCGTTGGCTTCGAAGGCGCAGGACTGGAAGAAGAGGGGTTTTCAGACGACCTCACTCATGCGCGTGAGGTCGCCTCTCTGCTCGATGTGCCTTTGACGCCTTTGCTCGCGCCGTCGCCGACCATGCAAGACTTCGAAACTCTCGTCTATACTCTCGACGAGCCGGAGGCCGATCCGGCGCCGCTATATGTCGGCGCGATCGCGCGAGCGGCGCGAGCCGATGGGATCAAGGTGCTGCTCGGCGGCGTCGGAGGCGACGATATATTCTCCGGCTATCGACGTCATCGGGCCGCGGCGATGCGGGCGCGGCTAGGGGGGTGGTTCGGCGGCATTCTCGAGGCATTGCCGCCTGCGACGGCGCGCGTCATGGGCCCGGCGTCGAAGCGGCGGATAGAGAAGCTGCGCTATATGTTCGCGGGATCGGAGCAGGAGTTTCTCATTCGCGCGTTCGAATTCAATCCTCGTGAGAGCGCTGTCGCCTGTCTCGGCGGCGAGGCGCGTGATGCAATCGATGCGGCGCCGTCGAAATGGCTCGAACAGGCTTTGATGCGAACCGTCGATTGGCCGCTCGTGGAGCGAATGCTCGATCTCGAATTGCACGGCTTTTTGCCCGATCATAATCTCAACTACACGGATAAGGCGTCGATGGCGCATGGCGTCGAGGTGCGGGTGCCGTTCCTCGATCCCCGACTGGTGGAATATGCGCGGCGCATACCCTGGCGGCTCAAGATACGCGGCTTGTCCGAAAAGTGGGCTTTGAAAAAAGGTTTGGGCTCGCGCCTCCCGCTTTCGGTATTGAAACGTCGCAAGACAGGGTTCGGCGGTCCGGTCCGCCTGTGGCTCGCTGGTCAGACCGGCGAGATGGTAGCAGATCTCTTCGCGTCGAGAGGTTTTCGCGAGCGCGGACTATTCGATGTCGGCGGCGTCCGCAAGGCATTCGACGACCTTCGATCGGAGCGGCGCGACAATTCCTATCTCATTCTCGCGATCGTGATGACAGAGCTTTGGATGAAGCGGTTTCTCGACGGGCGGTCGACCGCGACCGCCGCCGGTCGATCGGCGAAGCGGATCGACGTCGTGGCGCCCTAGTTTCTGTTCTTCGTTATTGATTTCGCCGCGAGCGCCAGCGGTGTGAGGCGACGCGCAATGTTACGAGCTGAAGCGTGAAATGCCCGCAATTGTCGAATTCCCGGAGCGACGGTGATCGGAATGTCTAATTTGGAGTCCGGCAATGCAAATCCGTCGCTATCGTCGAGCTTCGTCGCGGCGAGATCGAATCGCTTGGCGGTAATCGAGCGGATTTGGTCCGACCATTCGGTTCGAGCTCTTTTCCGGGGAGTCGCGTGGACCGGCGGGGCTGCCGCGATCGAACGTCTCGTCGGTCTGGTTCAGGCCTATTATGTCGCGCGGCTGCTCGGCATCGATGCATTCGGAAAATATGGTTTGCTCTTTACGACCATCGCTCTCGTTAGCATGGTCACTGGGCTGCAGCTCGGACTCACTGCGACAGTGCAGATTTCACGTTATCTGACCTCTAGGCCACATCGGGCCGCAGCCGTCATGCGCCTATGCGAATTCGTCACTTTATCGCTGAGCGTGATCGGGCTCGTCGCTATTCTCTTCGCGCCGGAGGCGATAGCGCATTGGCTCCTCGACAGTCCCTTTGGAGGCCAAGTCATCGTCGCTGGCGCGCTCATAGCGTTGTTCGCTGTCGCGGGGGGCGTGCAGGAAGCGATTTTGCAGGGTTTCGAGGAGTTCGCGCGCTTGTCGATCGCGCGCGTCGTGACATCGCTTTTGGGATTTGTGCTGCTTTTGATAATGGGGCGCGCCGGCGATTTGACGTCGGTCATAACTGCGATCGCCGTCGCGAGCATGGCGCGCACTTTGTTGCTATTCTCTCTGAAGGAAGCGGCGACCCGCCGTCTCGGGCTGCGCACGCGCATGTCCGAGATTATAGCGGCGGCGCCGGTTATCGTCGAGTTCAGCATTCCGTCTCTTCTCATCAGCTTGGTGTCGGGGCTCTCCCAATGGTACGGATTGCTGATGGTGAAACAGGGGGCGACCGGTTTTCGTGATTTAGCGTTCGTTACGGTCGGCGTGCAATGGCGTAGCGCCGTCGTGTTCGCGACCACGATCCTCGCCTCGGTGGCCGTGCCGATGATGAGCCGATTGCTCGCCAGTGGCGACACTGCCGCCACCAGACGAATTCACCGTCTCAACATCGCCGCCAATTTGCTCGCGGCGGGCGCGGTCGTCGCGGTCGTTCTGTCGGCGGCAAGCCACCTCTTGGCGGCTTATGGCGATGAGTTCCAGAGCGGACAATTGCCGTTTACGCTCGTCGTCACGACATCATTGCCGGGGGTCTACATCGTGGTGCTCCAGAATCTGTTCGTCAGTCAAGGGCGGATGTTCGAAGTATTGATGCAGACCATCGTTCAGGGCGCTATGCAGATCGTCGTGTACTGGGTCGTCGTGCCGCGATATGGCGTCTCCGGATTTGCCGCGGCGACGCTCTTTTCGACCTTCGCGACTTGCGTCGTCGTTCACATCTGGGTCGCTTCGAGTGACATGCGGACATGCTGATGGCGCTGCGGATACGACGTGTCGTCAAGGAGCGTGAACGCGATCGTCCGATGTTTCGATACGAGCTCGATTCGACTTACCAAGGAGCAGAAAGTCATGTCCGTCAGCAGCGAGACGACCGCGCCGGTTCTCCTACGTAAGATTCGCTCCGCCGCATATCGATTCAAGACCTTCGTGAGATCGCAGCGCTTCGGCATGTCGCCGGATGCGATCTACGATGGGGCCTTCTATGATGGCGGCGCGTTCGACAAGACGGAGGAAACGGCTCGCCATGTCGTTCATTATCTCATTCGAACCTACGCACCGCGTTCCGTGCTCGACATCGGTTGTGGGAAGGGCAGCTATCTTCGCCATTTTGCAGATGCTGGCTGCCTCGCAGTCGGATGTGAAGGCAGCATCGAGGGAATTCGTCGAGTGCCCAGCCCGGCTACAGCGTTTCAGTTCGACCTTCGCCGGCCATTGCGGTTGAATCGCAGATTTTCTCTTACGATGTGCATAGAAGTGGCCGAGCATATACCGTCGAACGCCAGCGAGACCTTGGTTGAGTCCGTTTGCAGGCACGCCGAGGATGTGATCGTCTTCAGCGCGGCGCCGCCTTCGGAATCTGGCACCGACCATATCAATTGTCGGCCCAAAGAATTCTGGCATGGGCTTTTCCTGCGCCAGGGGTGGCGGCCCAACATAGAGGAGACCGCACAGCTCTGCGCCTTCTCGCGCGCGGAAGGTCTGCCACAATGGTGGCGTGAATGGACCCATGTCTATCGCAAGCAGTAGCGCCTTTGCGGCTTTGGACCGCGGCGCCGGGACCGCTCGTTTCCGTTCGTTCGACTTCCGAAAGGACATTGCGCCAAATGTGCGGAATTGCGGGAATTATTCGCCGAGGCGGCCATGATCGCGAGGATATGTCGCGAATGCTCGATTTGATGGGCCATCGAGGCCCGGATGGTCACGATCAGTGGCAGGAAGCGATTTTAGATGGTCCGAGGGTGACGCTCGGCCATCGTCGGCTCGCGATTATCGATCTTTCGCAGGCGGCGACGCAACCGATGGCGGATGTCTCCGGGCGCTATATTCTTACTTTCAATGGCGAAATCTATAATTATCTCGAACTGCGCGCCGAGCTCGTCCGCTCGGGCGCGCGGTTCCGAACCGATTCGGATAGCGAGGTCATTCTGGAGGCGTACAAGCAGTCGGGGAATGATTGCGTGTCGCGCTTCAATGGAATGTTCGCGTTCGCGATCTATGATCGCTTCCGCAAGCGGCTCTTCTGCGCACGAGATAGATATGGCGAAAAGCCTTTTCTGTTCTGCTCGAAGCCGTCGTTTTTCGCCTTTGCATCTGAATATAAGGCGCTGCTCGCTCAGGCGGAGGTGAGCGCGCGATATGACGAATTCCGTCTCATTCGCGCGGGATATAATCCGAGCACAGGGCTCGACGCCGACCGGCAGACGACATTCGATGATATCCAGCAGCTCAGGCCCGGCGAGGCGCTGGAGATCGACTGCCGTGACTTCACGCACCGGATTTGGCGCTACTACGAACCTCGCTTCGATCCATCCCGGTGGAATGGAAAGGAGGAAGACGCGTTTGCGGAATTCCGTGAGCTTCTCATCGATTCTGTTCGTCTGCGTTTGCGGAGCGACGTGACGGTAGGCTCGTGCCTCTCGGGCGGCCTCGACTCGAGCGCCATTGTCTGCATTGCGCGGCGTTTGCTCGGAGACGATGCGCCGTATGAGACGTTCACCGGCGTGTTTCCCGGGACCTACGCGGACGAAAAGCGCTTTGCGGACGAGGTCATCGCCAAGACGGGCGTCGGCAACCACATTGTCGAGCCGACATGCGAACGCTTCATCGCCGAACTTCCTCGCTTCATGTGGCTGAACGAGCTGCCGGTCGGCACATCGAGTCAGTTCGCGCAATGGTGCGTGTTCGAGCTCGCCGCGCAACATGGCGTAACCGTTCTGCTCGACGGACAAGGATCGGATGAGCTTCTCGGCGGATATCCGAGCTATTACTCGCTTTATGTCGAGAGTCTCACGGAGATCGGCGATCACGTACGATTGGATGACGAAATCATTCGAATTGACGAGCGATATCCGTCCGCGCGCGATAAGCCGCTGCGCCGATTGCGCGACAGCCTGCCATTTTCGTGGCGACATGCGTTTGCGAACCGAACCGGAACCGGTTCTAGCATTCTCTATGGGCTCTCCCCGGATGTCGCGGCGCAATCGCTGAAGCTCTCGGAGCGTGAGAGGCTCGCTGGCTTCAATCCTTTGTCCAGCGCGCTCGCGGAAGATAGTTTTGGCCGCTTTCTCACGACGCTGCTTCGTTACGGAGACCGCAATTCAATGGCGCATTCGCGCGAAGTGAGGCTTCCTTTCTGCGATCATCGTCTCGCAGATCTCGCGCTTTCTCTTCCTCCCCATTTGTTGATGGGCGAAATTCAAACGAAGCGCCTGCTTCGCGAGAGTATGCGTGGAATTCTGCCCGAGCCGATCAGAACGCGTTGGGCCAAGCGGGGCTTTCTGCCTCCGCAGGAGCTCTGGTTCAAATCTGCGCGAATGCGAGCGATCGTCCGCGACACATTGTCGTCGTCGAGCTTTCGCGAGTCGCCCTATTGGACGGCGTCATGGTGGAACAGTCTGCTCGACAGAATCGACAGAGGCGACTGGGCGCTCGGATGGACGGCTTGGCAACCATTCATGATCGAATCCTGGAAGCGCCATTTTGTGGCCGAGGCGACGCATCGGACCGCCGCCTTGGAAAAGGTCGCTTCATGAAAGCGCTCCTGGTGAACAGTCAGCATCCCGACGCTTCTCATATAGGCGCTGTTCGAGCGGCGCGCTTCGCAGCCGGCCTCGCGCATCGCGGCCATAAGGTCGTTTTGCTGACTCCGGTCTTCGACCGCGACCAGAGCGCGAATTGGCGACATTTCGAGAAGGAGCTGCTTCAAAGGCGTGATTGGAGCGAGCCGATGCTCGTGACCCATCCTATGCCTATCGATGGCGCGACGCCGCGTAAGGGACGTCGAGCTGGCGCGGTCATACGCAAAGCGACGACGGCGACAGCGCTGGTTTTCGGAAATGGAACCGCGGCCGCGAGGGTGGCGGCGTCGCGTCCGGTATGGCGGCCACTGATCGAAGGCTTTCGCCCGGACATCGTGTGGTCCACCTTCGGCGATACCAGCAATCTGATCGCCGCGCGATCGATCGCCCGTTTGGCCGATGCGCCGTGGATCATGGACCTGAAAGACAATTGGGAAGCTTTTGTTCCATGCGGGCTGCGTCGGATCGTAGCGTGGCGATTTCGCGACGCCTCTCGCGTGACCAGCAACGCCGACTATCACGCGCGATCGGCGGTGCGCTGGCATCGACGCCCGATCGCGACGATTTATAGCGGCGTCGCGCCGGAAATGATCGCCTCAGGCGACCGCGGCGGAACCGAAAAATTTCGTATCACTCTGGTGGGTGGCACCAGAGGTTCGCCCGACTTGCCGCGTCTTCTCTCCGACTTGCAGCAGTGGATCGAGCGGCGACCGAACGACGAGCGAGCGAAAATCATGTTCTGCTATGCAGGAGGATCCGCAGATGAAGTGACGGCGGCGGTGCGCGACGCGCGCCTCACTTGCGCGATCGACATCCAGAAATATCTGTCTTTGACCGACCTCGGCCGCTTTTGCCAGGAAGCGGCGCTGAACTGCTATCTCTGGGACAAAACGACATTTCATCACAAGCTTCTCGAGCTCCTCGCCTGTCGGCGTCCTGTCGTCGCCTATCCAGGCGAGCATGAGGAATCTGTCGCGCTCGCCCGGATGGTCGGCGGCTCGCTGTGTCTCTGCGCGGACTCGATCGATGTCGCTGCGGCGCTCGACGACGCATGGAAATCATGGGCTGGCGCCCCTCGGCGCTCTGTCTCGATCGAGGTCGACGCATTTTCGTGGGACATGATGACAGCGAGGCTCGAGACGCTCATGCTCGAAGCGATCGATGAGCGATCGATGGTTCCCTCACGCGGCGATCGGGTCGAACGGCGTCGCCACGAACGAGTCGAGTTTTTCTGAGATGCAAGGCGAAGCCCTTTTAACGAGGTCCATGTGCCGCGTCGCGGGAGCCTTGCCGCGAAATGTGAGCCTCGACGGAATGCGCGGCGTAGCGGCGCTGTTCGTGGTCTTGTCTCATGTGGTTGCCGGCTTCGCGCCTTCGGTATATTTCGGCGGCAGGGCCGACGAAGACGCATGGTGGTGGACGGTATTTTCTGTCACGCCGGGTTTCTTCGTCATAAATGGCGCGTTCCATGTTCACCTATTTTTCGTTCTGAGCGCCTATGTCATCGCCGGCTCGAGCGATGGCGCCAGGACGCCGCTCCTCTCGCAATGCGCAGCGCGTATCGTTCGTCTATCGTTTCCCTGCGCTGCTGCGATATTGCTGACCTATATGCTCTTCAAGCTCGACGCCATGTATATGGCGAAAGCTTCCGAGATCGTCGGTCACCCGTGGATCGAGAGGCAATATTCCGATCCGAACATAAGCTGGTCCCACGCGCTCGCCGAGGCTCTCGGTACGTATTACCTTACCGGCGGATCGATTCTGGTGCCCGTATTATGGACGATGCAACGGGAACTCATCGGATCGATAGGAATATATATCATCTTCAAGTCGGCGTCGGCCGCCTCCACGCGGCTCATGGCCTATGTCGCGATTGCCGCGCTATGCGTTGTGGCGAGGCTGGAGCCACAAAATTATCTCTGCTTCGTCGCCGGCGCCGCAATGTACGATCTCGGCGTCGTGAAGCGAAGGCCACCGAGACAGCTCGTCGTCGCGGCCATCGCGCTCGGGATCTTTCTCGGCGGCAAACCGCTCTCTGCGCCGAGCCTGAGCTCGATTTATTTCCCGCTAGTCCACTTCGCCGATGGAATGCATGTCACGGGTCTCATATACCCGCTCGGCGCGATGTTGCTGCTGTTCGGCGCTCTGACATCGCCGACGATGCAGAATATTCTCAGCGGAAGGTTGGGGGCATTTCTGGGGAAAATCAGCTTCTCGCTTTATTTGGTGCATTTTCCGCTGCTCGGATCCGTTCAAGCCGCGGGATTCGTATATTTCGGATATACGTCATCGATAGCTTTGGCTTGCGTCACGCTGGTCTATATTTGCGTCGTGCTGGCCGTCTCGACGGCGTTCTACGCATTGGTGGAGCGACCGACGCTCGGACTGCTCCGCTCGATCAAGCGCGCGCACAGGCCGCAATTGGCGACATGAAGCGCGGAGCTGTGTGGCGAGGGTCTCTCGCTGCTCGTCGTGCGTTGCGCCGTTCGAAGTCATCGGGACATGCCGGCGCTATCGGTCCATCGGAATGGACAGCGGATGGTTGTCCTTCGCAGCGAAATGGAGGGGCCCAAATGTTGCGACAGGTCATCAAGCTCGCGCGGAGATCCGGGCCGGCGCGGATCGTCCTCGACCGTTTGATCGCCGAAAGGCGGTTCCGTCGAGATCGGGGCCAGCTACGAGAATGGACGAGCGCGGACGAGCGTCTCGCGGGCTTCTATGCGGATTTCGTGGCGCCGGGCGATATCGTTTTCGATGTCGGAGCCAATATCGGCAATCGAGCGAAGATATTCGCCCATCTCGGCGCCGAGGTGATCGCCTTCGAGCCGCAGCCTTATTGCATTTCTGTGCTCGAGGCCGGCTTCGCCGAACATGAGAATGTGACGATCGTCCGCGACGCGCTGGGCGCGGCGCCGGGCTCCGCCGAAATGTTCATTAGCGATTCGAGCACGATTTCGTCTCTCTCGACCGCGTGGATCGACGCTGTGAAAAAAAGCGGTCGATTCGGCGACAAGGATTGGGACGTTCGGACCCGAATCAATATCGTCACGATGGATCATGCGCGCGTAAAATACGGCGAACCGAGCTTCGTCAAAATCGATGTCGAAGGATTCGAGGTGGAGGTCCTGAAAGGGCTGTCGGCGCCTGTTCCGGCATTGTCGTTCGAATTCACGCCGGAGTGCCTCGAGCAGGCGAGCGAATGCATCGACCGCATAGCTCGGCTGGGGCCTTATCGATTCAATTTCTCGCAAGGAGAGTCATTGGCGTTGAAATATGCGGATTGGGTGGAAGCCGAGGTCATGCGCCAGATGTTGAGCGAGGCCGATGCGGCCGATTGGGGCGATGTGTACGCTCGATCGGCTCAGCCGAAGTCGTGACCTTTGTCGGCGCGCCGAGGCTCGAAGCGCCGTTTCGATCCTGCGAACGTGATGTGGCTCCATCAAAACTCGGATGTGCAAAACCCTGCGGCTCAACGGCGATCAGGCGAGAGCGCCGAGCGCTTTCAGCGCATTGGTCCAGCGCGCTTCATATGTATGGTCCCGTAGCGCGCGCTGGTGGCCGCGCGCTCGGATCGCCGCTGCATGTTCGGGATCGGCGAGGAGGGCGCGGATGATCTTCGCGCAATCCGCCTCATTCCTATAGGTCAGGATTTCACGGCCGATGTCGTAAACGAGCGCCAGCTCGGGATTGTGTTGCGTGAGATAGAGTCCGCCGCTCATCGGCGTCTCGAAATCGCGCCCTTTGAGATTGACGAGCTTACGCGAATGGCCGATGCCGCCAAAGCCGAGATTGATCCGGCTTTTCGAATAGATCTCGGCCATCGCCTCATTCGTCACCGCGCCGTTCGGCCAGCCTTGGCCATAACAGGCGACATCGATTCCGAGCGCTTTCAGTCGTTCGATGAAGCGAGGCCGCCATCCATAGCGCGCGCCGATGAAGGAGACGTCGTGCACGAAAGGAATGTCGTGCGGAAAGTGTAAGCGTGGCGACGCCGCCTCGGGATGAAACATGGCCAGTCCTCCGTGGACGGCGTATCTGGAAATCGCTTCGGGATCGCTGGTGAGATTGAGGTCGACAGCCTCGGCTATCGCCGCTGTGGTCGAATAGCGTCCGCCGATGATCGCGCCTGGAAAGTGCAACTTGTCGTCGAAGCAGAAGTTGCAGACGATGGCGCCCGTAGCGGTCATTTCGCGGATCGTTTCAGGCGACACAGTCAGCCCGGAGAAATATCCTACCACGACATCCACGGGGCGACGTCGATTCGCCGTGCGAAACGAAGCGAGCATCATCGCGTTCATGTCGTCTCTGTGGTCGAGCCAATCGGAGCGTTCTTCGGCGAAGCCATGGCTGCGCCATTCGAATGAGGCGACTTCGCCGAGGGGCGACAATGCTTCCGGCAGCACGGCTTCCCAATTCCAAGAGGCGTAGCCAAGAAAAATGTGCAGTCCTCCCTTCGGCTTCGGCCAGCCGAGCCGCGATGCGCGCTCGTGAAGGCGAAGACGCAATGCGGTGACTCGTTCGGCCCCATGCAGAGGCCGGACGCCGCGCTTGCGAGCTTCTACGACGTAGCGGCGATAGGTCCTCGCCGCCTCTTGTTCGGTCAACGCCGCTTTCAGAGCGGCGTTCGCTTCGGCGAAAAAGGGAATTTGCTTCATCTCGGCGCGCCAGTCGGTCATTCGGCCTTCTCCCGAACAGAAGTCTGCCGCCGGGCGCCTTTTGGTTCCGTCGGCCAATCGATCACGGGCGCGGCGCTCGCGCGCGGCCGCGGCGCTTCTGCGTTCGGCGTTGCGATAGATATTGGCCGCGTCGGCGGCGCCTTCGCCGATTTGCGTCGGCTGGGGCCATCGTCGGAGTGATCGCGCTGTCTATTGGCCGCGACCAATGGCGGATCGATCATCAAGGCGCAGGCCAGCGCGAATATCGTCGTCATCGTTGCGGTGCGGAGCGGATAATCCACTAAGGAATGCAGCAGGAGAAGCGCGACGGCAAGGGTCGCGGCGCGGGCATATGGCTCTTCGAGCGCCAGCCGCGAGGCCGAGGGGCCGCGCCAAATGCGCCAGCTGCTCCGCGCCCACCAGCCGATAAATGCGGCGGCGACGCCGACGCCGATGACGCCACTCTCGAGAAATAGCTCCAAAAGATCATTATGCGCGTGGTTGACATAGGCGTTGACGACAGCGTCCTCTGGACGTTCGAATCCCGCATAGACGGGAACGAATGTGCCGATGCCGGCGCCGAAGGGAAAAAATGTTCGCGCTGCATCCATCGCGCGAATTGCGATCGCCCAACGCGTCTCGTCGAACATGCCGGCGTCGAAGCGATCGAGAACACGATAGAGAGCGAAAGGGGCGGGGAGGATTGCGCCGACTGTGATCGCCCCGAGAAGCAGACGATTGCTCGATCCATTCGCCTGTATATCTCGCCGCTTTGCGTAAGCGATGGCGATCGCGCCGCTCAGCGCGAGCAGAGTGAGGGCGATGCCGGCGCGCGATCGCGCCATTGCCTGCCCCGAGAGAAGAATGACGATCAATGTGGCGGCGGCGATCGCGGCGACGAAGGATGTCATTTCCAAGCGATGTTTGGAAGCGGCGGGCGCGCCTTTCGAGACGGTCTCGGCAAGCCAGGCCGAGGCGAAGAGGATCGCGCAATAGAGAAAGGCGGAGAAGTGGTTTCGGTTCGCGAAGAAGCCGACCGCTTCCGTTGGATTTGTGTAGTTGAAGAAGCGAAGTGGACTGTCCTCGCCCTGCGCCACTTGTAGGAGACCGAGGAACACGCTGACCGCGCTCATGGGCAGAATCAGAAGGGCGAGATGTCGACGCTGCTCGCCTTCGAGACAGGACGCCGCGATAAATACGCTCAATGGCGCAATCATCGTAAGGAGGCTCGCGAGCGTGAGAAGCGGATCGACGCTCATCGGCATCCAGGGAAGATCGCGTTGGATCGATTGGATCGACTCGATGATCGGCTGTCTGTGCGGCAACATGGTCCACAGTGCGGGCGGGAGCGGCAGCAGCTGCATCGAAAGCAAGAGGGCCGAGGCGGCGCAGAGGAAGAAGATCGAGCGGGGCCGACGATTGGTGGGAATGTCGCGCCAGCGCCATAGGCCGCATAAGAGCAGCGGAAGGGCGAGCAGCTCGAGAATGGCGTCGGAGACCATGCCGCTTCTCGTTCCGCCCCCGAGCAGAAAGCTCGCAATGACGGTGAATGCCGTGAGAGCGAACAAGAACGACCTCGTAAATGAATGAGCGAGCAGGATCGACAATGGGGCGAGTCTAACAAGGCCGCGAAATGCAGTAAATGGCGTTCGGCGCGGTCCATCGAAAAGGCCTGTGGCGTTTCTCGCGGTTTGGAAGCGCATCTTCGCAATTCGCGCAAATATACGTACGCGCTTTCACCGAGCATTATGGAGACATGTCACAAAAATACCGATGTCGATGCACAAAAAAATATGTGATCCGGTCGTTTTGCGCGAGACGAGGCGTTCGGAAGAATGCAAAAATGTCGACATTGATCGGCAGCGTCCGGCGCCGATGCGCTGCTTCGTTCATTTTTCATTTTGGTGTCGATACGACGATGATCGATCTTCACAGTCACATGCTTCCCGGCATCGACGACGGCGCGGCGGATCTTCGGATATCGCTCGCTATGGCGCGCATGGCCGTGGCGGACGGGGTGGAGGTGCAGGCTTGCACGCCGCACATTCTTCCCGGCCTCTATCACAATACCGGTCCGCAGATACGCGCCGCTACCAGAGAGCTCCAGCGGCGTCTGGATGAAAACGACATTCCGCTGCGGCTGATCACGGGCGCGGACGTTCATTTGGCGCCCGATCTCGCCGAGGGGCTGCGGTCCGGGCGCATTCTGTCTTTGGCCGACACGCGCTACGTGCTGGTGGAGCCGCCGCATCACGTCGCGCCTCTCAGGCTCGTCGATTTTTTTTTCAACGTTCTCCTCGCCGGCTATGTGCCCATCCTCACTCATCCGGAGCGGCTGTCCTGGATCGACACGCATTCCGCCGCGATCGAGCAATTGTTTCACGGCGGGGTGTGGATGCAGATCACTGCCGGGTCGCTCATCGGCGCTTTCGGCCGTGGTCCGCGCTATTGGGCGGAGCGAATGCTCGACGAGGGGCGCGTTCACATTCTCGCATCGGACGCGCATGGGATCGGGCGGCGGCGGCCCAATCTCGGACAGGGGCGCGACGCGGTCGCAAAGCGTCTCGGCGACGAGGCGGCCATCGACATGGTGCTCACGCGGCCTCTGGGAATCCTCGAGAATTTGCCGCCGTCGCATATGCCGGCGCCGGGACCGGGAGGCTGCGGTGGCTTCAGACGCGACGAGACGTCCTTGCGCTCGAGGAAACAATACGGTGGCGGTAATGCGAATAAAGTCGACGCTTATCAGGATGGCGATGCTGGCGGCTGGCGCGATGTCATTGGCCGGGTGCGAGCAATCTTTCAATGACGACGCGCGCGGCGCGATAGCGCTTTCCAGCGGCGCCGCGAGCGAGCCGGCGCCAGAGGAAACGAAGCAATTGGCGAGCTCGGTCGGATCTTTCATCGCCGCCGCGACGCCCGGCAATACGGCGTATAAGATCGGCGCGCAGGATGTGCTCGAAGTGGTGGTGTTCAAGGTGCCGGAGCTCACGCGCAATGTGCAGGTCGCCGACACGGGAACCGTGAATTTGCCGCTCCTCGGCGAGGTGCCGGCGTCCGGAAAAACGGCGCAAGAGCTAGAGCGTGATCTTTCCGCGCGGCTCGGGGCGACCTATCTGAGATCGCCTCAAGTGTCCGTCTATGTCCGCGAGTTCAACAGTCAGCGCGTGACGATCGAGGGCGCGGTCAAGAGGCCGGGGATCTACCCGCTTCGGGGCAAGAATTCTCTCATTCAGCTGATCGCTATGGCGGAAGGGCTCGATCGCGATACGGCGTCGGAAAATGTGATGGTGTTTCGCACCCATGACGGGCAGCGCATGGCCGCCTCTTTCAGTCTCGACGATATTCGGGAAGGAAGAGCCGATGATCCGGCTGTGCAGAATGGAGACGTGGTCGTCGTGCCGACATCGGCGACCAAGGTCGTGCTTTCGTCCTTCTTGAAGGTGACCCCTGCGCTCGCCGCGTTTCGTCCCACCGCCTGGTAGCGCGGGCTTGCTTTTTTCGTCTCGAATTTCGGAGTCGGACGGCATGAACGACAAAGCGATGAGCATAGAAGAAGCCGGAAAGCTCGTGCCCAAGAGCTCGGCCGCGCCCGCGCCTTATGGCGAGGCGGACTCGGGCGGATATTCGGCTCGTTCGGTCTTTGGCTCCGACTCCGCGAGCTTCCACGAAATCTGGCGCATTCTGCGAAAGCACAAGTGGAGAGTGCTGGCGATCGTCGCGGCTTTCGGCGCCATAGGGCTTTTGCGGACCTTGATGATGACGCCGCTCTACACGTCGACGACGAGAGTGCAGATCGATCGCAATGTCGCGAAAGTCGTCGAAAGCGGCAACATCGCCCCGGTCGATAGCTTCGATCTGGAGTTCTTGCGAACGCAATACGAGCTCTTGCAAGGAATGGCCGTCGCCGAGCGCGCCGCGTCGAATCTGTCGCTCGGGGAAGACGCGGGATTTCTGAACCAGGGCGGGGACGGCGCTTTCGGGGCCATCCGCAGATTGTTGTCCTTTGGTTCTCGTCCGGGAAATTCGGCGGACAAGGGCGCGAAAGAGCGAGCGGCGGCCGGCGTCGTGCTTTCGAACCGAACGATCAAGCCGCTGAGCGGGTCTCGGCTGGTGGATATCTCCTACACGGATTCCAATCCGGCGAGGGCGCAGAAGATCGCCGCGGGATTCGCGCAGGCTTTCATCGATTTGAACCTCGACAAGCGCTTTCAGGTCAACGCCTACGCAAAATCGTTTCTCGAGGATCAGATCAAGCAATTGCAGAGCCGTCTGCAGGATTCCGAGAAGGCGCTGGTCGATTTCGGCGCGAAAGAGCAGATCATCACGACAAATGAGAAATCGTCGATCGCCGACAATAATCTCGCGGCGGGAAATGTGGCGCTCGGCGCGCTGGTGGCGGAGCGGATCAGGAACGAGCAATTGTATAGGCAGGTGGAGCAGGTGCAGGCGATCAATCTGCCCCAGTTCTTGTCCAACAAGGTGATCGAAGGATTGCGAGACAAGCGCAATTCATTGGTCACCGAGTATCAGGAGAAGCTGGAGACGTTCCGGCCGAGCTATCCTGGGATGGTCCAGATCAACAATAAGATCAAGGAAATCGACCATCAGATCGGCATGGAGGTCAAGGCGATCAAAGACGCGCTGAAAGGCGCTTACGAGGCTTCGCTCAGCCAGGAGTCAGAGATGAAGGAACGGATCGAGGCGCTCCGCGGAGAGGTGCTCGATCTGCAAAAGCGAAGCATTCGCTACAATATTCTGAAGCGCGAGGTCGACACCAATCGCTCGCTGTACGAGAACCTGCTGCAGCGCTATAAGGAGGTGGATGTGGCCAGCGGAGCGGGCGCGAACAATGTGTTCGTGGTGGAGACCGCCGCGCTGCCGGGAAGCCCGTCATCGCCGCTGATGACGCGCAATCTCATTTTGTCCTTGCTTCTGGGCGCGCTCGCGGCGGGAGCCGCTGTGTTCGTGCTGGAGCGCTTCGACGATACGATCGGCTCGGCGGAGGAGCTCGAGAGCGTGACCGGGCTCGTGACCCTGGGCTTGATCCCGCTGGTCGAAGGGGATGGCATCGAACGTGAGCTGGCGGAGCTTCGTTCGGGCGTGAACGAAGCCTATCGCTCGCTGTGCACCTCTCTGCATTTTGCGACGGAGAGCGGACTTCCGAAGAGCTTGCTGGTCACCAGCTCCGCCATGTCGGAGGGCAAGTCGACGACGGCGCTGGCGATCGCTCGGCATTTCGCCGCTTTGGGGCTGAAGGTTCTCATCATCGACGCCGATATGCGGCGTCCGTCTCTGCATCTGAAGCTCGGTCTCGACAATGGGATGGGGTTGAGCAATTATTTGACGGGAGCATGTTCGCCGCCCAATGCGATGCAGAACACCGCGACCGACAATCTCGTCTTCATGTCGTCTGGTCCGATCCCGCCGAGCCCGGCGGATTTGTTGGCGAGCTCGCGTTTCATGACGCTGTTGTCGGTGGGCGCCGAAGTATTCGATTTCATTGTCGTCGATGGTCCGCCGGTGCTGGGGCTCGCGGATGCGCAATTGCTGGCGAATGGCGCAGCGGCGACGGCCTTCGTCATACGTTCGGGCGGGACGCGCAAGGCGCAGCTACGCGATTCGCTGAAGCGGTTGCGATCCGCGCGCGCGAATGTGATCGGCGGCGTGCTGACGCGGCACGACTCCAAAAATGCGGGATACGGATATGGTTATGGATACGGATATGGATATGGCGAGAACGACCAGCCTTCGCGAATATCCGGCTCCGAGCGTCACGCCGAGCTTGCGGAGGAACGAAAGAGCGCATGACGACGGAGCTTTCCGCTGTGCGAGTGGCGCTCGATCTTTTGTATGCGCCGTCTCGCGTGCGTATCGCGAAATCTCGTCCATTGCCGGCTCGCGTGGCGTTTCTGCTGCGGGTCGCTGCGAGAGACGCCGAGGCGGAGGACGAGGCGGCGCGAGCGAGCGAGAGATCGCGCGAGGCCGTCCATGCGGCGGCGCTGTTCTTCATCGAGCAGGTCCTGTTCGATGCGGAGTCGGACAGCTACCGCATCCTCGGCGTCGATCGTTCGGCGTCGATGGTCGAGCTGAGGCGCAATATGGCGTTGCTGCTGCGCGTTTATCATCCCGATGTCGAGCGTGACGCCGATCGGGCGTCGTCCGTCGCCAAAGTCACGCAGGCCTGGGACAATCTCAAAACGCCGGAGCGTCGCATCCGCTACGACGAAACGCATCCGCCGATCGAATTGGGGATGTCGAAGACGAGCGCTTCCCGCTCGAAAATCGGATCGAAGTCGGAGAGCAAGGGCAGAATCGGCTGGGAGAGACGTTCGGCGGGGCGCCGAGAGACGCGTGACCCGGCCGAGAAATTCATCCGCCTGCTGCACGCGATATTGGTTCTTTTTGGCCTCGGCAGAAGGCGCGTGCGGCGGCGTTCGTGAGCGGTGTTCGATATGAGGCGCATTGTCTGGCTCGATTCCGTCTTCGAGCGGCGGCCGTTGCGGGTCGTTGCGCTCGGCGCCTTGGGCGCGGCGCTCGCCTGGGCGATCGTGACGACGAATATCATGCCGCATGTGGCCGAGCGTGCGCCCGGCGTCGCGCTCTTGCTGGCGTCCGACAATCCGAACGTCGTGTTCGGCGTCGTCGACCGCAAGATCAATCCCGACAGCGCGGCCGAGAGCGCCGCGATCGTGGCGCCGCCGGCGATGTCCCGGTCGGCGCGTGATCGTCTGCGTCGCCGCGCGCAGAACGCGCTTCTTCGATCGCCGCTCGACGCGAGAGGGCTACGCATATTGGGCCAGCTCGCGCCGGAAGAGTCGGCCGCCGACTTCATGGAGCTGGCGGCGCGTCATTCGCTCAACGAGTATCGCGCGCATCATTGGCTGCTGCAAAAGCGCTTGTCGGAAGGCCGATATGCAGAGGCGCTGCTTTCGGCCGACATCGTGCTGCGCACGCGACCGCAGCTCATGCCGTTTATCGCGCCTTATCTCGAGCGTATGGCGGAGGATCGAACGGCGTCCATCGCGCTCGAACGAATGCTGGCGCGAAATCCGCCATGGCGCGAGCGCTTTCTGACGCATCTTCCGTCGATCGTCTCCGATGTGCGCGCGCCTTTGCGGCTGATGCTGGCGCTGAAAAACACGGCCCATCCAGCCGGCGTGGAAAGTCAGCGGCGCTATTTCGAGTTTCTGTTCGAGCGTCGCGTCTATGATTTCGCCTATTACGCCTGGCGGCAATTGCTGCCGCCGGAGCGCGCGCAGAACGAGGCGACGCTCTACAACGGCGACTTCGCTTTTCCGCCGAGCGGCTCGCCATTCGACTGGCTGCTGCGTTCGGGCGCCGGCGCGCGGATCGACATCGCGTCGGCCTCCGAAGATTCGCGCGCGCTGCGCATCGATTACGGGCCGGGGCGCGTCGCGCCGCATGTCGCCATGCAATTCATCAAGCTCCCGGCGGGCGCTTATCGAATGGCCGGGCGGTATCGCGGCGAGATCGCCGGCCGCCGCGGGCCGCGCTGGCGCGTGGCCTGTGTGAACGCCAACGGGTCGATCGGCGAGAGCGAAATGGGCATGGGCCGGATTCGCGACTGGCGACATTTCGAATTCGAGTTCATCGTGCCGGACAAAGATTGCGCGATGCAATCGGCGCGATTGGAGCTCGACGCGCGCTCGCCGTCGGAATGGATCGTCGCCGGCGAGATTTCCTATGCCGATTTGAAGATCGAGCCGATCGGCGAGGGTGCGCCATCGGCGACTGTCGGCGGCCCCTCGGGCGCTCAGTAGAGCTTTTCGGCTCCGACATCTCGCGCGCCGGCGTCTTCCGCGCCGCTTTCGGACTCCGCGGCGCCTGCGAGGAACAGCCAGCCGAGAAGAGCCAGCGCGGCCCAGATCGCGATAATCGGACAGCCGGCGGCGAATAGGAGCGCCGACGCTGAGGCGAGCGCAGCGAGGGCGAACACGGCGAGGGCGCGCGACATCGGCGTCGGCCGCCTTCTCGCGAGCGACATTCGCGCTATCGTCGTCGCGGCGTTCTGTTCGAGCTTGTCGGTGAGCGACATGTCATTCTCCTGCCGCGCGGGTTCGGCGACAGCCGGAATAACTTCGGACGAGCTTCGAGGTTGCGCCGTCGCCGATTTTTTCTCTTCTTCGCCGGAATGGCCGGACGCAAAAAACGCCCGAGAGGCGTCTCCCGGGCGTTGTCGAATCGACGAGACCGAAAGGCGCGCAAGATCACTCGCGCGCCTGAGTCGCGGTCTGATTACGGGCTCACGCCGCCAATGGCGATGAACGGCAGAGAAGAATTATTGTTGTTGCTCGAGAGCGCGAGGCCCGCGGCGATGCCGCCGCCCGCGAGCAACAGCGCGCCGCCGGCCCACAGAGGATCGATGCCGTCATGCGCCGTCGCTTGCGAACGTCCTTCGTAATGGGGCGCGCAGGCGATCTGTTGTCCTTGACCGTCATAGCACGCGGCCGTGGCCACAGGGGCGGCGCCGACAGCCGACGTCGAAGCGGCGATCAGCATTCCGGATACGAGCAGAGTGAGCAATTTCTTCATGTCGGTCTCCATCATTTGAAAATCTTTTGCGCCTCGCGATTCGAAGGGGGAAGCGATAAGAATCCCAAGGGAATTTGGTACCCGACAGGCCTCGGTCCGTCAATCTAGGGTTTAGTGCGGAGAACGGCGGGCGTCGCAGGGCGGAGCAAAAACGGTTTCCAAAATCTGTTCACGTCGTCGCTGCGCGATTGGCGTCGGCGACGCGCGGATCGCCGCCTATCGCCGCAGCAGCCGCTCGAAATATTCCAGCTCTTCGGCCGGGCGCTCTGGTTGGCCGAGGCGGCGGCGGAGCTCCTCCTGCACGCGGCGCGCGCGCACGGCCGGCGGCAGGCCCAGAGGGTCGCGCAGGCCGGCGTCACCGCCGGGCTGGCGGCGGCCGGTCGGACGGCCGAGCGGATCGGCGCCGTCGCCGGGGCGCATTCCCGCGCGGCGGCCGGCGCGGCCGGACTGGCCCTCGCCCTCTTCTCCTTCGCCCTGCATTCGCGAGGCGAGCTGATCCGCGCCGCGGCGCAGCGCCTGCAGCGCGCGTCCTTGGGCGTCGACTGCGCGGCCCGCGCCCTCGCCGCCGGGGCCGAGCGCCTTTTCGGCCTCCTTCATCGCCTTCTCGGCGTCGGAGAGATCGGGCGAGGCTTCTCCCGCGCGGCGCAGCCGGTCCTGCTCGCGCTCCAGCCGGTCGCGCAGCGCCTTTTGCCGCGCGCGCGCGTCATCGGAGGCGGAAGACTGGCCCTTGCCGCCGCGCCGCGGCTCGCCGCCGCCCTGCTGGCCGCGATTGGTCTCGTCGCGCAATTGCTGCTCCTCGCGCGTGAGCTTGTCGAGCTCGTCGAGCGCGCGCGACATCTCTCGTGCGCGGGGGTCGGAACGGCCCGCCTGCACGGGGCTCAGATTTTCGAGCACGTCCTGAAGCTCGTCGAGCAGGCGTTGCGCCTCGGCGAAATCGCCGGCGCGCTCGGCCTTTTCGATTTCGCGCATCATGGCGTCGAGATCGTCTTCCGTCAGCGCGCGCCGATCGCCCTGCTGCGGCGCGGCGCGCTCGGCGCTCTTGCCGGTCTTCTGGCCGAGTCCGCTCAGAAATTTCTCCATGGCGGCGCGCATGTCCTGCGTCAGCTTGGCGATCTCCTCCTCGCTCGCGCCGCGGGCCAGCGCCTCGCGCAGATCTTTCTGCGCGGCGCGAAGATCGCGCTCGGCCTGCGAGACGTCGCCCTCCTCGAGCGAGAGCGCCATCGCCCAGAGCAGATCGGCGACCTCGCGCAGATCGGCGTCGTCGCGCGCCGCCTCCAGACGCGCCTTGGCCGCGTTCAGCCCCAGGAAAATGGAGGCGGGCGTCTCGAACAGCTCCGAGCCGAGCGACAGGGCCCCGATCGCCGTCGAAACGCGCGCATGATGATCGGGGTCGAGCGCCAGATTGCGGCGCTGCTCGGCGAGCGCGCGGGCGAATGGCTTGCCGAAGCGGCGCTCGGGCAGAGTGACGTCGAGCGGCGCCGAGAAGCCCTCATTGCCGCCCTCGTCACGGGCGATCAGCGTCAGCGCGACGCGCGCGCCGGCCCAGGGATGGTCGGAGAAGTCGAGCGTCGCCTTGGTCTCGCCGAGGCCGCCGCGGGTCGGCGGCACGGGCAGAGGGAGGCGCGGCGGCGGATAGAGCGATCGGCTCGGTCGCGCCGTGGCCGGGAGAGCGGCCGCCGCCTCGCCGGAGACGACGCCATAATCATCGTCGATGCGAAAGCCGAGCGTCATCGTGCCGCGCGAATTATTGCGCGGCGGCTCGGTGATCTCGATCGTCGGCGGCCGGTCCGGGATGACGAGGATGCGGAACTCGCCGGCGCCGCGCAGCGCCAGCGCGGCCTCGCCCTCGAGCTTGAACCGCTCCTCCGACTCGCCGCCCGGCTGCTTCTGCTTGCCGCCCTCTATGGGCGCGAGCGCGCCTCGCGTCGTAGCGGCGCCGCGCGCGCCGAGGCTGCGCACGACGAGCGTCGAATGCACGGGAACCGAGACTTGCGCCCAGGGTCCTTCGGCGCGCTGCGGCAGCACGATGGGCGGACGGCCCGTATAGGCGGGCGGCTCGAACCAGGCGTCCACGCGAGCGGCGGAGCCGCTCGCCCAATCGAAGGCGGAGAGCAGCCGCGCCTCGCGATCCGGCCCGGCGACGAAAGCCGCGGCCAGGGCGGCGACCAGCGCGGCGGCGCGCAGAGCGAATGGGTCGCGTTGCGGCAGGCCGGGGTCCGGCGGCGCCACTTCGATCGCCGCGAGCTTGCTCTCGAGCCGGCTGCGATGCAGCGCCCATAGCGCGCGCGTCGCCGGATCGGCGCCGCCGGCGAGCGTGTCCTCGAGCGAGGCCGCCGGCCGATGCTGCGCGCCCGGCGCCGCGTCCAGCCGCGCCAGCGCCTCGCTTCGGCGGGGCGTCACGGCCGACAGCCCGCGGCCGACGATCCACAGCGCGGCAAGAGCAAAGCCGCCGACGCCGAGCGCCCGCGCGGTCGCGCCGATCTCCTGCCACAGGCCTGAAAACGAGACCGCGAGAAAAAAGAGCGCAAGCGTGGCGAGCCCGGCGGCGACGCGCGCCAGCCGCTCGACGGCGATGGCCGCGAGCGAGCGCCGCACCAAAAGCTCCAGCGCCGGCGAAGCCTCGCTTTCGTCCTCGCTCGGTCTTTTGCGCCAGAAGGTCATTTTCGGTTCCTCGCCGGGCATGTAGCGCGCGAGCGCTCGCGCGCCCGGTCTCGTCTTTGGGCGCCGAGTCTACGCTCTTTCGGCAATTTGCGAAAATCTTGCGGCGAAATCGCGTCAGAAGGCCAGAGCGCCGGCGGCCGCCGCGCCGAGCAGGCAGAGATCGTGGAGCGCCAGAGCCGTGCGCGACGGCGGTCCTTTCTCGTGCAGCAGGCGCAGCGCCCCGATATTGGCGAGCGACCAGGCGACGCCGACCGCCGCCATCGCCGCCGCGAGAAGCGCGGGCGAGGTCGAGAGCCGGAGCGAGGCGAAAGCCCCGGCCAGCAGGACGAGCCCGGCGACGAGGCTCGCGAGCGGCGGAAAGCGCGCGGGAAAGCGCGCCGCCAGAGCGGCCGGGCCATACATTGCGAGGAGATGCCACGCCATCGCCCCGCCGATGAGGCTCTGAGCGGCTCCGCACAGAGCGAGCGACAGCGGGCCGCGCAGCATCGCCGCCGCCATCATCGCCCAAGCCGCCGCGCCGGCGAGCGTCGCCAGAGCGAAATGCGTCGCCGAGCGGAAGGACGCGCCATCGACCGCGGCGGCGCTCGAAACCGACGCGTTCACCTCTGAGAAACCATGCGGAAGACGCAGCGCCAGAAAGAGCGCGGCGAGCTGAAGCAGCGCCGCGCAGAGCAGGCTCGCCGCTCCTCCTCCCGCGAACTCCGAAGCGTGGACGACGAGCGGCGCGGCCAGAGCGGCGAGCGCGCCGCCCGCCAGCACGCGCAGGCCGCCGAGCGCCGAGGCCGCGATATGGCGATAGAAAAGCCCGAAACCTTGCGCGAGGCCGAGCCATAGCGCGCCGAGACAGAACGCCGGAAAATGTCCGTGCGTCATGCCGAAAGCCGTGAGCAATCCGCCGCCGACGCCGAGGCTCGCGCCGAGCGCGAAGGCCGCCCGGCGTCCGAAGCCGTCGACGAGCGCCGCCGCCGGAAAGGACGCGAGCGCCGCGCCGATGAGTAGCAGCGCCAGCGGCCAGCCGATCTGCTCCGCGCGCGGCGCGATGAGCAACGCCGCCTGCGGCAATTGCGCGAGCGCGAGCGCTTGCGCCAGCACGGCGAGGCCGAAGCCGAGCGCGAGCCGCCGCGTCGAGGACGCATCCGTATTTTCGTCGATGCGCGGGCAGAGGCAGAGCGTCTCGCTCGGCCGCGCGATCAGCGGATCGAAGCTCATCGTCCATCCTCGACATCGTCGTCCGAGAGCGCGCGCGCCGCGGCGCCTTCGAGATCCTCATATTGACCCGCATTCAGCGACCACACGAATGCCGCGAGGCCGAGCGCGCCGAGCAGCAGAGCCAGCGGAACGAGAAAGAGAAGGACATTCATGCGGCGATTCCCTCTTCTTCTTCTACGCGACGCGCTTCTCGCGACTCGTCCCCGGCGCGCCCGCTCCCGTTCGGGCCATCCGTCCGCGGCGACCGCGCCCTCGCTCCCTCCAATTCACGCGCAGCGCTCACGCGGCCGGCGCGCGAGGCGTTGAGCGTGACGATGAGCGAAGAGCTCGACATTGCGAGGGCCGCGATGAGCGGCGTCAGCAGGCCCGCCATTGCGAGCGGCGCCGCCACAGCATTGTAGAGAAGCGAGAGCGCGAGATTCTGCCGCATCAGCGCGTGTGCGCGCCGCGCCGCGTCGACCGTCGTCACGATGGGCGCGAGCTCTTCGCCGAGGAAGACGGCGTCGGCGGCGGCCTGTGCGATCTGCGCCGCGTCGATCGGCGACAGCGACACATGTGCGGCGGCGAGCGCAGGCGCGTCATTGACGCCGTCGCCGATCATCAGAACCTTGCGCCCCTGCGCCCGCAGCGCCTCCAGTCGCGCGACCTTATCGGCGGGCTTCATCGCGCCGCGCCATTCTGCGACATCGAGCGCGCGCGCCGCCGCCTCCACCGGCGCCGTGCGGTCGCCGGACAAGATGATAATGCGCAGGCCGCGGCGCGTGAGCGCATCGATGGCGTCTCGCGCGTCGCGCCGCAATGTCTGCCGTACGACGAGCGCCGCGCTGCGCTCGCCGTGACGAAAAGCGATCACCGAGGACTCGTCGCGCGCCGCCGCGGCGCAATCGCGCTCGACCCCGCAAAAGCATGGATCGCCGAGGCGCGCCTCGATTCCGTCGACTATGGCGACGACGCCTGCGCCTTGCTCTTCGCGCGCGCCCTCGAGCGGAACGGCGCGGGGATATTCGCGCGCCACTGCGCGCGCGAGCGGATGGCGGCTCGAATGCGCGAGGCGCGCGGCGAGCATCAGCAGCTCGGGCTCGATCTCTTGCGCATTGGCGACACGAGGCTCCGGCGTCGTCAGCGTGCCGGTCTTGTCGAAGACGACAGTGTCGATCTCGGCGAGACGCTCCAGCGCATCGGCCGAATTGAGCAGAACGCCGGCGCGAAACAGCGCGCCGCTCGCCGCCACTTGCACCGCGGGGACGGCGAGCGCCAGCGCGCAAGGACAGGTGACGATGAGCACGGCGATCGCCGTCGCCAGCGCATCATGCAGCGAGGCGCCGGCGAGGAGCCATGCGAGCGCCGTGCAGAGCGCGGCGAGATGCACCAGCGGCGCGTAGAGGCGCGCGACGCGATCGGCGAGCCGCCTATAGCGCGAGCGCGCCGCTGTCGCCTTGTCCAGCAGGCGCTCGATCTCGTCGATGAGCGAGTCGCCGGTCGCCGCCTGCACGCAAATCGTCAGCGCCCCGTCGAAATTCATCGCTCCCGCATAGACCGTGTCGCCGGCGCCGACCGAACGGCGTCGCGTCTCTCCGGTGACGAGGCTCTCGTCGAGACGGGAGTCCCCCGATAAGACGACGCCATCGGCGGGAATGCGCTCGCCGGGGCGGACGAGCGCGTGATCGCCCGGCGCCAGCGCCGCGAGCGGAACATAGGATTGCGCGCCATCCGCGCCGAGGCGGCAAGCGGCCGGCGCGCGCAGAGCCGCGAGATTGGCGGCCACGGCGCGGGTCTTGCGGCGCATCGCGCAATCGAGATAACGCGCCAGCAGCAGAAAAGCGAGCAGCATTGTCGCCGAATCGAAATAGGCGTGCGGCGCGTGGGTGAGCGTCTCATAGACCGACATTGCGAGCGACAGCAGCACGCCGAGCGAGATGGGAACATCTATATTCAGACGATGCGCGCGCAGCGCGGCGAAGGCGCTCGCGAAGAATGGCTGGCCAGCGAAGGCCGCCGCCGGCAGAGCGATGAGCGCGGAGACGCCATGGAAGAAATCGCGCGTCGTCGCATCCATATCGCCGCCGAGCCAGACGGCTTCCGACAGCATCATCACATTCACCGAGGCGAAAGCGGCGACGGCGAGGCAGCGCAGCAGGCGCCGCGAGGTCTCGCGCTCGGCGCGCTCGCCGCTCTCGCGCTCGAAGGGCCGCGCGCGATAGCCCATGCGGCGCAGCCTTTCCGACACGGCGGCGAAGTCGAAATTCGGCGCCGCCCATTCCAGCGAGAGGCGGCGATCGGCGTAATTCACGCGCGCCGCGGTGAGATCGGGAATGGCCTTCAGCGCCGCTTCGATCTCGAAAATGCAGGCGGCGCAGGTCATGCCGTCCAGCGCCAGCTCCAGCCGGCGCGCGCCATCCGGGCCATGCGTCGCGAGAGCGGAGAAATCGACGTCCATCGTCATGGCGCGAGCTCAATCGATGCGGATGCGGCTCTTGGAGCGGAACATTTCACGGCCCTCGCGCGTCGCGATCAGCACGAGATCGCGCCAGCCCGATTCGATGACGATCGGCGCCTCATAGCGCCCGGGCGCGGCCTCGGCGAGATCGACGGCGACATCCTTGCGGCCATCGACGGGCGCGCGAATCTCCGCGGCGAGCTTCAGCCCGGTCAGCGCGCCATTGTCGTCGCGCAGCGTGACGGAAACGAGATTCTCCCATGCGCCGCGACGCAGGATCGTCGCCTCCACTTTCCAGCCGCGCGCGCTCTGCGCATGTGCGCCGGCGATGTCGAGATTATAGGTGAGGCCTTTCTCATAGGCTCGGCTGGTCTCCTCGCCGCGGAAGGTGGAGACGGCGAAGTAGATCATCGCGGCGTCGACTGCGGCGACGACGCCGAAAAACGAAACGAGCAGCAAGAGAACTTGCCGACCGCCGAGGCGGCGCTGCGGCGCCGCGCGCATCAGATTGGTCTGCGACATGGCTTTCTCCTCACGGGGTCACGAACACGTCTCGAATGGAGACCGCGGCGTCGCTCTCCACATCTTTCGAGATGAAGAGGATCGGCGTCTGTCCCTTTGTCTTGCGCGCGCCGCGCCATGTGACGAGCACGCGCGTCTCGCGTGTCTGATCGGCGCCGACGCCGACGATCATGCGGCCTTCGGCGTCGGGCTCGACGCCGACGATCTCCACCTCGGCGCCTTCGACGCCGCTCGTCTCCAGCAGAAAGCGGCGCGGCTCGGCGCTCATATTGGCGAAGCGGATCGTATAGGCGTTGCGAACGGCGCCGTCTTTCAGCGTCACGGCGAGCGGATTGCGATCATGCAGCACGGAAAGGCGCGAATCGTCGCGCGTCGCCAGCTTCACGGACATGAGCGCGCCGATCGCGACGATGAGCGCCGCATAGATGAGCGTGCGGGCGCGCAGGGGCTTGTAGAGAGGCGCCTCGCCCTTGCGGCGGCGCTCGCAATTCATCTGCGTGTCATAGGCGATGAGGCTCTGGGAGCGGCCGATCTTCGCCATCACGCTGTCGCAGGCGTCTATGCACAATCCGCATTGCACGCAGCCGAGCGAAGCGCCTTTGCGAATGTCGACGCCGGTCGGGCAGACGGCGACGCATTGGCCGCAATCGACGCAATCGCCGACCGGCGCGCCAGCGGCGCGCAGCGCAGTCGCCTGCTTCAGCGACATGCGCGGCTCGCCGCGATCATAGCGATAGGCGACATTCAGCGCATATTCGTCGGTGAGCGCGGCCTGTATGCGCGGCCAGGGACACATATAGAGGCACACCTGCTCGCGCATATGGCCGGCGAGCATGTAAGTGGTGAAGGTGAGAATGCCGATCCAAATATAGGCTTCCGAAATTCCCGGCTGGAAGGTCGCGAGCTCATAGACGAGCGTCGGCGCATCGGCGAAATAGAGCACCCAGGCGCCGCCGGTCCACCAGGCGATCAATAGCCATAGCGCATGTTTGGCGATCTTCTCGCGCCATATCTTCGCGCTGCGCGGGCCGGCGTCCTTGCGGGCGCGCTCGCGCGCATCGCCCTCTATCCAACGCTCGGCGGAGAGATAGAGATCGGTCCACACGGTTTGAGGGCAGAGATAGCCGCACCATATGCGCCCGGCGAGCGCATTCATCAGGAAGAGGATCAGCGCGGCGAGGATCAGGAGGCCGGTGAGATAATAGACCTCCTGCGGCCATATCTCGATGAAGAAGAAATAGAAACGCCGATGCGGAAAATCGACGAGCACGGCTTGGGATGGCGCATCGGGGCCGCGATCCCATCGCACGAAAGGCAGCAGATAGTAGACCGCCAGAGTGAAGGCCAGCAGCCCCCATTTGATGCGGCGGAACTTTCCGTCGACCTCTTTCGGATAGATGGCTTTGCGCGGCGCATAGAGCGAGCCGCTCTTGGCCTTGCCCATATCGGCGCTCGTCATTTTTCGCTCCTTCACTCGCCGCCGCCGAGCGTGTGCACATAGATGGCGAGCGCCTTGATCGTCGGCTCGTCGAGGCGATCCTTCCAGGCCGGCATCACGCCGCCGCCGCCATTGGCGATGCGGCTCGCGATCGTCTCCTTGTCCGATCCGAACAGCCACAGCGCATCGGTGAGATTGGGCGCGCCCATGTCGCGATTGCCTTTGCCGTCGACGCCATGACAGACGGAGCAATTGTCGTCGAAGAGCTTGGCGCCCTGCGCCGTCGCCATGCCGCCGGGTAGCTTCGCCATCGCGCGGAGCTGATCGGCGACGAGGGAGATTTGCTTTGCGTCGAGCAGTCCGTCGCGGCCGAAGGCGGGCATGGTCTCGCTGCGCGTCTCCTTATCGACGTCCCAGCGCACGCCATGCTCTATGGTGCGGCGAATATCGGCGAGCTTGCCGCCCCACAGCCAATCATCGTCGTTGAGATTGGGATAGCCCTTCGCGCCCTGCGCGCCGGCGCCGTGGCAGCCGGCGCAATTATTGGCGAAGGCCGCCGCGCCCAATGCGCGCACGGCGCTCAGCAATTGCGGCCGCGCCTCTATCTCCTCCAGAGGGGCGTTGGCGAGCCGCTCGAGCACGGGCCCGCGAATCTCGTTCAGCTGCTCCATGTCGCGCGCGACGGAAGCGCGCGAATGCCAGCCGATGAGGCCCTGCGTGCCGCCTTCGAGCGTCGGCAGCGCCGGATAAGCGAGAAAATAGCCGATCGACCAGAGGATCGTCGCATAGAAGGTGACGACCCACCAACGCGGCAGCGGCGTGTCGAGCTCCTCTATGCCGTCCCATTCATGGCCGGTCGTCGTGGTCTTGGTGTGCGGATCGATGCGGACCGCCTCGCTGTGAGCTTCTCGCGTCGACATGTCTTTCAGTCCTCCCGCAACGGCGTCTCGGCGGCGCGTCGGAATTTCTCGCGATTGGACGGCCACAGCGCATAGGCCGTGGCTCCGGCGAACAGCAGAATGAAGAAGAAAAGGCCCGAATTCGCCGCGAATTCGCGCCATGATTCATAAGCGGTCATGGCTCACCTCACATTCACGGCGGCTTTGTCGTCATAGAGCTTGAAATTCACCGAGACGCCGAGATGCTGCAGATAGGCGATGAGCGCATCCTCCTCGGTGATCCCGTTCTTGCCCGCCTGGTCGTAGACGACGGCGTTGGGATAGCGGCGGCGCATCGCTTCGGCGCCCGGATCGTCCGGCGCGCTCTGCGCGGAAAGATCGGCCGCGGCGTTGTCGATCTGCGCATCCGTGTAGGGCACGCCGACGATGCGCAGCGTCTTCATCTGCTCCACGATATGCGCGGCGTCGAGCGGCGTCTGCGCGAGGAAAGGATAGCCCGGCATGATCGACGTCGGGACGACGGAGCGCGGATCGCGCAAATGGTCGCGATGCCAATCATTGGAATAGCGTCCGCCGACGCGCGCCAGATCCGGCCCGTTGCGTTTGGAGCCCCATTGGAACGGATGGTCGTACATGCTCTCGGCGGCGAGCGAATAATGGCCGTAGCGCTCGACTTCGTCGCGCAAGGGGCGGATCATCTGCGAATGGCAGGTGTAGCAGCCTTCACGCACATAGATATTGTAGCCGGAAAGCTCGAGCGGCGAATAGGGCCGCACGCCCTCCACTTTCTCGATCGTGTTGTGAAGATAGAAGAGCGGCGTGATCTCGATGATTCCGCCGATCGAGACGAGCAGCAGGATCGCCAGCAGAAGCAGGATCGAATTGGTCTCGAGCCGCTTCTGCAGGCCGCCCGTCGGAGTGTTGCGCGCAATGTCGGACATGTCTCTCTCCTCTTATTGCGCGGGAGCGGGAAGGGGCGAGAATTCGGTGGCGCTCGCCGCCGAAGGCGCGCGCAGCGTCTTGTAGATATTGTAGACCATGATGAGCGCGCCGATGAGGAAGAGGCCGCCGCCCGCCGCGCGGATCACATATTCGGGATGCAGAGCGTCGGTGGTCTCGATGAAGGAATATTCCAAGAATCCCTGCGGCGTGTAGGCGCGCCACATCAGCCCTTGCATGATGCCCGCGACCCACATCGCCGATATGTAGAAGACGATGCCGATGGTCGCGATCCAGAAGTGCCAGTCGACGAGCTTCAGCGAATAGAGCTTGCGGCCGAAGACCCAGGGAATGAGGCAGTAGAGCGCGCCGAAGGAGACGAAGCCGACCCAGCCGAGGCTTCCCGAATGCACATGGCCTATGCCCCAATCGGTGTAATGCGACAGCGCATTCACCGTTTTCACCGACATCAGCGGTCCTTCGAATGTCGACATTCCGTAGAAGGCGACGGAGACGACGAGCATCCGCAGCACGGGATCGGTGCGCAGGCGGTCCCAGGCGCCGGAGAGAGTCATGAGGCCGTTGATCATGCCGCCCCAGGAGGGCATCCACAGCATGATGGAGAAGGTCATGCCGAGCGTCTGCGCCCAATCGGGCAGAGCGGTGTAGTGCAGATGATGCGGACCGGCCCAGATGTAGAGGAAGATCAGCGCCCAGAAATGCACGATGGAGAGGCGGTAGGAATAGATCGGCCTCTCCGCGCGCTTGGGCACGAAATAATACATTATGCCGAGAAAGCCCGCGGTGAGGAAGAAGCCGACGGCGTTATGGCCATACCACCATTGGATCATCGCATCCTGCACGCCGGCCCAGACGATCACCGATCTCGGCGAGAAGACGGAGATCGGAATCTCGGCGTTGTTGCCGAGCACGAGAACCGCGACCGTGACGATGAAGGCGAGATAGAACCAGTTGGCGACATAGATATGCGGCTCCTCGCGCTTGGCCAATGTGGCGAGGAAGACGATGAGATAGACGACCCACACCACGACGAGCCAGAGTATCGCATACCATTCCGGCTCGGCGTATTCGTGCCCGCGCGTGACGCCGAGCAGATAGCCGGTGCCGGCGATGAGGATGAAGAAATTATAGCCGAGCACGACGAACCAGGGCGCGATCTCGCCGGCGAGCCGCGTGCGGCAGGTGCGCTGCACGACATAGAAGGAGGTGGCGAGCAGCACATTGCCGCCGAAGGCGAAGATCACCGCCGATGTGTGCAAGGGCCGCAGGCGCCCGAAGTTGATCCAGGGCAGATCGAGATTGAAGGCCGGGAAGGCGAGCTCCAGCGCGATATAGAGGCCGACGGCGAAGCCGGCGACGCCCCAGAACAATGCGGCGAGCGCGCAAAAGCGGATCGGCCCGTAGTTGTAATTGGGGCGTCCGTCGATGAATTGCGCAGGCGCCTCCACGTCGCGCAGCTCATAGCGTTTCAGCAATGCGAACACTGCGATGATCGAGCCGAGCGCGAAGAGAGCGGCGTGGAACGCATAGGCCGGCGTATGCGCGCGCGAGGCGATGAAGCCGGCCAATGTGGCGAGCGCGATGAAGAGAAGCGTCGTTGCGGCTTCGGAAACAGTTACGGATTTGGTTGCGGGAGCGTCGGTCGGCGCCATGGAAGCAATCCTCGCAGACAGGCGGGAAGAGGGCGGATGCGCCGCCGATGCGACGCCTTTCGCCTCTTTCGTCTTTGATGACAGTGAAGAGTCTAACGCTCGCGCCAAATGGCGATTTGATTTCGATCAAGAAAAGCGGCGCGCGCGCCGCGCTGCGCACAAATGTCACAGGCGAATGAAATCGAGGCGTTATTTCCCCTGGAATTGTTGGACTTTCATACGACGCCGCCGCAGCGCGCAAGCGTCATAAGACGAGACGCGCGCTTTTTTGTCGCAATGCGAAGCGCATTTGCGCGCGGGCCTTCGACGAGCGCTTCGCGCGCAATGGCGGCGATGTGCGTCGCGCCGTCAGAACCAGCCGAAGCCCGGCCGCCATGTGGCGTTGCGATGCCAGGGCACATATCCGCCGGGAAAGCCGTAACGCCATTGCACGGCGGCGGCTCCTTCATATGCCCATGGGCCGGTGTACCATGGGCCGGCGGAAACATAAGGATCGTAGAGCGGGGGAATGTCGCGCCGCCATACATTGGCGCCGAGCGGCGGCAGGATCGGCGTCTCGACAGGACGCGCGGGAACGGCGGCGAGCGCAGGCTGCGCCACATAGCCGCCGGAGCCCGCGTAAGTGACGCGGCACCAGGCCGAGCGGCAGTGAGCGACATCGACGACCGCATCGGCGGGAATGGCGAGCACGGGCGCGAAATCGAGGCCCGGGCCGGAACGCAAATTGACGATCTCGGCGACCTTGGCCGGCTTGGCCTGTGCTTGCGCGGCGAGAATGAGAGCGAAGGCGCAGAAGGGGAAAATCGCGAGAGGGGGCATGGCGCCTCGAAACGAATTTTCAAAAAGAGATTCGATGCGGCGAGCTTATCATCGAGCCGTCGGCGCCGCCTAGTGGTCTGCTTCATCGGAACGGAATGGTTTTAAAAGAGCGAGCGCGAGCCTTGCTTCAGGCTCGTTTCTCGAGACACGTCGAATCATTCGACGCAGGCCGCCGGCGCATGTCGAGAATGCGGCGACGCGCGGAAGAATTCCGCGCGTCTCCTTGTTTGTCGCGTCGCCTCTCGATCACTCGAAGATGCGCAGCGGGGCCGTGATCAGGCCGACCGGAGCCGGGGCCGGCGCGGGCGCGACGGCGACCACCGGGGTCACGGCGACCGCCGGAGCGGGGGCGACGACGACCGAGGTCACGACCGGCTTGACGATGATCGGCCGCGCGAGCAGCGAGCTGGCGATGAAGCCGATCTTGCCCGCGTAGGCGACGCGCGACCAGCCGCCGATATGGCCCTGCACATCGACCACCGCCTGCGGGGGAACGGCGAGGATGGGCAGGAAGTCGAGGCCGGGGCCCGAGCGGAAGGCGGCGAGATCGGTGACGACGCGCGGGAAGGCGGCGGCGGAACCGACCGAGCCGAGCAGCGCGGCGGCGGCGAGGACGGATGCGATTTTCGATTTCATTCAAGACCTCCGTAATAGGCATCCCATTCGGCAATCATGATGCCTCACGTCGGCGCAAGTAGCGCGCGGCGGGCCGGCGACAGGGGCGCAGCGCAAATTCACTTTCCCTCGAGGTTAATGCCGGTGCGCGCGATCTCTTAGCGAAACGTCGCATTCCGGTCGCAATGTGCGCTCGCGCACGGCGGCGCCACGAAAAAGCGCGCTTTTTTCCGCCCTAGGATGCGCGGCGCGAAAAGAGTCCGGCTCGACTCGAAGAGATGCGGCGGCGTAAGCTCGAGCGCGACGCTTTCGCGCGCGGCGGCGGAGGGTGTTGCGCATGATCGGGGCCTTGCTCGTGAAAGTGTCGACGGCTTTCGCCATTTCCTGCCTGGCGCTGGGCGCTTTCGTTTCCTCTGCGGCTTCCGAGCCCTCAGCCAAAGCGCGCAGCGAGCCGCGCGCGGCTCCCGGCCGATTTTCGGTGAGCGAGCCGCCGGCCGATCGCGACGGCTTCACACTGTTGACCATTCCGGCTCCCGGCCGCTACGCCATTTCCGCGCATAGCGCCTCGGGCGTGGCCATTGCGCTCGTCGATATGATTTCGGGTCCCGGCGAGACGTCCGGCGTCGCCGGCCGGCGCGATGGGCGTCTCGATCTCCTGCTCGACGCAGGCGTCTACAAATTGCGCGTCTTCGGCGCGAAGGGCGCGGTCGGCAAGGCGCGGCTCGCCGCGGAGGCGTTTCAGGAGCAGGGCGCGCGCGAGGCGCTGGCGCCGGGCGCGACAATGTCCGCCGAGCTCGGCGATCTCGCGCAGAGGAGCTATTCGCTCGAGGTCGGCTCTTTGGGCCGCGTCGCCGTGGAGGCGCTCGGCCGCGGTTTGCGCGATCTGCGATTGTGGAAGGCGAGCGGCGAACTCGTCGATCTGTCGCCGACGCGCGCGACGATCGAAACGAAGCCCAGCCGCCCGATGACGCGGCTGCGGCTGGAAGGCGCGGTCGAGCCCGGCCGCTATGTCGCGACCGCCTATGGCGGGGAGACGATCGTCTGGCCGGAGGGCGGCGCGGCGCAGCCCTTTCTCTTGCGCCGGCTCGAGCCGGCTTCGCTGGCCGCTGGCGTCGCCAATGGCGTTATCGGCCCATTCGGCTCGGCGCGTTTCGAGGCGCCGGCGAGCTATGACGCGTTCCGCCTGGAGCTGCCCGAGCCCGTCGCCGCGCGCATAGAGGCGCGCCGTGGCGAGGGCGCGTCCGCTTCCGCCGTGCTGGACAAGAGCAATCGGGAGCCGGTCGCCGTCGTCTCGCTCGGCGGCGATGGCAAGACGCCGGGCGTCGTCGAAATCTTCGGCCTCGAGGGACAGGCGTTCTCCTTGCGGGCGCTGCGCCGGGCGAGCCGCGCGCCGATCGAGACGGCCGGGCCCAATCTCGTCGCCTTGGACGTGACCGGCGAGGGCGCCGACGAAGTTCCCGCCACCGCCCTGCTGGCGCGCACGGAAAACGGCAAGACGCGCGCTCTCGCCGCCGATCTTCCGAGAATCGGGGGCGGGCGCGCCTATCGGGGCAGGTTCAATCTGCGCGGGCCGACCACATTGCTGTTCGAGGCGACCGACAGCGGCCCGGTGGCGATCAATGTCGAAGGGTCGCGGCTGCGCGCGCTCATCGAGCCCGCCTTCGGCGCCGCCGCGCCCCGCGCCGATGGGCGCCTGCCGAGCCGCTATGATCTTCAGGCGGGCTTTTATGTCCTCTCGCTCACGCCGCTCGAGGGGGCGGTCGGCAGTGTCGATCTGACGCTCGGCCCGCCTGGCGTCGCGCCGGAGCTTCTCCCGCGACCGCCGGCTCGTGCGGTCGTTTCCTTCGGCGAGCAGAAGCTCGACCGGAACGCATCGCATTTCATCCTCGCCAATTCTGCGCCGGGCCTGCTGACAGGCCCGCGCGTCATCGCGTTGCCGGCCGATCTCGAAAAAGGCGCCGCGCCTTTGTGGCTGCCGGCTGCGACGGAATATCTTCTGCCCGTCCGCACCCCGCGCGGCGGCAGGATTCTCGTCGTCGACGACAGAGGGGCGCGCGCGCCGGCCGAGATCGTCGAAGAGAAAATCGAAAACGACAATCGCTTCGCGACCATCCGTCTGCCGGCGCGCGCCGAGGCGGAAGCGCTCGCGCTCGTTTATGCGCGCGCTGTCGAGCCGGCGGCGTCGGAGGCCGCGAAGGAGCGTCCCGCGGCGGCGATTTCTTCCGCCAAGCCCGTCTGGTTCGATCTCGCCCGCGACGAGACGCGGGAGTTTCGCTTCGATATTCCAGAGGGCGGGCTCTATCGCGTCGAGACTTTGGGGCGGTTGCGGACGCGCCTTTCGCTCGGCGCGGCTCTCGCTCCGCATCTCGGCGAAGGCGAGAACAATGGTCCCGGCCATAATGGGCTGGTGACGAGCTATTTGCGCGCCGGCGCCTATCGCGTTGCCATCGCCGCGCGAGAATCGGCGGGCCATCTCGGCCTTTCGGTGAAGAGCGTGGCGATGACGACGACTGCGCCCATCGTCGGCGAAGGCGCGGCGCGCGCTGCGCTCGACGGGGGCCGCGGCGCCGTCGCGCCGATCGAGATCGCCGAGGACGGACTCTATCGGCTCGAGCTCCAGGGGCTCGGCAAGCAATGGCGCGCCCGGCTCGAGGAGGCGGACGGCTGGCCGCTCGCCGCGCCGGGCCCGCTCGCCCAGCTCACGCGGCGGTTCGAAAAGGGAAGCTATCGCCTCGTCGTTCTGCCGGAGGATGTCGAGGGCCGTTTCGTCGCGCGTCTGCGCAAAATCGTGACGCCCGCGCCGCTCGAGGGCCATGGTCCTCATGCGCTGCCCTTCGACGCGCCGCAGAAGCTGCAATGGCGCGAGCCGCTCGCCAAAGGCGCGCCGCGCGATCCCGATGTGTGGAGCTTCGCGCTCGCCGGCCCCTCCGATGTCGCGCTCGACATAGGCGACGGCATGGTGGCGGAGATTTTCGACGAGGCGCGCGAGAGCGTCGGCAAATTCTCCGCAGGCCGCAAATTTTCGGGCCGGCTCGCCGCCGGCGCCTATCGCATCGAGGCGCGCAGCCTCGCTCATGACGATCGGCTGGATTACCGAATCGCGCTCGCCTCGACGCAATTGCAGCCGGGCGCGCCGCGCTTCGTCGCGCTTCCCGCGACTCTGCCCTTCTCCATCGCGCGCGATGGCGTGGTCGATATTGCGAGCTTCGGCGACAAGGAGCTGATCGGCGCGCTCGAGGACGAGAATGGCGCCGTGGTCGAGCGGCTCGAGGGGCGCGCGGAGGATTGGAATATCTCTCTCTCGCGCCGTCTGCCCGCGGGCGCCTATCGTCTGCGGCTCGATGCGCTGCAAGGCGCGCCGCAGCCCGCGCGCGAGGCGGAGGAGCAGAGCCCCGAAGGCGAGGGCGAAAGCGCCGCCGGGCAGGAAGCCGAGGAGCCGAAAGGCGTCGAGATTCGCCTCGCCCTGCCGGCTTCGGCGCCCGCCGAGCCGCTGGCATTCTCCGGCGTGAAGACGATTTCCGGCGCCGGCGCGCATGAGCTGGCCCTGCCGGCGGCGCCGGAGGGAGCGCTGATGCTGGTCGCCGCGCAATCGACGCGCGAGACGGCGCTGTCGATCGAGAAGCGCGAGGCCGATGGACGTTGGCGCGTCATCGGGCGTGAGCGCGGCCTTGCGCCGGTCGCCGCCTGGCCGGCGGAGGGCGGCGAGTGGCGCGTGAGCGTCTGGACCATCGGCGGCGCCGATGCGCCCGTCACCCTCGCCGCGCGCAGCCTCACGCGCCGGCCGGCCGGCTTCGGCGACATTGCGCTGGAGCCGGCGCCGATCGAAGGGCTCGCCAGCAATATCTGCGTCGGCCGCGTCGCCGCGCCCGCCTCCGCCCTCGTCGCCATAGGCGCGGCGCCGTCGTCGCTGGCCACCGGCTCGGCCCGCGGACGTCTGCTCGCGCCGACCTCGGCGGGAGCGCTGGCTCCGCAAGAGGAGAGCCTGTGGCTGCTCTCGCGCGAGGATTGCGCCGCCAAGGCGCGCGTCTCCGCCTTCACGCCGAGCGGCGCCGAAATTCCGCTCACGCTCGGCGAGAGCGAGCGCGCAATTCTGCCCGCCGCCGCGCCGCCGTCCGGCAAGGCGCGGCTGTGGCTGGCGCGCTCGGCCTTCGGCCAGCCGGGCGTCTCGGCGGGAGGCGGGTTCGCCGTCGCGCCGGGCGCGGCGCTCGCGCTCGCCGGCAAGGAGCCGCCGCGCCTGTGGAACGCCGCCGGCGTCGAGCCTTTGCGCCTCGCCGCGCAGGCGATCGACGTCGCCCTCGCGGCGCCATTGCAGGCCGGCGCATTGTTTTCCGGCGTCGTCCCGCCCTTCACGGCGCAGCCTGTCGTCTTCGACGGCGCCGGCGCTCTGGCGCTCGACCTCGCGAGCGGCCTCGCCGCTTTCTCCGCGCCGGAGGAGGCGCGCCGCTTCGCGGCTTTCGCCGATGGCGCGCCGCTCTCGCGCCGTTTCGAGGGCGCGAGAGCGCTCTGGCTCGTCAATCTCACCGATCGCCCGGCGCCGGCGCGCGTAGCTTCGTCCGCCGAGCGCTATGAGCCGCTCACGGCGGGCGGAGCGATCAAGCGCTTCTACGGCGCCGCCGGCGAGACCGCGCATCTCGTCGAGGCGCAGCCGGGCGACCGGCTCGTCGTGACCGGCGGCGAAGCGGTGTTCGTCGGCGCCGACGGGCGCGTGCAGCGCGGCCGCTCGCTCACGCTCGCCGGGCCGGGCGAAGTGACGATCGCCCATGCGCCGGGCCTCGTCGCCGCATGGATCGAGCGCGCCGGCAAATCGCCCTGGCCCGCAGCCGCGCCGCGCGATGTGACGGCGCCTTTCGCCGCGACGCTGAATGGCGAGGCGCAGGCTTTCGCGCTCGATCTGCGCGCGCCCGTCGTCGTCGATGTTCGCACGAGCGCGCCGGCCATTGTCGCCTTCACGCAGAATGGCGCGCGCGAGGTGGAGACATTTCCCGCCGGCGTGGAGCTGCATCGCTACGCTGCGCCCGGCCGCGCGCTCATCGAGATTTTTTCGCCGCATGACGGCGCGCTCTCCGGCGCGCTGAGCATTGCGACGACGCCGGTCGTTCCGGTGACGGATGGCGTCATTGATCCGATCGCTCTCGGCCCCGCCGGCACGGCGCTCTTCACCTTCGAGGTGGCGAAGGTCGGCGAGATCGGCCTCGGCCTGCGCGCCAAGCCGGATCGCGCCACGCTGCGTCTTCTCGATGTCGCCGGCAAGACTCTTCGAGAGGGCGCCGCGCAGATTCTGCGCCTCGAGCCCGGCCGCTATTTCGTGGAGGCGCGCGCGCCCGCTGACGCGCCCGCGACGACATTGCGCCTCGCTCTGCGCGGCCTCGCGCCGCCGCCCTCCGGCCCGCCGCAGGAAGTGGCGGCGGAGTTTTTGGAAAAGGCCGGAAGGAAGACCGGCAGATGAGCTTTCCTCATTCGACAAACGCCCTCAGTCCCATTCGAGGCTCGGCGATGAAACGCATAGCTTGCTTCTCGATCCATTTCTCCATCGTCGCCGCGTCGATGGCGCTCCTCATTCTCGCTTGTCTCTGCGTCTCCGCGCCGCTGCGGGCCGAGCCGGCGTCCTTCGATCAATTGCGCCGCGCCGATGGCGCGCGCATCGTGCCGGACAAATTTCTGCGCAGCTATGATCCCATCACCATCTTCTTCGATCGCGACATCGGCCCCAAGGCCGGCGGACCGGAAGACGCGCATGAGAAATTCGCCAAGCTCTCCGGCGAGCCCGCCGGCGAATGGCGCTGGATCGGCGCGCGCGCGCTGCAATTTCGTCCCGCCGAGCCGTGGAAGCCGCTGCAGCGCGTCGATATAGAGGCGGGCGCCGCGGCGACGCGGCTCGTCGCGCTGCTGCCGACGCCCTCTTCCACCAATCCGACCGAGAGCGCCGATCCGATCGCCGATCTCGAGCAGATCACGCTCACTTTTCCAGAGCCCGTGGACATCGCCGCGCTGGCGCGGCTGCTGACGATCGAATTGCGTCCTGCGCCGGGAATTTCTCCACTCGGCGGCCAGCTGCTGACGCCGAAGGATTATGACATTCGTCCGCTGGAGCGCGCCGATCGCAACGCCGCGCAGAGCGTCGCCATTCGCTTGCGCGACTCGATTCACGACGGACGGGTCGCGATTCTGCGCTTGAAGCTCGCCGACGAGCCGGGCCTCGACGATGAGATTTTCGAATTGCGCGCACGCTCCGCTGCGCCTTTCGCCGTCAGCGAGGCGAGCTGCGGCCGCGGCTGGAGCGACGACAAGCAGGACGGCGTGCTGCGCTGCGCCTTCGGCTATGCCGTCGCGCCGGCGTCGGCTTCATCGGAGGGCGAGGAAGACTCCGCGCCCGTCTCCAATTACCAGCCCGCCAATCGGCGCCGGCTGACATTGAGCTTCACCGAGCAGCCGGACGAGATCGACATTCTGCGCGCGCGCGAGGCGCTGCGCATCTCGCCGCCGGTCGACGATCTCTCCGTCGAGATCGACCACAAGCGCCTCAACGTCTATGGCAAGTTTCTCTCCGATCGCGTCTATGAGCTGGCGCTCGCGCCGGGCGCTCTGCGCGATGTCAGAAAGCGCGCGCTCGCCTCGCGTTTCGCGCTTCGCTTCGCTTTCGATCGCGACCGGCCGGCGCTCGCATGGGACGCCGCGCAAGGGCTCGTCGAACGTTTCGGCCCGCAATTGCTGCCGCTGCGCGGACGCGGCTATGACCGCGCCGATATTCGCATTCATGCGATCGATCCGCTCGCGCGCGACTTCTGGCCTTTCCCCAAGAGCGGCGTCGAGACGGAGGACAGCGCCGCGCCGCCGTTGCCCGGCAATGAGCCCGCGCATTGGGGCCAGACCGATGCGCCGGAGGCCGAGGCGATCGCCGCGCGCATAAAGGCGCTGGGCTCGCCCGCCGTTTCGGCGCTGCTCGATCTGCCGATCCGCCGCAATGGCGCCGACGCCAAATTCGGCCTCGATCTCTTGAGCGAATTTGCCAAGATCGCCGGCGCTGGACAGCCGGGAACCTATCTCATCGGCCTGCGCGCCGTGGATGAGAAGAAACGCCATTGGCTGCGCGCGCAAGTGACCGATCTGTCGCTGAGCGCGATAGAGGAGCGCGCGCGCGTGCGCTTCGTCGTCACCTCGCTCGCCACCGCGCAGCCCATCTCCGGCGCGGAAGTGCGGCTCGAAGGTGTGAAGGGCGACAAATTCGTCACGCTCGCGCGCGGGACCACCGACAATTCCGGCTTCTTCGCTTTCGATCCCGGCAAGCGCGCGGAAGCCGATGTGCGCCGCATCGTCGTGACCAAAGGCCTCGACACGCTCGTGTTGGACGCCAATGACGGCCCCTCCGAATATGCGCGCGAGAATTGGACGAAGCCGGATGGCGCCTGGCTCGCCTGGACCGCGAATCCGCAGGAGCCGCGCAAGGAGGAACCGCGCACGCTCTGCCATGTGTTCGCCGAGCGGCCGATCTATCGGCCCGAGGAGCCGGTGCATATAAAGGGCTTCGTGCGCGCCTATCGCGATGGCGCTCTGGCCATTGCGAAAGCTGGTGGAACGCTGGTCGTCTCCGGTCCCGGCAATCAGGAATGGCGCATTCCGGTGAAGCTCGACGCCGCCGGGAGCTTCTATCACAAATTCGACGCGCAGACGCCGGCGACCGGCGATTATTCGCTGCGCTTCGAGCCCGATGGCGCAAAGCCGAAGAAGAGCGACACGAAAGGCGATGAGGCCGAGCCGAGCGAAAGCGCAGAGGCCGAGGGCGACGCGCCGCAGACCGCCTCTTGCGGACAGTTTCCGTTCAAGAAAGAGGCCTATCGTCTGCCGACATTCGAGGTGGTGCTCAATGCGCCGCAGATCGTTCCGCTCGACGGCGAGTTCAATGTCGATCTCATCGCGCGTTATTTCGCCGGCGGGCTGGTTTCGGAACGGCCGGTGAAATGGCGCGCCGTGCAATTTCCGCATGTGTTTCAGCCGCCCGGACGCGAGGGCTTTTTGTTCTCGAGCGACGCGCGCTTCTCCGGCGAGGGCAAGTTCAAATCCTCGCCGGTGCTGGAGCGCGACGCGCGCACCGACGCCGGCGGCGCCTCGCGCATGACCTTCGATACGACGATAGAGCCGACCGCGCAGCCGCGGCGCTATTCGATCGAGGCGACCGTCACCGGCGACGACGGAATAGAGGTGCGCAATGTGCAGAATGTCATCGCCGTTCCGCCTTTCGCGCTCGGCGTGAAGCTGTCGCGCTATGTCGAGCGGCCCGGCGCGGTGACGCCGGAGTTTCTCGCACTCGACGGCAAAGGCGAGGCCGTGGAAGGACTTCCCGTCACCATGCGCTTCATCAAGCGCAATTGGGTGTCGACGCTGCAGGCTTCCGATTTCGCGCAGGGCGCGGCGAAATATGTGACGCAGGTGATGGAGGAGACGCTCCTCGAGCGCAGGCTGACGAGCGCGAAAGAGGCGCAGAAAATAGAGCTGGAGGCGCGCGAGGCCGGCGTCTATGTCGTGCAGCTCGAGGCCTATGATCGCATCGGCCGTCGTCAGCAGGTGAGCGTCGATTTCTTCGTCGGCGGCAATACGCCTGTGACCTTCCAGCATCCGCCGGCTTCCACCGCGACGATCACGACCGACAAGCAATCCTATGCGCCGGGCGAGACGGCGACGCTCATCGTCCAATCGCCGTTCCAAAGCGCCAAGGCGCTCGCCATCGTCGAGCAGCCCAATGGCGTGTTCGATTATCAGCTCATCGACATCGCCAATGGCTTCGGGCGCTACACGCTCACGCTGCGCAAGGAGCAGACGCCGAAGCTCGCCGTGCATTTCCTCGTTATGCGTGGACGCTTGAAGGACAGCGCGCCGGCGGCGGCCTCCAATATCGACCAGGGCAAGCCGGTGACGATCGCCGCCACCAAATGGATCGAGGTGACGCCGGTCAAGAATATCGTGACCGCAAAGCTCGATTATCCGACGAAGGCGCGGCCGGGGCAGGAGGTGGAGGTCAGCTTGCGTCTTTCCGATGATCTCGGCAAGCCGCTCGCCGGAGAAGCGACATTCTGGATGGTCGATCAGGCGGTGCTGTCGCTCGCCAAGGAGCGGCCGCTCGATCCGCTGCCGGATTTCATCGTCGAGCGCGAGACGAGGCTCGCCGCGCGCGACACGCGCAATCTCGCCTTCGGCAAGATTCCGCTGGAGGAGATTCCTGGCGGCGACGCCGGCCTCGACGAATGGGGTGCGGAAACCAATGTCAGCGTGCGCAAGAATTTCACGCCCGTGCCGATCTATCTGCCGAGCGTGAAAGTCGGCGCCGACGGCGTCGCAAAGATCAAGGTGAAGCTGCCCGACTCGCTTACAATGTTCAAGCTGCGCGCCAAGGCGGTGAGCGGCGCCGATCGTTTCGGCTATGCGACGGGCGAGATGCTCATTCGTCAGGAGCTCGTCGCGCAGCCTGTGTTGCCGCGCTTCCTGCGGCCGGGCGATTCGCTCGATGTGTCCGTTCTCGCGCGCATCGTCGAGGGGCCCGGCGGCGGCGGCAGAGCCTCCGTCGCCGCAGAGGGGCTGACGCTGGCGAGCAATGCGTCGCAGGCTTTCAGCTGGATCGCGAACAAGCCCGCGCGCATAGACGTTCGCGCGAGCGTACCGGAGCCCGCGTCCGGCAAGGAGAGCGTGAAGCTGAATTTTCGCGTGGAGCGCGAAGCCGACCATGCGCGCGATGCGGTGGAGATCGACTTGCCGATCAGGCCCGATCGCCTGCCTGTGCGGCGCTATGAGATCGTCGAGATCGCGCCTGGCGAGAGCAAGACCCTCGCGGCCGCGACCGACGCCGCGCGGCCCGGCTCCTTCCGCCGTGATGTGACGCTCGCCGGCGATCCCGCTCTGGTGCGGCTCGTCGCGGGATTGAACGCGCTCGTGGAATATCCTTATGGCTGCACAGAGCAACGCCTCTCGCTCGCGCGCTCGGCGCTGGCGCTCAAAAATTTCACGCCGATTCTCTCGGCCGCGGGGCTCGAGAGCCGTCTTTCGAGCGATGTGCGCAACACGATCCACGCGATCGATCAGGCGGTCGACGCCGATGGGCTCGTCGCCTTCTGGCCGCGCGCGCGCGGAAATGTGTCGCTCACCGCCTGGGCCTATTCTTTCCTCGTCGGCGCAGAACGCGCGGGCGAGCCGTTCGACAAGCCGCTCGCCGATCGTCTCGCCAATGTGTTGAAGCTGTCGCTGCGCTCGGATTATCCGCGTCTGCTCTCCGGCGAGGAATTGCGCGAGCGCGTCGAGGCGCTGATCGCGCTCGCCGAGGGCGGCAAGCTCGACGAATCCTATGTGGCCGAGCTGTCGCGCCATGCCGATTTCATGGCGGGCGCCAGCGTGGCGGAGCTGACGCGCGCCGCCGCGCGCGCGCAATCTGGCGATCGGCGCATCGTCGATTCCTTGCTCGATTCGCTGTGGAGCCGCGTGAAGATTCTCTCACGCAATGGCGCGCAATATTACGCAGGCCAGGCGGCGGACGGCGGCAATGCGGTCATCCTTCCATCCGAGACGCGCTCGCTCGCGGAGATGCTGCGCGCCGTCACCGTCGCCTCGCCGTCCGATCCGCGCGCGGGGCTATTGCGCGACGCGCTGCTGCGATTGGGCGAGGGCGACGGCTGGGGCTCGACCAACGCCACTGCCGCCGCGATCGATGCGCTCGCCGAGATTTGGCGTCGTCCGCAAACGCCGCTGCAATTCGCGCTCTCGCAGGACGGCGCGCCGCCGCGGACGCTGACGCTGGACGCCAATAATCCCATCCTGCGCGAGACGAGCACGGCTCCTGCGGCGCTGACGATCGTCAATCGTGGAACCGCGCCGATCGTGGCGCTGGTCGAGACGCGATACGAGCCGCAAGAGAGCGGCGCGAAGGCTTTGCCGGTGAGCGAAGGCTTCGCGCTGACGCGCGATATTCTGCGCGTCGGCAAAGCGGATGCGCCATTGGAAAAAATCGCGGCGGAGAATGGCGTCGTGAAGCTAGCCATCGGCGATGTGATCGAGGAAACAGCGGAGCTCGTCAATCCGCAGGCTCGCACCCATGTGGCGATCTCGCTGCCGCTGCCGGCCGGCTTCGAGCCACTGAACCCCAATCTCGCGACGGCGCCCGCCGAGGCGCAGCCGTCGAGCGCGCCGACGCTGGCGCCGACCAGCGTCTCCTTCGGCGACGATCGCGTGTTCTATGCTTACGATCAGCTGCCGAAGGGAAGCTATCGCTTCGCCTTCCGCGCCAAGGCGCAGACGGCGGGCGCCTTCACCGAGCCGCCGGGCGTCGTCGAGACGATGTATAAGAAAGGGCTGCAAGCGCAGAGCGCCGGCAAGCGCGTGGAAATCACGAAATGAAGTCGCTTCGCGGTTTCCTTCTCCCGCTTGCGGGAGAAGGTGGCGAACGCAGTGAGCCGGATGAGGGCTCTCGCGGCCCCCCGGACCCTCATCCGTCGCGCATTCGCGCGACACCTTCTCCCACGAGTGGGAGAAGGAGGGGGCCCGCGCTCTTGTTGCTATTCTTTATCATCGCGCTTCTTCCGACCGCCCTCCTCGCCCATACCGCCCTTTCCCGCGCCGTTCTCGTCGCGCCGCGGCCGACGCCGATGGTCTATGACCGCAACGGCGCTTTTCTCACGCAGATCGGCGCGCGTGATGCTGCGCGGATCGACTATGGCTATTGGCCATTGCGTGACATTCCACAGCGGGTCGCGCTCACGACGCTCGCGCTCGAGGATCGCCGCTTCGCCTCGCATGGGGGCGTCGATGCGCGCGCATTATTGCGCGCGGCATGGCGCAATCTCGTCGGGGGCAAGCGCCGCGAGGGCGCCTCCACCATCGCCATGCAGGTCGCGCGGATGCAAAATCCCGCGCCGCGCAGCGTCTCCGCCAAGATCGTGGAAGCGGCGACGGCGCTCGCGCTCGTCGCGCGCAAGGGTCATGACGCCGTGCTCGCGCATTATCTGCGTCTCGCGCCCTATGGCAATGGCAGCCATGGAATAGCCCATGCCGCGCGCTTTTATTTCGACAAGCCGGTCGCGGATCTCTCGCTCGCCGAGATCGCGCTGCTCGCCTCCGTTCCGCAATCGCCCGGCCGCATGAATCTCTTTCGCGAGAGCGGGCTCGCCCTCGCGCGCGCGCGGGCGGCGCGCGCTTTGACTTATCTCGCGCGCGAAAATCGCGTCGAGCCGGCGCAAATCGCGCTCGCGGAGCGGCAGCTCGCGACTCTGCGCCCGATCGGCGCCGCGCGGCGGCCGGAGGCGCTGCATCTCGCATTGCGCTATGAGAGGCTCGTACGCGAGGGCCTCATAGCGCCGGCCTCGGCTCATGATCCGCGCATCGGCGCGACGATCGATCTCTCATTGCAAGAGAAGCTCGCGCATGTCGCGCGTCGTTATCTCTCGCTGTGGCGCTCGGCGGGCGCGCAGCAGGTCGCGCTCATGGTCGTGGAGCGCGGCACGGGCGCGGTGCTCGCCGATATCGGCTCCTCCGATTATCGCGACTGGCGCGACGGCGCGATCGATTTCACTCGCGCTCTGCGTTCGCCCGGCTCGACGCTGAAGCCTTTCGTCTATGCGCTCGCATTCGAGCGCGGCGCGCTCGAGCCCACCGATCTCCTCGCCGATGTTCCAGAGGGCGCAGCCGGCGTCAACAATGCCGATGGCGCCTTTCTCGGGCCGATGCTGCCGCGGCAGGCGCTCGCCAATTCGCGCAATGTGCCCGCGACCAATCTCATGCGCCGGGTCGGGCTCGAGGCCAATTTCCAATTTCTGCACGATCTCGGCCTGCATGATCTCGAGGCCCCGGCGGAATCCTTCGGCCTCTCCATGGCGATCGGCGCGCTGCCGACGCGGCTCGAGCATTTGATGCGCGCTTATGGCGCGCTCGCCGAGGACGGCCTGCTGTCCGATCTCGTCTTCGCGAAGGAGCAGACGCGCCGCCGCTCCATTCGCGTTATGTCGAGCGACACGGCGCGGCTCGTCACCTCCATGCTGGCCGATCCGCTCGCGCGTCTGCCGAGCTTCCCGCGCTATGGGCCGCTCGAATATCCTTTCGCCGTGGCGGTGAAGACCGGCACGTCGCAGGCCTATCGCGACGCTTGGACCATCGCATTCTCGCGCAAGGCCGTCGTCGGCGTATGGGTCGGCCGCGGCGACGCCGGCGCGATGAACAGGCTGAGCGGCGCTTCCTCGAGCGCGCGGCTCGCTCATGCGGCGCTGACTCTCATTCAGGGCGCAAGGCCCGGCGAGACGGAGGCGGGGACCTTTCCACCGCCGCGGGGCCGCGCGCCGATGGAAATGTGCCTCGCCGGCGGACGCAGCGACGGAAGCTGCGGCGAAACGCTGGTGGAATGGGTGAAGCCGGAGAGAGCGCAGTCCCTGCCCGTCGGCGCGAGCAGCGCGTCGCGGCCTGCGCCGCTCGACGAAAATCTCGAGCTCGCGATCGCGACGCCCGAGAATCGAACCCATATTTGGCGCAATCCCGAGCAGCCGGCGGCGCTCGATCGCCTCGCCCTGCGCGTCTCGGCCCCCGCCTCGGTGGAGCAAATTCTCTGGATGGTGGACGGCAGGCCGTTTCAGCTCGCCGATGCGGACAAGCCGGCGTTTTGGCCCATGCAGCCCGGAACGCATCGATTTCAAGCGCGTCTGCCGCTGCGGCCGGGCGGCTCGCGCGTCGTGGAGGTGACGATCGAGTGAGAGCCGGGCCGCGGCTTTTTTCGTCTCGCCCTCAGATGTTTACCAGGGCCGTCTTTTTCCTTGAAGCAGCCGGGTCGCGCGCGATCGACAGGCGGCGGCTCAGCGTAGCGGCAGATGCGACATGCGCAAGAACGCCGAGACGAGCTTCACCATGACGCCGACGAAGCCCGAGCCTCCATAGAAGCTGTCCTTGTTGAGCTGCACATAGACATAGGCCGGGCGCTCGGAGCGATTGGTCAATTCGCAGACGAGGAAGCCTTCGCGCGCCCGCATCGATTCGAATAAAATGCCTGTCGCTTCGATGAATTCGCGCAGGCGCGTCCGCACTGGCTTTGCGACGATCGAGACCGGCGCGTGGTCTTCGTCGTCTGGATGGCATTGGCTCGTCGGGCGCAGCTTCGAATCGATATTCTCGGTCGCGGCGATGACATTGCCGAGCGCGAAATCGCGGCTCTCGCCCGGCGCGAGCCGTTCGCACCAGACCATTGTGCGGCCGGAAAGGCAGAGAATCGCTTGTCTCCCCGCACTCTCCAATTCTTCCGCGCGATAGACATAAGGCGCGCGCGCCCAGCTCATGGTGGCGGCGTCGCAGGGAGTCGAATGTATCGCCACCTCGGCCGAGGAGCAGAGATAGGAGGGCTGAAGAAACTTAAGCGCCGGCGCGCCTTCGCGCGCGAGCTCGGCGAGATCGATTTTCTCGACGACATTGCCGGCGCCGGCGGAGAGGAGAATCTGCCGCTGATCGCCGAGCGTGGCGACGCGGTTCAGCCGAACGTCGCCGCCGCCGCAGAATATCTGCAGAAAAGCGTTGCTCTCATTGGCGAAGAAGGAGCGCTGCGGAATCGCGTGCGGGCTCTGGCGCGGGATCGTCTTGACGCCCGGCCAGCGGCAGACGGAGCGATTGGGACGATCGAAAAACGCCGTGTTCGGCCCCAGAGTGACGACGAGCCCCTCTTGTCCCTCGAGCAGGCGAAAGTCGCTCTCGCCCGCGGCGAGAATAGGACGATCGCGGCTGAAGAAGGGATTGTTCGTGAATGTGCGCAGGCCGAGATCGAGGAAAAAGGTCGGCGACAGATACATGTGAGAAATCCCTTGGCGATACGCCGCCGGAAACGCGTCCGGCGAGAGCGCTGCGTCAGAAGAAAGCGTCCCAGTATGGATAGAGCCGATGACATTTGGATCAAGCTTCGGCGGAGAATCGAAGCCGGCGCTTCAGTATCCCGTCATCTCGAGGTAGCCCTCGCCGCGATGTGAGCCGAAGACGGCGATGGGCCCTTCGAAATAGCCGAGGCCAGTTCCCATGAAGCTCTGCGAATTGAGCGGCTTCGCCTCTATGTCGAGGCGAAGGCTCGCGACGCGCACACGCCAGCGTATGGGCAGCAGGCGGCCGGAGACGAGGCTCTGCTCCAGCGGCTCGAGAAAAATATCGTCGCGCGCGAGCGCGCGCGCCGCGCCATCGGCGGAGATGAAGCTTCCCGAGACGAAGGGGAGCGTCTTGTCGCTGCGTAAGCGAAACAGCATCAGCGCTGCGCCGCCGTCGAGATGCAGCGAGAACCAGTCCCAGCCTTTCTGATCCGCGGCGAGCGGGCGGCTGCTCCACTCATGGTCCATCCAGGCGCGGCCCGTGACCTTGCGCTCGGCGCCGTCTATGGCGAGCGCGCCTTCGACGCGGAAAAAAGGCTGGCTGTAATAATAAGAGGCCTGTCCGCTCTCCGATTTGCGGCTGAAGCCGGCTTCGCCATGCAGCGCGAGCGGCTCGTCGGCGGCGAGCGCGAGCGTGTAGCGAAAGCGCGGCGTGACGGCGGCTATGCTCGCGCCGGAGAGATTGGATTCTGTCGCGGAAAAGGACCAATTATCGATAAAGGCGCGGAATGGCGCCGCCTCGACGCCCGCCTGTCCGACGCCGCCGCGCGCGCGGGTCTCGGTGAAGAGATGCAGCGTGTCCGTCGTGACGGCCGCGTGCGCGACAAAGGCTTGCGGACTGTCCCAGCCTTCGCCGTCCTGCGGCGCGCGGGCGTGACGGAACAAGGTCCATTGCGCGCCATAGGATTTGCCGGACTCGTCTTTCAGATTGGCGGTGAGATACCACCACTCGATGCGAAATTGCGGATGCGCGCCATGATCGCGCGGAAAGACGAGCCTATGGCCGGGCTGCGGCTCGGCGAAGCCTCGAGCCTCATCGCCGAGGCCGGCGAAACCCTCTGCGTGGGCGAAAGAGGCGGCGCACAGCGCCAGCGAGAGGAAGAGGCCGCGCATCGCGTCAGCGTTCATTGGCGAAGACCGCGAGCAGCGAGGCCGGCGCGATGCGCGCGAGACGGCGAATGGGCAATAGCGCGGCGAGCGCGGCGGTGAGCAGCGCCAGAGCGAAGACTTCGAGCCATTGCGATGGAAACACATGAAAGGGCAGGCGCCAGCCGAAGGCGCGGACATTGACGATGGCGACGAGATCATAAGCGAGCGCGAGGCCGAGCGGCACGGAGACGAGCGCCGTCGCCGCCGCGAACAGCGTGACGCGCACGAATTCGAGCAGAGAGAGGCTGCGCCGCGAGACGCCCGCCGCCCAGAGCGGCGCGATCTGCGGCGTGCGCGCGGCGGCGAGCGTGGTGAGGCTGGCGAATAGCGCAATGGCCGAGACCACGAGCGTCAGCGTGTCGAGCGCGGCGGTGACGGCGAAAGTGCGCTCGAATATGGTCATCGAGCGCTGCTTCAGCGCCGCCTGATCGATGATGCGCGCGACGCCGGCTCCGAATTCCGATTGCAGCGCGAGCATCACATCGGGCGCGGATTCGGCCTTGGCGCGCAGCATATAGTCGAGCTTGCGCGCGTCCGGCCAGCGCGATACGAGCGCATCGCGATCGACGCGCAGCTGGCCCTTGGCGGCGCCGTAATCGGGATAGAGTCCGACGATCTCGACGCGCCAATCGCCTGTCGGCGTCGGTATGTCCAAATGAGAGCCGAGCTCCAGACGAAGACGCCGCGCGAGCTGCTCGCTGACGAGGGCGGCCTCGCCGCGCGCGACGGAGCCCCAAGCGTCGGCGCGCGTTTCGAGCAATGGAAAATGCGCGCTGAATGTCTCATGCGGCGGCGCGCCGACGATCTCGACGGGCCAAGCGGTTTCGATAGCCGAGGCGCGCAGAGTCGTCTTCGCCTTGCACAGCGGCAGAATGGCGGCGACGTCCTCGCGGCTCGCGAGCCAGGTCTCGATCCGATGCGCGTCCGTCTCGCTCGCGGCTTCGAAATAGATTTCCGCGACGAGGCGCTGATCGAGCCATTGCGCGAATGTGCGACGGAAGCCCTCCACCATCGAGCCGACGCCTATGTTGGTCGAGAGCGCGAGCAGCAGCGCCATCAGCGCCAGCGAGAGGCCGGGAAGCTGCTGCAGCGCATCGGCGAAGAACCACTTTGTGAGCGGTCCGCGCGCGCGTCGCTCGCCGAGTCGCAGCATTGCGGCGAGCGGCAGCGGCAGAGCGAGCGCCGCGCCGAGCAGCAATCCCGCCATGGAGACGAAGCCGGCCTCGAGCCCTTCGCCCAAGAGCAGCGCCGCCGCCGCGCCCATGAGCGCGAGAGCGGCGAGCGCCGCTTGGCGGCGCAGCCAACGCCGCTGCGCCTCGCGCCAGGCGAAGGGCTGCGCTATGGCGAGCACGGGCAGGCGCAGAGTCTTGACGAGACCGCTCGCCGCGGCGATCGCGGCGCCGATCAGCGCCATGCCGATTCCGGATATCCACCAGGAGGGCGCGAGGCCGAGCGCGCCGTCGAGCTCGGCGCCATAGAGTCCTTCGAGGCTCGCGGCCATATCGGGCAGCAGAGCGGCGGCGATGAGATAGCCGCCGACCATTCCCGCCGCGCCGGCGAGAAGCGCGAGCAGCATCAGCTCCGCGATCAGCGCGAAGGCGAGCGCGCGCAAGGAGGCGCCGATCGCGCGCAGCGTGCGGATAAGGGGCAGGCGCTGCTCGAAGGCGAGGCCGAAAGACGCATGAGCGATGAACAGCCCGACCACATAGGCCAGAAGGCCGAAGGCGGTGAGGTTGAGATGAAAGCTGTCGGTGAGCTTGGCGAGTTCCGGCGCCTCATCCGCCTCGACGCGGCGTAGAGCCTCGCCGATGACGGCTGCGAGCGCGGGCGCATCCGGCGCGGGCTCCTCGGCGATGAGCAGGCGCGACAAACGCGCCGGCCGATGCAGCAGGCGTTGCGCGACGCCGATGTCGACGACGATCATTCCCGGCGAGAGGTCTTCGGCGATGGCGAGCGGCGGCAGCCTATCCGCGTCGCCGATCCTCGGCGTCGCGCCCATGGCGAGGCCGAGCGCGCGCAGAGTTTGCGGCGCGGCCAGCGCACGGCCGGGCGGGCCGAGGAAATCATTCAGCGCCTCGCCCGTCGGCATTTTGGCGCTGGAGATTTTGGGCAGAGTCAGCGGCTCGACGCCGACGAGACGATAGGATTTGTCGCCGAGGCGGATCGTCCCCTCGAGGATCGGCGAGACCTTCCAGCCGGCGCGCCGCAGAGCGACGAAAATATCCTGCGCGAAAAATCCGCCGCTCGTCGCAACGAGGCTCGGCGAGGCGCCGAGGCCGAGCGCGCCGGCCGCATGGTCATAGCTACGGCGCGCTTGATCGTTGAGCGCCGCGACGCCGCTCCACAGCGCAGTCGCTATGGCGAGGCCGACGAAGAGCGCGGCGAATTGGCCGGGCCGCCGCCGCCAATGGCTCGCGAGAGTCGCCAGCGCATAGAGAAATTGCCTCATAGAGCGAGCCTTCCGCTGGCGAGCGTGACGCGGCGGTCGAGCCTCGCGGCGAGCCGCGCGCTATGCGTGACCATCAGCACCGCGGCGCCCGCTGTGGCGGAGAGCTCGAGCAGAAGATCGAGCACGGCGTCGCCGGTCGCTTCATCGAGATTGCCGGTCGGCTCGTCGGCGAGCAGCAGCCGCGGGCGCGGCGCCAGCGCGCGGCCGACGGCGACGCGCTGCTGCTGCCCGCCCGACAATTGTTCGGGATAGCGATCGAGCAGCGCCGAAAGGCCGAGGCGCTCGGCGAGCGCGTCGCGCCAATCGCGATCGTAATGGCCGGCGAGCCGCGCTTGCAGAGCGAGATTGTCGCCGACGGTGAGGCTGGGCACGAGATTGAACTGTTGGAACACGACGCCGAGCGTCTTGCGGCGCAGCGCCGCGCGGCCGTCGTCGTCGAGCTTCGTCACTTCCACATCGTCGATGCGAATGGCGCCGCTATCGGCATGGTCGAGCCCGGCGACGAGATGCAGCAGCGTGCTCTTGCCGCTGCCCGACTCGCCCATCAGCGCGAGGCTCGTCCCGGCGGCGAGCGCGAGGTCGACGCCGCGCAGAACGGGCAGCGGCCCCTGCGGCCCGCGATAGGATTTGGAAAGGCCCGTCACGCGCAATAATGCGCCATTTACGGCCGCATCACGCGCCGCCGACATCACGCTCAAAACGCCCTCATTTCGGATCGAAGTGGAATTGGATGCCGCGCGGATGGCCATAGGGCGGCGCGGGGAAAGGCGCGGCGCGGCGCACGGCGGCCAGGGCGGCGTTGTCGAGCTCCGGAAAGCCGCTCGAGCGATAGACCGCCTGATGCGTGAGATGCCCGCCCTCGTCGATGAAGAACACGACGACGCCATGATTTGGCGTCGTCTTGTTGCGCAAGGGCGGCGGCACATGCAAATGCGGTATTATCAGCCCGTAGAGGACGGAGAGATAAGTGGTCTTCGCCGTGCCGCCGCTGACCGGCGCCGGCCTGGAGGAGCCGGAAAGCTTGAAATCCGGCAGCGGCTCCAGCGAGGCGAGCTGATCGGCGATGGATTTCGGCTTGGGCTCGGGCGAGGCCTTGATCTCGACATCGCCCCGCCTGTCGTCGAGCCGCGCCTCGAGCTGCGGCTGCCCCTGCTCGACGATCTCGGCGTCGGGCTTGTCCTCCTCCGCCTTGGGCGTCGCCGGCGCGGGCTCGGCTCTGGCCGCCTGCTGCTGTTGCGGATCGGCGGATTTTTCCTGCGCAGGCTTGGCGGCGCGCTGCTCATTGGGCGGCTCGCGACGAGCGGATTTGGTCTCCTGATCCGGCGCCTCGCGGTCGAGCTTCTCCTGATTCGGCGCGCGCGGCGCGTCGAAGGCGGGCTTCTCGTCGTCGACGAGCTTTTGCGGCGGCGGAGGCTTCTGCTTCTCCTTCTCCTCGGGCTTGGGCTGCTCTTTCTCGGGCTCCGGCTCTGGTTGCGGCTGTTCCTGTGGCGGCTGCGGCGCCTCGGCGACCACTTCGAGCGGAATTTCCTGTTCCATCGTCGGAATATCGATCGACACCAGCATTTGCTCGAGCAGAAAGACGGCCAGGACGAAAATATGGACCAGCGCCGAAAGAATAATGGGCGCGAGCGAAGGCTTCGCAGGTCCCTCGCTCTCGGGCTGCGTTATCAGACGTTCGGCCGGGTCTGCTCTCAAGCTCATGTCAGAAGCGACATTCGAACGCCGCATTGCGGAAAAAGGACGGCGCGAGCGTCGCTTTTCGTCCCGACCGAACGGATGCGCCGCCCGCTTCCGTTCCGCGAGATGTTCCGGCGGCGCCGGGCGCGACATTGAAAAAGCTGCGCATCATCGAGCCGGCGATCCAGGTGAGAGTGGAGAGCATTCACACGAAACCGGCCGAGGGTTCAACCCTCGTTCGTCTCGGCCCGCCCGCCCGGTGCATCGACGGCGCCATGGCGAGGATAGCGGTGGCCGGAGCCGCCGTCATCTCGGGAGTATTTCCGAAGCCGCGTCGGCCAGGCGCCGGCGGATTTTCTCATCCGCGCCGGGACCGGGGGCGATTCTCACCTCCTGCGGGGCGAGCGCCGCGCCGCTGGCGCCCCTCACGCACAGCGCCGCGATCTCCTCGCCCGTCGACCGCTCCAGCAGCCGCAGCGGAGGCCCCGCCGGCGCCGCCCAGCGGTCGCCCCATTGCATCAGCGCCACCAGAACCGGAAACAGGTCGCGGCCCTTCTCGGTCAGACGGTAATCGCGCGGATTGCCGCGCCCCGGAACGTCGACGCGTTCGAGCACGCCACAGGCGACGAGCTTGGACAGCCGCTCGCTCAGCACATTTTTGGCGACGCCGAGATTGCGCTCGAACTCGCCGAAGCGTCGCGTTCCGAGAAAAGCCTCGCGGATGAGGAGCAGCGTCCACCATTCGCCGACGATCTCCAGCGCCCGCGCCACGGAACAGGCCTGATCCGGGAATTGCTCGTTTCGCATCGTCTCGCTCGGGCTCTATTTGGTCTCTTGACGAAACTAAATATAAGACGCAGTTTCACGCGCGACTATAGAGGGGAGAGCGCCTCATGTCGGATCAAACGAGGATTCATGTCGGCGGCGCCTTGCCGCTGGAGCGCCTGCGCTCGATGAGCGGGCTGGACGTCGTCCGGGCCATGGGCGAAGCCGCCCTGCCGGTTCCGCCCATATTGCTCTTTTTCGGCTTCCGCCCCGTGGAGATAGAGGATGGGCGGGTGGTCTTCGCGGCGACGCCGGACGAGCGCCACTACAATCCGCTCGGAACGGTTCATGGAGGCTATATCGCCGCGCTGCTGGATTCGACGATGGGCTGCGCCGTGCATACGACGCTGCCGCCGGGCCAGCTCTATACGACGCTGGAGTTCAAGGTGAACTTCACCCGCACGATCACGGCCGGCGTCGACATTCACGCCGAGGGAAATGTGCTGCACAGAGGCCGCAGCGTCGCGACGGCGGAAGCGCGGCTCTATGACGCGCGGCGGCGCCTGCTCGCTCATGCGACGACGAGCTGCATGATCTTCGCCGCCGACCGCGAGCCGAACGGCTGACGACGTCGCGCTATTCTCCCGCGCCTTCGGCGGGGGAGAATAGCGGCGATCCTCGCCTCAGAATTTGAACTTCACGCCGCCCTGTATCGCACGCGGCTGGCCGGAATAAATCGAGCCGGTCGAATTTTGCGCGAGCACGAAGCCGGGATTTTGAAATCCCGAGGTGAGCGAATTGGCGATCACCGTCGCCGAGGCGACGTAAGTCCTGTCGAACACATTGCGCACCTCGACGAAGGCGGAGATGTTCTTCAGGAAGCCGATCGATACGTCGCGATCGTAATGCAGGTTGAGATTGACGAGGCCATAGCCCGGTATGGTGAGCTGATTGCCATTGTCGATGAAATAGGAGCTCTTCAGCACATATTCGAGATAGGCGCCGACGCCTTTGAAGTCGCCCTGCGGAATGTCGTAGCCGATGCGCGTCGTCAGCTCATGCGGAGCGACGCCGGGAATCTTATAGCCCGCGCGGTCGAAAAACGAGTTCGGCCCACGCTGCTCGACGAAGCTCGTGAAGATCTGATTATTGTAGGAGTAATTGGCGAGCAGTCGCCAGCCGTCGATCGGCCGCCAGTCGAGCAGGAACTCCGCGCCGCGATGGACAGAGCCCGGCGCATTATAGGTGTAGTTCTTGAGGCCATTGCCCGGCGACTGCGTCAGCATCTCGTTCTGATACCATTCGTAAAAGCCGTTGAGCGTGACTTTCAGCGTCTCCGTCGGCGTCCAGTCGAAGCCGGCGTCGAAGCCCGAATTGCGCTGCGATTTGAGATTTGTGTTATTGCCGTCGAGCCCCTGCTGATTGACGAAGAGGAAGCCATATTGCGGCGTTCCATAGCCGCTCGAGGCGCGCGCATAGAATTTCCACTCGCGATCGGGCCGCCAGGTCACCGAGGCTTCCGGCGCGAAATTCCAGAAGGTGCGATTGGCCGGCACGGTGGTCAGCGCGCCGGAGGGATAGGAGACGGAAGAGGACAGCGCCGCGACCTTGCTCATTTCCGTGGCGAGAGCGATCACGCCCGTCACATCCGGCGCGAGCTCGAGCTCCTCGCGGAAACGGCCGCCGAGATTGGAATGCATGATCTCCTGCTTGTTGGTGAGCAATGGCCCGAGATCGCCATTGCCCCAGCCGAGCAGATTCTGCGAGTAGGTGGTGAAGCGCGTGTGATTGTACCAGGCGGCGAAATTGCTGGTCAGCTCACGGCCCTGCAGCGCGCCGTGATGGGTGAGGTCGGTGGAAATATTGATCGAGGGCGCGTCGCCATAAGTGACAGGCGTGTCGATCGGCTGATAGAAATCCTTGTCGTCATAGATGAACTGCGTGCGTAGCACCGTCTGCGCGTCGATGTCGTGCTCCCAGCGCAGGCCCAGCATGTCGCGCCGGTCGTTGCGATGCCAGCCCGATTGCAGCGCCGAGACTTGCGCCGTCGCGCCATTGGTTCCGTTGAGGAACACCGCCGTCTGTCCGCAGAGGCTGCGGCTGAAGGCGGTGGAGGGCGTCGGCAGCCCGTAACAGCCGCGCTGATAGGGGTTGAAATAGAATTGGTTGAGCGACATGCGCGCCGGCACATTGCCGTAGAGCTGATTGTGGACCCATTTGAAGGTGAAGCGATCGGTCGGGGTCGCCTCGTAGCTCGCCTTCAGATTCACCGTCTGCGTGTTGAATTCCGTATGCGTCGTCGAGCCTTCGCCGCGTGCGTCGCTGGCGAAGAGGGCGATGTCGAAATCGCCGTATTTCTTGCCGATCGTCGTATAATTGGTGAGATAGCCGAAGCTGCCGGCTTCATGGCCCGTCTCCACGCCGTCGATCTCGGCGCCCGTGCGGGTGCGGAAATTGATGGCGCCGCCATTGGCCCAATTGCCGAACAGGGCGGAGGAGGGGCCGCGATAGACGTCGACGCCCGCATAGGCGTGCGGATCGGTCGAATCGGTGCGCGAGAATCCGTCCGGCTGCGTCATGGTGAAGCCGTCCTCGAGCAGGACGATATTGCGCATCGCCCCGCCGATGCGCGCGCCGGAGCCGCGAATCGACAGAGTCATGTCGCGCGGCCCATTGCCCTGCTTGAAGGAGACGCCGGGGCTGTATTGGACGAGATCGCCGATGGTGACGAGCGGCGAGGTCTTGAAGTCCTCGCGCTTCACCGTCGTGAACGTCTGGCCGGTCGGATCGCGATAGACGGGCAGCGCTTTCTTCTCGGGAGAAAATCCCGGCGCCGAGATATTTTTGTCCCGCGCGGAGGGCGCGCCTTCGGCGGCGATGTCGATGGAGGGAAGCGCCTCTTGCGCCATGGCGGAGGAAAGAGACGCGACGAGGAGCGCGCCGGCGGAGACGCCGCGCGAAAGAGCAGTGCGAATCATGAGAGTTTCTCCTGGCGCGGCAGGATCGCGCGCGCAGATCAAAGAACGGAGCGGGAAAGCCGCATCGGGCCGATCAGGAGAAAAGGGGCGGCGCTCGCGACAGCCAGGGTGTCGTCGGCAGAGCGACGCCTGCGCGGCTCGCTGTCGTGGATCGCGCGGCGAAAGACGGCGCTTCGGGACATGCGAAATGGACGACGCCGAGCAGTATCGCGACAAAGACCGTCGCATCGCGCCGAGCCGTCGCCTGCAGGCAGCAGCAGCCGGAGCTTTCGCGCTCATGGCCGCCGCGATGAGTCGCGCAGATGTTCTGCGTCGTCGCGGTGAGCGAAGCCTCGTCGGCCGGGACCGTGTGCGCGGGCCCGGCGTTCATCGTCAGTCCCAGAAGCACCGACAAGATCGCGACGATGCGCGAGAGCGCGCCGAATGGCTCTTTGCTGAATCGTCTCCGCCGCATCATCATGGCGGCATAATCGGCAGCGGCCGGCAACTGTCAAGTCTTCGGCGCGCCGCTCGTCAGGCGAAGGTCACGCGCGTGATCGCCGGGACGCGCTCGCGAATGAAGGCGAGGCGCGACAGCCATCCGAAAAGGCGCCCGCGCCACCCGCGATAGACGCGGTAATCGAAAATCTCAACCGTTTCGATCGCCGCCCAGCTTCGCAATGTCGGCTCGATCTCGCTGCGATCTATTCCCCAGGGCATGGGCGGTATGGTGAAATTCGGCGTGAGCGCATGACCTTTCAGCGTCGCTTTGGAGAGCCAGCGCGGAACATGGTCGAATAGCAGGCTCGCCTTCGGAAAGCGGCGCGCCATTTCGCGTATCAGCTCTGCGGTCTCCTCCGGCGGAAGATACATGAACAGCCCCTGCGCCGCGATGAAGACGGGTCGGCCCGGCGGGACCTCGTCGAACCAGCGGCGATCGAGCGCGCTCAGCGACACATGGCGATGGCGCGCGTCGGGCTCTATGAAGCGCTCGCGAATGGCGATCGATTCCGGCAGATCGACGGTGATCCACAGCGCTTCGCCCGTGTCGGCGATGCGAAATCTGTGCGTCTCCAATCCTTCGCCGAGATTGACGATCACACCGTCTGGATACGCCGCCAAAAAGGCGCGCAGCGCATTGTCGAAGACGAGAGCGCGATTGGCGTGCGAGGGCTGCGCCGCGCCGAAGCTCGCCTCATAATCATAATCGAGCGCGCGATAGATTTCGACGAGCTTCTCGTCACTTAGCAGGCCGTCTTCGCGCAGCGCCTCGCCGGCGCGATTGTGCAGCGTCCACAACATGGTCTCCGGCACGCCGGTGAGATTGGGCGCGATCTTGTCCATGTGGCCTCCCCGCAAACAGGTTCTCGTTCTATCTTTCCCGTTCGATCGCGCGCCAGCCTATGTCGCGGCGACAAAATCCGTCCGGCCAGTCTATCGCATCGACGCCTCGATAGGCCAGCGCCTGCGCGTCGCGCACAGTCGCGCCGAGAGCGGCGACATTGAGCGCGCGCCCGCCGGCGGCGACGAGCTTGTCGCCCTCCCGCCGCGTGCCGGCATGGGTGACGATGACGCCCGCGATTTCGCCGGCGCGCTCGAGGCCCTTTATTTCCGTGCCGGTCAGCGGCGTTCCCGGATAGTTTTTCGCGGCTAGAACGACCGCGAGCGCGGTCTGCGGCGAAAAGCGGATCTTTCGCTCGGGCAGCGCGCCGCGCGCGCAGGCGAGCATCAGCTCGAGCAGATCGTCCTCGAGCCGCGGCAGCAAGACCTGCGTTTCGGGATCGCCGAAGCGCACATTGAACTCGATGAGCTTCGGCCCGTCTTTCGTCAGCATCAGCCCGACGAAGAGCACGCCCTGAAACGGCGCGCCCATCTCGCGCATGGCGCGCAATGTCGGCGCCACGATCTCGCGCATCACGCGCGCTTCGATTTCCGGCGTGAAGCAAGGCGCCGGCGAATAGGCGCCCATTCCGCCCGTGTTCGGCCCTCTGTCGCCGTCGCCGACGCGCTTGTGATCCTGCGCCGAAGCGAAGGGCAGCGCATGGGTCCCGTCGCAGAGCACGAAAAAGGAGGCCTCCTCGCCCTCGAGCTTTTCTTCGATGACGACTTCCGCGCCGGATTTGCCGAAGGCGCCGGCGAATATGTCGGCGACCGCCTGCTCCGCCTCTTCGAGCGTCTCGGCGACGACCACCCCCTTGCCGGCGGCGAGGCCGTCGGCCTTCACCACAATGGGCGCGCCCTTCTCGCGCAGATAGGCGAGCGCCTTCTCCTCATTGGCGAAGCGCTCGTAATCGGCGGTCGGAATCGCATTCGCCCGGCAGATATCCTTGACGAAACCCTTCGAGCCCTCGAGTCGTGCGGCCGCTTTCGAAGGGCCGAAAACCGCGACGCCCTTCGCGCGCAGCGAATCGGCGAGGCCCTCGACCAGCGGCTGCTCCGGCCCCACCACGACGAACTCTATGTTATTTTCCGCGCAAAAGCCCGCCACGGCGGCGTGATCGGAAACATCGAGCCGCGCCAGCTCCGCGACCTCGGCGACGCCGGGATTGCCGGGCGCGGCGTAGAGCCGCGAGAGCAGAGCGCTTTTGGAAAGCGCTCGGGCGATCGCATGTTCGCGGCCGCCCGAGCCGATGAGCAGAACATTCATTCTTCGATCCGGCTTGAGTGAGTCCTCCCTTCAATAGGGCTTCGCGCCTCCGGACGGAAGAGGGCTCACCGCGCCGCCTGCGCTCGCGCCAGCGCGTCCAGCGCCAGATTGAGCGCCAGCACATTCACGCGCGGCTCGCCGATGACGCCCGCGAGCCGCGGTTCGACTTTTGTCTCGACGAGGGCGCGCACCTGCGCCTCCGGCATTCCGCGCGCCGCCGCCACCGCCGCCGCCTGAGCCAGAGCGAAGCGCGGCGAAATATGCGGATCGAGACCGGAGGCGGAGGTGGTGACGGCGTCGGCCGCGACGACGTCTATGCGTCCCGCCGAAAATTCCGCCTCTATCGCGGCGTTGACGCGATCGACGAGCTTTTTCGAGGTCGGGCCGAGATTGGAGCCGCCCGAATTGGCGGCGTTAAAGGGCGCGTCGATGGTCTTGCTCGAATCATTCGGGTCCGGCGCCGTGGTCGCCGAAGGTCGGCCGTGGAAATAGCGCTCGGACGCGAAATTCTGGCCGATCAGCGAGGAGCCGACGACGATTCCCTCGCGCTCGATCAGGCTGCCATTGGCGCGCTCGGGAAAAGCGAGCTGCGCAATGCCGGTGATCGCCAGCGGATAGGCGAGGCCGGTGAGAAGGGTGAAGAGGACGATCATCACGATCGCCGGTCGAAGATGCGAGATCATGGGCGCTTCCTCACACGAGATGCAGAGCGGTGACGATGAGATCGATGATCTTTATGCCGATGAAGGGAATGACGACGCCGCCGAGACCATAGATCAGCAGATTGCGCCGCAGCAGCGCCGCCGCGCCGACGGGCCGATAGGCGACGCCCTTCAGCGCGAGCGGGATGAGCGCGATGATGATGAGCGCGTTGAACACCACCGCCGACAATATCGCCGATTGCGGCGAGGCGAGATTCATCACATTGAGCGCGCCGAGCTCTGGATAGGCGATCACGAACAGCGCCGGAATGATGGCGAAATATTTGGCGACGTCATTGGCGATCGAGAATGTCGTCAGCGAGCCGCGCGTCATCAGCAATTGTTTGCCGATGGCGACGATCTCGATGAGCTTGGTCGGATCGCTGTCGAGATCGACCATATTGCCGGCCTCGCGCGCCGCTTGCGTGCCGGTCTGCATGGCGACGCCGACATCGGCTTGCGCCAGCGCCGGCGCGTCATTGGTGCCGTCGCCGCACATTGCGATGAGGCGCCCGCCCTGCTGCTCGCGGCGAATATAGGTGAGCTTGTCCTCGGGCGTCGCCTGCGCGATGAAGTCGTCGACGCCGGCCTCCGAGGCGATGGCGGCCGCAGTGATCGGATTGTCGCCGGTCACCATCACCGTCTTTATGCCCATGGCGCGCAGCGCTGCGAAGCGCGCCTTTATGTCGGGCTTGACGATGTCCTTCAAATGCACGACTCCGAGCAGACGCCCATTCTCGCTGACGGCGAGCGGCGTGCCGCCGGCGCGCGAGATGCGCTCCACCGCGCGGGAAAAATCCTCCGGCGCGGCGAGCCTCGCATGTCCGGCGCGCTCGAGAATTTCCGCGCGGCCGCTCATGCGCGCATCTGCAGGCGCTTCGCGCAGGCTACACGTTTCGCTCTGCGCGAGAATCGCGTCGACGGCGCCCTTGCGCAGCGCGCGGCCCGGCAGATCGACGCCGGACATGCGCGTATGCGCGGTGAAGGGGACGACGCGAATGTCGCTGCCGACATCCGGCGCCGTGAGGCCATAGCGGCGCAGCGCCAGAGCGACGATGGAGCGGCCTTCCGGCGTCTCGTCGGCGAGCGAGGCGAGCAGCGTCGCCTCGGCGAGCTCATGCTCGCCGACGCCGCCGACGCCGATGAATTCATCCGCCATGCGATTGCCGAAAGTGATGGTGCCGGTCTTGTCGAGCAGCAGAGTGTCGACATCGCCCGCCGCTTCCACCGCGCGGCCGGATGTGGCGATGACATTGAAGCGGATGAGCCGGTCCATCCCGGCGATGCCGATCGCCGACAACAGGCCGCCGATCGTCGTCGGAATGAGGCAGACGAGCAGCGCCGCCAGCACGGTGAGCGACAGCCGGGTCCCCGAATAATCGGCGAGCGGCCACAGCGTCACGCAGACGATGAGGAAGATGATCGTCAGCCCGGAGAGAAGTATCGACAGAGCGAGCTCGTTCGGCGTCTTCTGCCGTTCGGCGCCTTCGACGAGCGCGATCATGCGATCGATGAAGGTGGAGCCCGGCGCGGCGGTGATCTTCACCTTGATCCAATCGGAGAGAACGCTCGTGCCGCCGGTGACGGCGGAACGATCGCCGCCGGCCTCGCGAATGACCGGCGCGGATTCGCCGGTGATGGCCGATTCATTGACCGAGGCGACGCCTTCGATCACTTCGCCGTCGCCGGGGACGAGATCGCCGGCCTCGACCAGGACGACGTCGCCGATCTTCAGATCGAGCGCCGAAATGGTCTCGGTCGCGCCGCCTCTGACGCGCTTCGCCTCGGCGTCGCTGCGCGTGCGGCGCAGCGCGTCGGCCTGCGCCTTGCCGCGTCCCTCCGCCACCGCTTCCGCGAAATTGGCGAAGAGCACCGTGAACCACAGCCAGGCCGCGATCTGGCCCGAGAAGAGCGCGTCGCCGTCCTTGGCGACGAGATCGCGGATGAAGAGAATCGTCACCACTGCGGAGACGATTTCGGTGACGAAAATCACCGGATTGCGCGCCAGCCTGCGCGGATCGAGCTTGTAGAAAGCGTCGATCGCCGCGCGGCGCAGAATGGTCCCGTCGAAGAGGCCGGGAGCCGAAACTTTCGAAGACATTGCGCGAACTCCGTTCAGAAGAGCTTGCCGGACTGCAGCAGCAGATGCTCGACGATGGGGCCGAGCGCGAGCGCAGGGAAATATTGCAGCAGATAGAGGATGACGATGACGCCGATCAGCAGGCCGACGAAGAGCGGGCCATGCGTCGGGAAGGTTCCGCTCGACGCCGGCGCCCGTATCTTCTCGGCGAGCGCGCCGGCGATGGCGAGTACCGGAATCACATAGGCGAAGCGGCCGAAGGCCATGGCGAGGCCCAGCGTCGTATTGTACCAGAGCGTGTTGCCGGAGAGTCCGGCGAAGGCCGAGCCATTATTGTCGGTCGTCGAGGCGAAGGCGTAGAGGATTTCCGAGAGACCGTGCGGTCCGGCGTTGTTGAGACTGTCGAGCGCCGTCTTCAGCATGACGGAGGCGGCGGAGAAGCCGAGCACGCAGAGCGGATAGACGAGCACGGCGAGCATGGCGAGCTTCATCTCGCGCGTCTCGATCTTCTTGCCGAGATATTCCGGCGTGCGGCCGACCATCAGGCCGGCGACGAAGACCGCTATGACGACGAGAACGAGGAAGCCATAGAGTCCCGCGCCGACGCCGCCGGGCGCGATCGAGCCCATCAGCATGTTGAACAAAGGCACGAGCCCACCGAGCGGCATGAAGGAATCATGCATGGAATTCACGGCGCCCGTGCTGGTGCCGGTCGTCGCGGCGGCGAAGAGCGCGCTGGTGGCGACGCCGAAACGCACTTCCTTGCCCTCCATATTGCCGGGCGCGGCATCGACGCCGATTTCGGTGAGCAGCGGATTGCCGCCGGCCTCCGCCCAATAGGCGACGAGAACGCCGACGATGAGCACGATCATCATCGTGATCGCGATCGCGCGGCCCTGGCGAATATCGCCGACGATGCGGCCGAAGGCGAAAGCGAGCGAGAAGGGGATGACGAGCAGCGCGAAGATCTCGAGCGAATTGGTGATCGCGTCGGGACTCTCGAAAGGATGCGCGGAATTGGCGTTGAAGAAGCCGCCGCCATTGGTTCCGAGCTCCTTGATCGCCTCCTGGCTCGCCACCGGGCCGATGGCGATGATCTGCTTCGCGCCCTCCAATGTCGTCGCTTCGACCGAGCCGAGGAGCGTCTGCGGAACGCCGAGCGCGACGAGAACGAGCGCGAAGACGATCGCGAGCGGCAACAGCAGATAGAGGGTGGAGCGTGTGAGATCGACCCAGAAATTGCCGACCGTCGGCGATTCTGCGCGGGCGAAGCCGCGGGCGAGCGCGAAGGCCATTGCGAGGCCGGTCGCGGCGGAGAGAAAATTATGCACGGTGAGCCCGAGCATTTGCGTGAGATGACTCATCGTCGTTTCGCCGGCGTAATTCTGCCAATTCGTATTGGTGACGAAGCTGATCGCGGTGTTGAAGGCGAGATCGGCCGGGACGGGATCGAAGCCTTGCGGATCGAGCGGCAGAAGATGCTGGAATCGTTGCAACGCGTAGAGCGAGCCGAAGCCGGCGACGCTGAAGACGAGCATGGCGATCGTATAGGAGAGCCAGCTCTGCTCGCGCGCGGGATCGACGCCCGACAATTTGTAGAAAAGCCTTTCGATGGGCGAGAGGATCGGCGAGAGGAGATTGCGCTGGCCGGTGAGCACGCGCGCGACATGGGCGCCGAGCGGAACGGCCGCGGCCATCACGGCCGCGAGCACGATCGCGATTTGCGCCAGACCTATGGCGTTCATTTCGGAGTCCTTTGCAAAAAGGCCGGACGAATTGCGTCAGAACTTTTCAGGATGAAGAAGCGTGTAGAGAAGATAGGCGCCGAGCAGGACGGCGACGCTCAGGCCGAGCGCGGGTTCGAACATGAGCTGGTCCTTTCACAATCTTCCGCAGAAACGCGCATAGGCTCCCATCAGCGCAAAGAAGATGGCGCTGAGGCAAAGATAGACGAGGTCGAGCATGGATCGGCTCCTTGTTTGAATTTTTATCTGCGCGCGCTGGCGAAGCGCGCCTTCAGGCGGCGGCGATGGCGGGCGCGGAGAAAGCGCGTGAGCGCGCCCGTCACATCGAGCGGGTCCGTGGCCTTTCGCACCCATGCCGTTCGATAGATGCGCCAAGCCGCGGCATAGGCCGCGACGAGCGCCATGGCGGCGATCGCCGCGCCGATGATTTGGAACATTTTCGCCTCTCCTGAAGGGTCGACGGCGCGAAACATGCGCAGAAGAGCCGTAAGGGAGCCATTCGCGATTCGACCGATCGTATAAGGGCTTCATAAAGATCGGGCGGATGCGGCGATTTTGGTGGCCGCAGCGCTTGCGCGCGCGGCGCGCCGCGAGCATTTTCTGTCGTCGAAGCACGAGCGTCGCGAGAGAGGAAAATGGCGGAGGCGGGAAACGAGTTCGAGCGCCGGCCCGATCCCGATGCGCTGCTCGCGCTGGCGGATCGGGAGAAGCGCGGCAAGCTGCGCGTCTTTCTCGGCGCCGCGCCCGGCGTCGGCAAGACTTATGCGATGCTGGCGCGCGCCCGCGCGCTCGCGGCCGACGGCGTCGATCTCGTCATCGGCCTCGTCGAGACGCATGGCCGCGGCGAGACGGAAGCCTTGGCGGAAGGGCTCGAGACCTTGCCGCGGCGAAAAATCGATTATCGCGGCCGCACGCTCGAGGAATTCGACATAGACGCGGCGCTCGCGCGACATCCGGCGCTCATCCTCGTCGACGAGCTCGCGCACAGCAATGCGCCGGAGAGCCGTCACCCGAAGCGTTGGCAAGATGTCGAGGAGCTGCTCGACAGCGGCGTCGACGTCTGGACCGCGCTCAATATTCAGCATCTCGAGAGCTTGGCCGACGTCGTCGCGCGCATCACCGGCGTCGCCGTGCGCGAGACCGTGCCCGATCGCGTGCTGCAGGATGCGGCCGAGGTCGTGCTCGTCGATGTGACGCCGGACGAGCTGCTGCAGCGGTTGAACGAGGGCAAGGTCTATGTGCCCGATATGGCGCGGCGCGCCGTGCAGCATTTCTTCACGGCGCGCAATCTCACCGCTCTGCGCGAATTGGCGCTGCGCCGCACGGCCGAGCGCGTCGACGATCAGATGGTCGACTACTTGCGCCAGAGCGCGATAGAGGGACCATGGGCGACGTCGGAGCGCTTGCTCGTCTGCGTCGGCGGCGACGATCTGTCGGAATATGTCGTGCGCGCCGGCGCGCGTCTCGCCACCGGATTGAATGCGCCCTGGATCGCGCTGCATGTCGAGCGCGCGGGAGAAGAGGAGCAGGACGCGGAACGCTTGCGGCGGGTCGACGATGCGTTGCGTCTCGCCGAGCGTCTCGGCGCCGATGTGGAGCGCGTCGTCGGCCATGATCTCGCCGGCGAGACGCTGAGATTCGCACGGCGCGAGAATATTACGCAAATCGTCGTCGGCCGCAGCCATGCGGGGCTTCTCGCGCGCTTGCGGCGCCGATCGCTGACCGACGAGATCGTGCGGCGATCTGACGATATCGCCGTGCAGGTGATCACGGAAAGCCGCGCGAACGTCGCGGAAGGGGCGCGGCCGCGCAGGGCGCGATCGGCTCATGGCGAGTTCTGGCGCGGCCTCGGCGCGACGCTCGCCTCCGTCGCCTTCGCCATTCTCGTCGCCTGGCCGCTCGATGTGTGGCTGCGTCTTCCCAATCTCGGGATGATCTTCCTCGCTTCCGTCGTGTTCTGCGCGCTCGCGGCGGGCGTCTGGTCGGCGGTCGCGGCCTCCATTCTCTCCTTCTTCGCTTTCGATTTCTTTTTCGTCGAACCGCGCTATCAATTCAGCATTTCGCAGGCGCATGAATTTTTGTCGCTGCTGGTCTACACATTCGTCGCCATAGTGACGGGCTCGCTCGCCGGCCGCGTGCGTGAGCAGTCGCGCGCCATGCGCGCGCGGGCGGAGGCGGCGCAATCTCTGTTCGAATTCTCACGCGAATTGTCGAGCGCCGCCTCGCTCGACGAGGTGCTGTGGGCGGCCGCCGTCCATGCGCAGAAAGCGCTGGACGCCAAATGCGTCGCGCTGCTCGTGCCGAAGGAGGGCGAGCTGACGATTTCCGCCGCCTGGCCGCCGATCGACCGCTTGGACGCCAAAGAGGAGGCGGCGGCGCGCTGGGCCTATGAGCGCGGCGAGCCGGCCGGTCTGCGCAGCGGCACTCTGCCGAATATTCGCTTCGAATTTCGTCCGCTGACGACGTCGCGCGGCGTCATGGCCGTAATCGGCCTCGAGCCGAAAGCCGCGCCGGAGACGCCCTCCGCGCAGAGCGAGCGTATGCTGACCGCCATTCTCGAGCAGACGGCTATCGCGATCGATCGTTCACTGCTCGCCGGGGAATCGGTGCGCGTCGCCGCGCTCGAGGAGAGTGAGAAGCTGCGCACGACGTTGCTCGCCTCGCTCTCTCACGATTTGCGCACGCCGCTCGCCTCCATCACCGGCGCCGTCACCAGCCTGCGTCAGCTCGGCGATCGGCTCGCCGATACGGATCGGCTCGATCTCCTCGCCTCCATAGAGGAGGAGGCGGCGCGCCTGTCGCGCTTCATCGTCAATCTGCTCGATATGTCGCGCATCGAATCGGGCGCGCTGGCGCCGCGGCGCGAATTGGTCGATGTCGGCGACGCCGTGCGTTCGGCGATGGAGCGCAGCCGGAAGGAGTTTCCCGATTTGAAGGTCTCGGCGAGCCTCGCGCCGGATTTGCCGGCGATTCGCGGCGACGCCGGCCTGCTCGGGCAGATCGTGTTCAACCTGCTCGACAATGCGCATAAATATGGCGGCGGACAGGCCTCCGTCTATGCGCGGCGCGATGGCGACGATCTGCTGCTCACCGTGACCGACGAAGGGCTGGGCGTGAAGCCGGCCGATCTCGAGCGCATATTCGAGAAATTCTATCGCGGCGGCCGCGTCGACGGGCGCAAGGCCGGCGCCGGCCTCGGCCTCTCCATTTGCCGGGGCCTCGTCGAGGCGATGGGCGGGACGGTCGTGGCGCAGAGCCCGGCGATTCGCCGCAAGGGCACGCGCATCGTGCTGCGCTTTCCCATTCCGCCGCAACCGCGTCGCGGCGCTGTGGCGTGAATGCATCGCCGCGCGAAAATCGCGCGGCGTGAGCATAGCGGCCACGTTTTCGCCGTTCATTTACGTTTTCTCGTTTTCATCGACCGCGCTCGGCGAGTGGGCTGCTCGGGGACAGGCCGTGCGAGCGACGCCTCGAGGGGTAATGGAGAGAGTCATGAAGGAGATTTCGGGACGGAAAATCGCGGGCGTCTTCGTCGCGCTCGCCCTCGGCGTCGCGCCGATCGTCACCGCCGCGCCAGCGGCCGCGGGCGATCCGGGCGCGGCCATTGCGGCGGGCATCGGCGGTTTCGCGCTCGGCGCGCTCGCCGGCAGCTCGGCGCGTCCGGCTCCGCCGCCGCCGCCCTATTACGGCGCGCCGGCCTATTATCCGGCGCCCGTCTATGAAGCGCCGCCGCCCTATCGCTGCTGGCGCGAGCGCCGGCCGGTGTTCGACGAATATGGCGTCGTCATCGGCTATCGCCCCACCCGCGTCTGCGAGTAACGAGAGGGCGAGGCTTTGGCCTCGCCTTTCGGTTTCTACTGTGCTTGCAACCCTCCCGGACGTCGCCGCGTTACAGCCCATGAGAGGCGCGGCCGACGCTTCGGGGAGAATTGATCGCTCCCGTCGGCCCTTCGCCGGGAGCGTCGTTCCATGCCTGAGCTTTCTGCGCGTAAGCTTTCCGTCCTCGCCGCCGTGACCGTCGCCGCGAGCCTCGGCGCATCCATCGCCGCCACGCCCTCGCTCGGTGCGCGGTTCCAGCCGGCGCTCGCCCCGCTCCCGATCGTGAAAGCGACGCTCGGCGACAGCGCGACGGCACTGCGTCCCTTCGGCGACGGACCGGCCATATTGATCGGCCGCGTCTATGGCGGCGATGACGAGGATTGTGTGCTCGCCGTCACCCGCGTCGAAGGCTCGGACGGCCAGGTGAGCGTGACGCGGGGAATCGCCTGTTCGCAGTGACTCAGCGGGCGCCGATTCGGCCCATGCCCCAATTGGGCTCGACGCGCGGACGGCGCGTGCGGAACTGACCTTTCAGCACCAGCGCGAAGGCGATGGCGTCGAGGCCGGCGAGCGTCAGCCACCAGAGCTGCTCGGCCGCCGGTCCCAGCACGCAGATCGTCAGCCCGGTCGCCAATCCGCCGAGCAGGAAAGGCGCGAGCACCGGCCGCGTCCGTCCGATGACATAGAAGGCGCGCGCGACGACGGCGGCGAGGCCGAGCGCGCCGAGAATGCCGAGATCGAACCACACCTGGAACAGCAGGCTGCGCGGCGTGTCGGGATAGAGATAATGACCGGCGACGCCGAACACCGCCGCGCCGAAGCCATGGCCGATGAGAAGCCGCGGCCCGTCATTGGCGATGATTCGGCCCCAGGTTTCGAGTCCCCAATTCTCCAGCGGCGCAGCGAAGGCGGGCAGACGCTCGGGCGCTGCGAAATGCAGGAGAATCGGCGCCAGCGGCGCGAGCAGGATCAGAGCCGCCGAGACGATCGCCAGCAGCGAGCCGGCGCGCCGCGCCTTGCCGAAGGACAGCGCCAGCACGAGCGCGCCGACGAGGAGCGCCGGCAAGACATTGGGCGCGCGCGCCAGCAGGCAGGCGGCGACGCTGACGAGGGCGACGATCGCGGCCGAAACCCAGCGGCCGCGTAGCGCCAGCGCGCCGAGCGCCGGCCAGATCGCCAGCGCCAGTCCGAGGCCGGCGCGCTGCAGGGCGTTGCTGTCGAGATCGGCGGGCTGATCGCCGCCGCTCGCCGAGAGAAAGGCGACGGCGGCGAGCGCCGCCGCTGCGGCGCCGGTGCCGATCGGCAGAAGATTGAGATTGGAGGTCTTGGTCCGCGTCGGCAGCAGCGCGCAGGCGGCGGCGACCAGCGCCAGAGTCGCGGCGCTCTTGGCGTAGCGCTCGGCCGGGCCGGCGCCGAAAGGCGTCCAGGCGAGCGACAATCCGGTCCAGCCGACGAAGAAGAATGCGGCCAGCGCCGTCGGCGTCAGCGCCAGCGCGGCGATCTCCCGCAGGCGCCGCGTCTGTGGCGCGAGGCTCGCCGAGAGCAGCAGCAGAGCGGCGCCGATGGGCAGCAGAATATAGATGGTCTGCCGCGTCACGATCGGCGCCAGCTGCGAGATGATGAACAGCAGCATGATGCTGAGGCGCGCCAAAAGGCGCGCCGCCTCGGCGGCTGGATCATCTATTGTGCGTCGCGAAACATTGGACATGGCGGCGGCGTTCGGCGTGGGGCGCGCGCCCCGAGGGCGGCGCGGAGAACTCTACTGTTTGTGCTGCGGCGAATCCATGGACGCGCCGGCGTTGCGCCGCGGCAATCTGTGTCGCGACGTCACTTTTTCGTTGGGTGTGTCTCTTTTGCCCACTCCTCGCGTACGGAGCCGTCGTCTTCCTCCGGTAGGGCCTTCCCGGCGAGCATGGAAAAATCTCCCATAGGCAGCAGCCGCGCCAGCGCCCATACCGCCGCGCCGCGCGCCAGCGGCGACGAATCGCCGAGCAGCGGCTCGACCGCGAAGGCGAGAGCGGGACGTTTCGAATTGCCGATCGCTATGGCGACATTACGCCGAAAGCGCGCATGGCCGAGCCGCTTGACCGGCGTTCCGGCGAAGAGCGCGCGAAAGCCGGCGTCGTTCAGCGCGGCGAGATCGGCGAGAGGAAGCTCGGCGAGGTCCTCGCGCAGGGCGAGCTTGGCGTCCCGCGTCGCCTGCGCGAATTTGTTCCAGGGGCAGACGGAAAGACAATCGTCGCAGCCGAAGATCCGATTGCCGACGGCTTCGCGAAACTCGCGCGGAATCTGGCCCTTGTGCTCTATGGTGAGATAGGCGACGCAGCGCCGCGCATCGAGCTGGTAGGGCGCCGGAAAGGCCTTGGTCGGGCAGGCGTCGAGACAGGCGCGGCAGGAGCCGCAATGGTCCTCCTCGGGCGCATCGGGCGTGAGCGAAAGATCGGTGAAGATCGCGCCGAGCAGCAGCCAGGAGCCGAAGCGCCGCGAGACGAGATTGGTGTGCTTGCCCTGCCAGCCGAGCCCGGCAGCCTGCGCCAGCGGCTTCTCCATCACCGGCGCCGTGTCGACGAAGACCTTCACTTCGCCGCCGCCGGTCTGCGCCAGCAGAAATCCGGCGAGCTGCTTCAGCCTTCCCTTGATTACCTCATGATAATCGCGCCGGCGGGCGTAGAGCGAGATCGCGCCGCGATCGGGCCTGGAAAGAATCGCCAGCGGATCGCCGGGCGCGCCATAATCGATCCCCACCATTATCACCGAGCGGGCTTGCGGCCACAGCGCTCGCGGCGCGGCGCGGCGCTCGGCGGTCTCCGCCATCCACTCCATATCGCCCTGGGCGCCGGCGGCGAGCCATTGGGCGAGACGCTCGCCGGCCTCGGCGGGAGCGTCAGCGCTCGTGATGGCGCAGAGATCGAAGCCGAGCTCGGCGGCCCGGCGGCGCAGCGCCTGCTCGAGGCTCAGAAGTCCAGCTCGGCGTAGACCGGCCCCGGCGTCATGCCCGGCGTGCGATCGGCCAGCAGCGGACGGAAGGCCGGACGCGATTTGATCCGCTGATACCAATGCTTGACCGTCTCGTCTTCGTCCCATGGCACGTCGCCCAGATAGTCGACGCAGGAGAGATGGGCGGCCGCGGCGAAATCCGCATAGGTCAAGGATTCGCCCGCCAGCCACCGCCGCGCCTCGGTCAGATAGCCGATGTAGCGGATATGGGGACGCAGATTGGCGCGCGCGACCCGCAGCAGGTCCATGTCCGGCGCGCCGCCGCCGATCTCCGGCGCGAGAAAGCGCTTGTAGACTTTCTCCATGACCAGATAATTCGTCACCTCGTCGAAGAATTTGACATTGAACCACTCGATCAGCCGGCGCGTCTCTATGCGCTCGTGGAGTCCGAGCGGCATGAGCCGCAGGCCGCGGAAGTCCGGCGGCAGGCAATCCTCGAGATATTCGACGATGACGCTCGCGCCCGGAACCACAGTGCCGTCGTCGTCGACGAGCACCGGCGTCTTGCCGGCCGGGTCCAGCGTCAAAAACTCCCGCCGCCGCTCGGCCGCCCGCTCCTCGACCAGCGTCGTCTCGATCCCGTATTCGGCGAGAATCAGCCGCACGAAGCGGGAATGGGGGCAGAGCGGATGATGATAGAGAGTGGGCATGGAGCCGTGATGTGACGGCGAAGCGCCGGAAACTGGGACTGTCCGCGCGAAAGCGGAGAAGTCCGTATAAGTCGGCGCGGGCGGCGCGACAAGCGCGGAGATCGGGCGCCGCACGGCTAAAATTTTGTTCCAATTCGTTGAAAATATTTCTGTTCCTGCCGGCTCGAGCGGGCGCCTGCGAAAATGCCCGCCGTGCGCCTTTTTTACGGGCTGCGTTAATGATTCGTTTCTGATTCGCGTCGGCCGGCGCGCGCTCGGCGCGAGAGGCGGAAAATTCGAAACGCATCGCCGCCTCCTCTTCGATCCGGACGCTCTATGGCTCTGGTCTAGCGATGGAGCGGGCGCGCGTTGGTGCGCCGGCGCACATGCCGGCGGGAAGCGCGAGAGAAGAATCGCGCCGATCAGATCGTCTTGCCCTCGAAGCGGCAGAGATCGGCGATGATGCAGCGCTCGCACTCCGGCCGTCGCGCCTTGCACACATAGCGGCCGTGCAGGATCAGCCAGTGATGCGCATGGAGCTTGAAGCGCACGGGCACGATTTTCTCGAGGCCCGCCTCCACCTGATCGACTGTCTTGCCCTTGGCGAGCGGCAACCGGTTGGAGACGCGGAAAATATGCGTGTCCACCGCGATCACCGGCACATGAAAGGCGATGTTGAGCACGACATTGGCGGTCTTGCGGCCGACGCCCGGCAGCGCCTGCAGAGCCTCGCGATCACACGGCACTTCGCCGCCGTGCTTCTCGATCAGCTGCGCGCAGAGGGCGATGACATTCTTCGCCTTGGTCGGATAGAGGCCGATCGTCTTGATATAGCCGCAGAGCCCTTCGACGCCGAGCGCGAGCATTTTCTGCGGCGTGTCGGCGATCGCGAAAAGAGCGCGCGTCGCCTTGTTGACGCCGACGTCGGTCGCCTGGGCGGATAGCACGACGGCGACGAGCAGGGTGAAGACATTCACATGCTCGAGCTCGCCTTTGGGATGCGGATCGGCCGCCTCGAGACGCGCGAAAATCTCATCGATGCGCGCAGCTTCGCGGCTGCGCGGCGATGCAGGGCGCCGCGCCTTGGCGAGCGAGCTCTTTTCGTTCGGCATAAAGGCGTTATAACTCGGCGTTCTGGAGAACGAAAGGCGGCGGCGTGACGGCGAGCGCTCCTTCTGCGGAAGCCATTTATCAGACGCGGCTGATCCCGCATCGCTCGATGACGCTGCGGCAGGCGCATGTGTTCATCCTGCTGTTCGGCGCGGGCACATGCGTCTTGTCCGTGCCGTTCTATATTCTCGGCGCCTGGCCGGTGGTCGGCTTCATGGGGCTCGACGTTCTGGCGCTCTATGTCGCGCTCCGCGTCAGCTTCCGCTCGGCCAAGGCCTTCGAAACACTCAGCCTTACCCCCTTCGAGCTGGCGATCGTCCAGAAGAGCGCCTATGGCCTGCGGCGGGAGCGGCGTTTCGACACTTATTGGCTGCGGCTCGAGACGGAGGAAGACGAAGAGTTCGGAATGCAGCGCGTGCTGCTCGTCTCACGCGGAGAGCGGATCGAGATCGGCGGCTTTCTCGCGCCGGAGCAAAAGGCGGCGCTCGCCGAGGAGCTTTCCCGCGCGCTCGCGGAGGCCAAGCGCGGGCCGTATTATTCGTGACGTTTTCGGGTGGCGGCGCCCGCCCGCCCGCGCCATGATGCGCCGCATGACCCTGCGCTCCGATACGATCCCTCCTCTCGCTAAAACGCGGCCGCAGGAGGATTATGAGAAGGTCGCCGAGACGATCCGCTTCATCGGCGAGAACTGGCGCCGGCAGCCCTCGGTCGAGGAGATGGCGGCGGCGGCGGGCCTTTCCGAAGCGCATTTGCGCGCCTTGTTCCGCCGCTGGGCGGGGCTCTCGCCCAAGGCCTTGCTCGAGGCGCTGACTTTGCGCCATGCGCGCGCGCTGCTCGGCGGCGAGGCGAGCCTGCTCGACGCCTCTCTCTCGCTCGGCCTTTCCGGCCCCTCGCGCCTGCATGATCTCTTCATCACCCATGAGGCGCTGACGCCGGGCGAATATAAGCGCGGCGGCGAGGGGTTGGAGATGCGCTACGGCTTCCATTCTTCGCCCTTCGGCGAGGCGATATTGGTCGCGACGGAGCGCGGTCTCGCCGGGCTCGGCTTCGTCGACGGCGCGCGCGCGGAGGCCCTCGACGATCTTCGCCGCCGCTGGCCGAAGGCGCGATTCTCGCTCGACGGCCCGGCGACCGCGGCTTACGCGCGACGGGCCTTCGATCCGGCGGAATGGCGGCCGGACCAGCCCTTGCGCCTCGTGCTGATCGGCTCGGAATTCGATGTTTCGGTCTGGGAGGCGCTGCTCGACATCGATATGGGGCGGGCGACGACTTACGGAGCGATCGCCCGGCGGCTCGGCAAGCCCGGAGCCGCGCGGGCGGTGGGCGCATCCGTCGGACGCAACCCCGTTTCCTTCATCGTGCCGTGCCATCGCGTGCTCGGGGCGAGCGGCGCGCTCACCGGCTATCATTGGGGGCTGACGCGAAAGCAGGCGATCATCGGCTGGGAGGCGGGACGACTGGCGCCTCTGCCGGCCGAAAGCGAGGCGTGAGGCGGCTCTGGACGCGAAGGCCGAGCCGCATCATATTGATGGCTCACCTCACGAGGACCAGAAATGAGCGCCGCGGTCGCCTTCGATACGGTGAAATTCGTGGAGAAGCTCGAGGCCGCCGGCATTCCGCACGCTCAGGCCAAGGCGACCGCCGAAGCTTTCGCCGAGGCGACGAGCCAGGAACTGGCGACCAAGGCCGATCTCGCCGCCGTAAAGACGGACCTGGAGACGAAGATCGAAAAAGCCGAGCTGCGGCTCGAGGCGAAGATCGAGGCCACGAAAGCCGAGATCATCAAATGGCTGTTCGGAACGATCGGCTTTCAGACGCTCGTCATTCTCGGCGCCGTTTTGGCGCTCGGGCTCACGCACAGCTGACGCCCGCGCGTCACGGCCGGCGATAATCGATGCGCTCGAAATGCGCCTCGGCCTCTTTCGTCAGCCGCTCCTCGTGGATTTTCCAATAGCGCCATAGGACGAAAGCGCCGATGGCGGCCACGGCGAAGCCGAGCCAGCCGAACGGGCCGGCGAGGCGCTGTATGGCGGCGCCGAAGATATAGCCGCCGAGGCCGAAGACCAGCGACCAGCATATGCCGCCGGCGGCGTTGTAGAAAAGGAATTTCAAAGGATCGAAACGATTGGCGCCGGCGAGCACGGCCGCCAATATGCGCAATAGCGCGATGAAGCGGCCGAAGAAGACGATGGCGCCGCCCCAGCGCATGAAGAGATATTGCCCCAGCCGCAATTGCGGCGGTCCGACGCCGACATGGGAGCCGTAGCGCATCAGCAGCCGGACGCCGAATTCGCGTCCTACCCAATAGCCGATATTGTCGCCGAGGATCGCGCCCGCCGCCGCGGCGGCTATGACCAGCCCGATGTCCATATTGCCGGAGTGGCCGGCGTAGATCGCCGCGCCGACCAGAGTCGTCTCGCCGGGCAGCGGAATGCCGGCGCTCTCTAGCGCCACGATGAAGAATATCGCCCAATAGCCATAGGTCGTCAGAATGGAGACGATCTGAGCTTCGTCGATCAGTCCCGACATGCGTCGCCCTCGTCGATCCGGCTGTCGACCGGCATTGTCGCCGGCGCGGCGGCCCAGAACAAGGGCGCGCAATGGTCACGCGCGATCGCGGGTCAGCGTGCGGCGGCGCGGCGCAGCTCGGCCGCCGCATCGAAGGAGAGGCCGCCGTCGCGACGCACGAAAGGCATTCCGAAGCCCTTCACATCGTCGGCGAATTGCGCGCCGCCCTCCAGCGCTTTCTCGACCACTCGGCGCAGTCCGCTGAGGATCGGCTGATCGCAGCCGGCCATCTCGCGCGCCAGCTGGGCGCGCTCCGTCTCGCCGGCCCGGAGCGCGAAATCGCGCACCACCACGGCCACGAAACGCCCGGCGCTGACCCCATTCTCCTGCGCGACGGCGAGGACTCTCTCCGCGAAAACGCCTCCGATGCAGAAGGTCGCCGCCTGCGCGACCTTGTCGTTCGAGCATGAATGGATCAGATCGGTGACGAGCATGACCTTTTCTCCGTCCTGCGAACGAAACTCTGCGGCCCCGTCGGAACGCATTTTTGAAATTCCCATCGTCTTCATGCGGCGCTGCGCCGTCCCTGCGCCGGCTATTGTCCGCTTCCGTTCGAGGCGGCGCTCCGCCGCCGGAACGAAGTCGCGGGCAAAAACGCATACGCAAAAGCCGGACCAGATACGCAAGCGCCGAACCAGTTCATTCAAAGCTTTTCCCCCGTCATTGGCCGTCATATCGTCACGAATCTCGACTTGATTTGAATCTATTCGATCGTACCGGCGCCCCGCCCGGGCCGCGTAAGCAAAACGTCGTCGAAGTGAAAAGGTTTCACGAGGCTCCGCAGTCTGCGCGGCGAAGGCCTTGCCGGCCGCCCGAGCCGCGCGATTTCTGCTGGAGAGCCGTCGCGGATCGCCGCGGCTTTATGGAGGAATGTCGATGGAACGCCGCTCTTTCATGAAATTTTTCGTCGTCGGCGCGGCGGCGGCCCTCGCCGCCGGCCCCTCTCTGGCGCTCACCTCGGTCGCGCCGCTCGATGCGCCCCTCGCGCCGGCGCCGGCTCCCGAGGCCGCCGTGGCGACGCAGGAGGATATCGACCGGGCGCAGGTCGAAAAAACCTATTGGTATTACCGCCGCCGCGTGTGGCGGCCGCGCTGGCGCCGCCGCTATTGGCGGCGGCACTACCGGCCGCGCTTCCGCCGCCGGCGCCGCTACTATTATTATTACTGAACGCTCGCGAGCGTTCAGTAATAATATCGGCGCGCCCTCACCAGGCGCCGATATTCGGCATGGAGCTCCAGGGCTCGGCCGGCGGCAGCGGCGCGCCCTTCTGCAACAGCTCGATCGAAATGTGATCGGGCGAGCGGATGAAGGCCATATAGCCATCGCGGGGCGGGCGGTTGATGGTGACGCCCGCCGCCTGCAGACGCGCGCAGACCGCATAGATATCGTCGACGGCGAAGGCGAGATGGCCGAAATTGCGGCCGCCCGCATAATCATGCTCGTCCCAATTATAGGTGAGCTCGACGAGCGGCGCGGCGACGCTCTTCGCCTGCGGGAGATCGTCCGGCGCGGCGAGATAGACGAGCGTGAAGCGGCCCTTCTCGTTCTCGGTGCGGCGCACCTCGACGAGGCCGAGCTTGCCGCAGAAAAAATCCAGCGAGCCGTCGAGATCGCCGACGCGGATCATGGTGTGGAGGAATTGCATAGTTGCCGCCTTTCGTCGGAGGGAGGCGGCCAGCATAGCCGTCCCGCCTCTCCGACGCACCGCCTATTGATGCGGCGGTATCTTCAGCGCGCCCTCGAGCGCGATAATCATCGGAATGATCGCCTCCTTCTCCTGCTCGATGGTTCCGGTCTTCGCGGATTTCAGCCGCTGCTCGACCTCGTGAATAACCAGCAGTCGCCGCTCCAGGACGATCAGGAGCTCCTTGGCGATCTGCGGCTCGAGCTCGATCTTGATCATGCGCGCATCTTTCTCTCGACGAATGGCCGCTCTTCGACCCGGCCGCATCCTGGCCGAGATCGGCGGGCGGCGCTGTGCGCCGGCGCATATTGCGAAGCTTCAGAGCCCCCGCGCCCAGGCCGGCCGCAGCGGCGCCGCCTCCGGAGCGGCGATGGCTGCGCGGAGCTGCTCCAGCAAGCGCGGCTTGTCGGCGCCGAGCGTGCCGCGCAGGACCAGCCAATTGGAGGCGTGGTCGCTGCGGAATACGGTTCGCCGCAATTCCAGCCGCGAGAGGAAAACCTCCATCTCGCGCAGCAGCCCCGGCACGTCGAGCGGCGCGAAATCGGGGAAATCGGCGCGGAACCGCGCCTCGCCCTTGGGGAAGCTGACGACCAGCGTCGCCAGAAACTCCGGCTGCGCGGCGTTGATCAGCGCCGCCGAATTTTCGGCGTGTCCCCGGCTGAGCGCAGCGCCGCCGAGCCCGTTGAGAATCATCACCGAGCGCTTGATCCCGGCCTCGCCGAGCTTTTCCAGCGCCTCGCGCGTCGAGGCGAAGGTCTCGCCCTTCTCGACCTTCGCCAGCACTTCGTCATCGCCCGATTCGGCGCCCACATAGACGAGCGAGAGGCCGAGCGCGGCGAGATCGCGCAGCTCGGCGACGGATTTGCGGCTCACATTGCGCGGCAGGCAATAGCTCGAGACGCGCCGCACGCCGGGCAGCTCGCGGCGGATCGCCTCCAGAATGGCGGCGAGACGGCGCGTCGATAATGTCATGGCGTCGCCATCGGCCAGAAACACGCGCGCGACCGAAGCGCCATAGAGCGCGCCGCAGCGCTTTATGCTCTCCATCACCTCGGCTTCGTCCCTCGGGCGGAAGCGCTTCTGCGGCGCGGTGTACATCTCGCAGAAGCTGCAGCGATTCCAGGAGCAGCCGTCGGTGACGGGAAGGATCAGCGACTCCGCCTCACTCGGCGGGCGAAAGACGGGCTCGACATAGCGGATGGGGGCGTCGGTCATGGGCGCGAGTCTAATACGAGGAGGCGGGGACGGGAATGGGGGCGGCGAGCCGCGCGTCCTCGATATCCACGGCGCCGCCACGCGAAAATTCAAGTCGAGACATTCTCCGCCGGCGCCGTCTCGGAATAGATGCGATATTGGTTTCTGCCGTTCTCCTTGGCGCGATAGAGGGCGCGATCGGCGCGCGCCAGCATGGCGTCCGGCCCCTCCAGCGCGGAGGCGAAGAGAGCGACGCCGACGCTCACCGTGGCGCGCAGATCGCCGCCGGGCAGCGCATAGGGCTCCGCCGAGAGCGCGCAGATTTTCGCCGCCATGACGGAAGCGCTGGCGGCGTCGCGCGAGTTGGATTGCAATATCGCGAATTCGTCGCCGCCGAGCCGCGCGACGACGTCGCCGGCGCGACAATGGCCTTTCAGCCGCGCCGCCAGCGCTTCCAGCAGCGCGTCGCCGCTCGCATGGCCGAGCCGGTCGTTGACTTCCTTGAAATGGTCGACGTCGATATAGAGCAGCGAGAAGCGCTCGCCGCCGGCCTCGGCGTTCGCGAAGGCGCGGCGCAGCGCATCGAGGAAGATGCGGCGATTGGCGAGGCCGGTCAGAGCGTCGGTCTGCGCGAGGATCGCGATCTGGTCCGCGACCTCCTTGCGCTCGGTGACGTCGAGCGCGACGCCTTCGATCAGCTGCGAACGACCGGGACGCTCGCGCGCGGCGTAGCGGGCGTCGAGCCAGCGATAGCCGCCGTCGCGCCGCCGAAAGCGGAATTCCACCATGCCGCCGCGGCTTCCATCCGCGGCCGCCCGCGCCAGCGAGGCGCCGACCTTGTCGAGATCGTCGGGATGGACGCAATCGGCGAGGCTGCTCGCCGGATCGGTGAGCTCCCATGGGTCGTAGCCGAACAGCGCTATGTTGTGGGACACATAGACGAGCCGCGGCCGGCGGCTGTCCATGCGCAGGCGGAACAGCAGCGTCGGGCTGCGCTCGACGACCTCATTGGCGTCGCGGAGGCGATCGATATAGCGCCGCCGCGCGACCGAGCCGGCGATGAGATCGCCGAGTATGCGCAGCGCGTCGATTTCGGCGGCCGTCCATCGGCGCTCGGCGCGGCAGTCTTCGACCTCGATCCAGCCCCAGGCGGCGCCGTCGACGACGATGGGCGCGAACAGAACCGAGCGCACGCCGGCCTGCTCGAGAAAGGATTTGGCGGGGCCGGATTCGAGCGTCCGCGTCGCCGCGGTCATCGGCCGGCGCTCCGTCAGAGCGGCGAGCAGCGGAGCCGACAAAAACGCGCCGCGCGCCTCGTCGGCCTCGAAGAATGTCGCATCCAGCGCGATCGGTGATTCGGACCGCCGCCAGAAATGCAGCAGAGCCGGCGGCGCGGTCGGCGTCGAGCCGGATTCGAAGACGAGAATGCGGTCGGCCTCGATGGCTCCGCCGACGGATTCGAGAAGGTCGGGAATGGCGGCGGCGCTCGGGGCCGCTGTGGCGAGCTCGGTCGCCACGGTCGAGACGGCGTGGAGCAAAGCGTTGCGCTGATGGAGCGCGGCCGACAGCGCTTCCTGCACGAGCCGGCGCCGCGACACCGATATCAGCCAGCCATTGGCGCGCAGGCCGAGGATGATCAGCACGGCGGTGAAGGCGGCGAGCAGCGCCCCCATCGCCATTGCGGTCGGCTGCCGCCATGCGAAAAGCGCGACGATGGCGGGAAGCACATCCACCGCGATGAAGCCGAGCATCGCCGGCAGATAGGCGGAGTTGGTGATGACCGCGCCGGCCGCCATGCCGCCGGCGGCGAAGACGACGAAGGCGTGATAGCTCGTGTCCGGCGTCAGCCACAAAAGCGAGGAGGCGGCGCCCCACAAGCCGCCGGTGAGCGTCGAGCCGAGCGTCCATAGCGTGAGGAAGCGGTCGACCTCCTCCGGAGAAGCCGCGTCGGCGCGATAGCGGCCGGCGTGGATCAGGCGCGCCGCCACCAAAAGGACGAAGGCGAGCAGCCAGACGGCAATCTGCGCGCGGGAGTAGAATTCGTGGAAAACGCCAGCGACGATTGCGGCGTTCGCCGCATTGAAGACGAGGACGGACCTTCCGTCGGCGAGCATTTGCGCCTGATCGGCCCGGATCGCGGCGTCGAGGGCCGCGGCGTCGACGATTTCCAGCTCCTCGGAAAGCAGATCGCGCCCAGTGCGATACATGGTTGGATCTCCGACGCGCCGCGGGCCGAGGAAACGCGATTTTTCCCGAATTGTCGCGGACGGCTTTCCGCCGGCGGCGGAAAAAGCCTCATCGCCCGGGAATCTAGCGCTCCCGATGGCGAGCGCAGCCCTCGAGCGCGGAGCGAAGGGCGCCGTCCGATCGAGTCTAAGCGAGGGACAAGGGTGGACGGGCGCTGTCTGCGCCTTCGAGGAAGGCGGAGAGCGGTTGCGCCGGGCTGACGACAAAGCCTTGAATCTCGTCGCAGCCGAACTGGCGCATCATGCGCAGCTGCGCGTCGGTCTCGACGCCCTCCGCCGTCGTCGCTACGCCGAGATCATGCGCGAGGACGACGAGGGCTTTGACGATCGTCGCCGCCCGCGGGTCGGTCGCGGCCGCCTGCGTCAGCGAGCGGCCGACCTTTACGCGGTCGACCGGCAGCGCCCGAAGATGCGCGAGGGTCGCGCCGCCGGCGCCGAAATCATCGAGCGCGATGGAGACGCCGAGTTGTCGGATCGCGGTCAGGCAGCTCAGAATTTCCGCATTGTCGTCGAGACGCAGCGGGCCGGCGATCTCGATCTCCAGCCGGCTCGGGTCCATGTCGGCTCCGGCGAGCGCCGCGGCGACGTCGCGCGCGAAGCCGGTCTTCTCCAATTGGACTTCGCTCACATTGACGCTGACGCGCGCATCCGGGGGCAGGGCGGCGGCGCTGGCGCAGGCCTCGTTCAATATCCAGGCGCCGATCTCGTAAAGGAGGCCGGCCTTGGTGGCGACGGGAAGGAAATCCTCCGGCGTCCGCAGGCCGTCGCGCGGATGCCGCCATCGCAGCAGAGCCTCATAGCCGCAGACGCGGGCGACGCCGAGCGCGACGATCGGCTGGAAATGGAGCTCGAACTCGCTGCCGTCGACGGCCTGCTTGAGATCCTGCCAAATTCGGCGATTGGCGGAGATGCGGGATTCGATGCCGGGATCGAAGAAGCGGAAATGGCCGCGGCCGCTGGATTTGGCCTCGTATAGAGCGAAATCCGCCTTGCGCATCAGCGTTCGCAGATCGAAGCCGTCATCCGGCGCGCGGGCGATGCCGACGCTGACTCCGACCGTCGCCATCGCCTCCTCGAGGTCGAAAGGGGCGGCCATCGCCTCCATCAGCCGCATGGCGAAGCCGCCGACATCGGCGGGCGAGGCGGCGTGCGACTGGACCACCGCGAATTCGTCGCCGCCGATGCGGGCGACGATGTCGCCTTTTTTCACGATGGCGGCAATGCGCTCGCCGACGGATTTGAGCAGAATATCGCCGGCTCTGTGCCCCAGCGTGTCGTTGATCTCCTTGAAATTGTCGAGATCGACGCAGTGGATCGCGGCGCCGAAGCCATTGGCCACGGCGGCGGCGATCGCGCTTTCGCCGAGCTGCTCCATGGCGGCGCGGTTGGCGATTCCGGTGACGGCGTCGAAATAGGCGAGCCGACGGATGCGCTCCTTGCGCTCCTCCTGCTCCAGAGCGATCGCGCAAAGATGCACGCAAGTTTCGACGATCGTGCGGTCGAGCGGGCTGGCGCCCCGGCAGGACGGATAATAGAAAGCGAAAGTGCCGACGACGCGATCATTGGAGGCGCGAATCGGCGACGACCAGCAGGCGCGCAGGCCGAGCGGAAGCGCCAAGGCGCGAAAATCGGCCCAGCGCGGGTCGGTCTCTATGTCGGTGGCTTCGATCGGCTCGCCGAAATAGGCGGCGACGCCGCAGGAGCCGGCGTCCGGCCCCATTCTCATGCCGTCGAGCGCCAATGAATAATGCTCCGGCAGGCTCGGACCCGCCAGCGGATGCAGTCGGCCCTCGCGGTCGACGGTGAGGACCGAGCAGATGACAGGGGGGACGAGCTGCTCGGCGCGGCGACAAAGCTCGTTCATCGTCTCTTGCAACGGCCTGCCGCGCGCCAGCCGCTCGAGCACATCATGCTGAAGCGCGCGCAGACCTTGCATTGTGGCGTTCGAGCAGTTGTCACAGTCGAGTTCGAGCATTTGCCTCGCCCTTGGAAGAAAATATTCTCTTTTTGTCGTATCTCGACCGTGTCGATAAGATATGAAATCGACCTTCCCGGAAAATTGGCGGTCGACAATGGTAGGGAGACTGAAAATAACGCGCTGGCGTCGCCGAGTCGACCGCCGCGCCGAGCATCCGCTTCAGCCCCAGAGCATTATCGCATGTCCGAGCGCTGATGTGTAGCGCAGAGCTGTAGCGCAATATATCAGCGCCGGATCAAGAGCATCGCAGATGCTTTCCTGTTCCGTTCGCGCTCCGAATGTCGAGCCTGCGAAAAAACAGCGCAGCAGGGCGAGCCGTCGGCCGCGCGGCGTTCGAAATCGCGAGGGCTCATCGATCGCGAGGCTAATGGACGAGGCTCAACGAGGCTTGCCTTGGCCGCGTCATTGGCCCAATCTCGAGCAGCCGCGGGCGGCGGCGGTCCTCTGGGAGATGGGCGCGCCGTCACGAGAGACAATGACCCGCCGGCATGGGAGAGAAACATGTCGAAATTCGCCTCACTGGCTCTGGCTGTCCTGATCTCGGCGCCCTTCGCCGCCGCTCCGGCGCGAGCGGTGGAGATCAGCCCGTTTTTTCCGCTGCCCAATTCCTTCGACGTCAAGGGCCCGATCAAGGACGGTGTGCTCGCGCAGCAAATCTCCTGGCTGGACGACGGCATCGCCGCCATCGAGAAGGCGCGCGCCGGCGCCGCGCCGGACAAGCTCGCCGAGCTCGACGCGCAACTCGCCGCGGCGGTCAAGGAGCGCGACATTTTGAAGAGCGACGCGACCGGCCGCGACGCCGAGCTGGCGCGCAAGAATCTGGTCGTCACCAATATCAACCGCTGGATCAACGGCCTCGCCCGCAAGGCGACCGAGCAGCTCAAGATCGCCATTCTCAAGGATGGCGCGGAGCGCGACGCGGCGGAACGCCGGCATATTCAGCTGTCGCAGCAGGCCGACGAGCTCGAGAAGGTCAAGCACCAGCCGGAATTCGAGGCCTGGGGGCGCTGACGCGCGCGCCCGGCTCGGGCCGCGCTGCAAGTCTCAGAGCATAGGGGGCGTCTCGTCGCCCCCATGCCGAAGGTCTCGCGAGAGACGCTCGACGCGCATCGTCGCATTCTCGAGCGCGGCGGCCAGCTTCTCCGTGAGAGCGGCCTCCGCCTCTTTCGCCGCAGCGGCATCCGCGCGCAGCGTCGCCAGCTCTGTTTGCACGGCCTCGAGCTTGCGCGTCGCGATCGACGCCTCGTCGGCGAGGGTGAGCGCCGCCATCACGGTGATGCGCTGCTCGCCAATGTCGCCGAAGCCGTCACGCAAGGACAGGATCTTGTTTTCGACGAGCTTGGCCAACTCGTCGAGATGGGCTTCCTCGCCATCCTCGCAGGCCATGCGATAGGTCCGGCCCGCGATCGTCACCACCACATGCGCCATTCGCCGCCTCTCGCTAGGTCTGCGTCCTGTCCTCGTCGCCGAGCACGGCGATAATGCCGAGGCTCGTGCGGTCGAGACGCGTCAGCACCTCGTCGCGCGCCTTCTCCAGCGCGCTGTTCTGGGCGAGGGCGGCGTCGAGCTCGAGACCGAGGCGGCTGCGATCGTCCTGCATGACGGCGAGCTCCTCCTCGAGGTCGGCGTGCGACAGCTCCGCCTCTCTGCGTCGCGCGACAGTCTCCTCCAGCCGCTCCAGCGCGGCGGAGAGCCGTTGCAGCGCGTCGTCGAGCCTGTGTGGGACTTGCGTCATATGGAAACCGGACCGATCGCGATTAGATTCGCACGTAAGAATCGTTATCTCCTGGCGACAATCGCGTAAACCCCAATCCGAGCCGCGGCTCCGCCGCAGAGCGGCCGGCAGCCGCGTTGACAGGGGGGCGCGACCTGTTATCAAGCCGCTCATTCGAGCGGGCGTTCGCCGCCACAAAAAGCGGCAAAATGGGCAAAGCCCCGATTTTGGGCGGTTCAGCGGCCGCCCGGCCCCGCCCGAGCGAGCAGATGAGAAGGAGCACCGCTATGGCCGTGAGAGTGGCGATCAATGGGTTCGGACGCATCGGACGCAATATTCTTCGCTACATCGTCGAGACCGGCCGCACCGACCTCGAGGTGGTGACGATCAACGATCTCGGCTCTGTCGAGACCAACGCCCATCTGCTGCGCTATGATTCCGTGCATGGCCGCTTCCCGCGCGAGGTGAAGGTCGATGGCGATTCGATCGACGTGGGCTATGGGCCGATCAAGGTCACGGCGATCAAGAATCCGGCCGAGCTGCCGTATAAGGCGCTCGAAATCGACATTGCGCTCGAATGCACGGGCCTTTTCACAGCGCGCGACAAGGCCAAAGCGCTGCTCGACGCCGGCGCGCGCCGCGTGCTGGTCTCCGCGCCTTCCGAAGGCGCCGACATCACCGTCGTCTATGGCGTCAATCAGGACAAGATCACGAAGGACGATCTCGTGATCTCCAACGCCTCCTGCACCACCAATTGCCTCGCGCCCGTCGCCAAGGTGCTGAATGACGCCATCGGCATAGAGCGTGGCTTCATGACGACGATCCACTCCTACACGGGCGACCAGCCGACGCTGGACACGTATCACAAGGACCTCTACCGCGCTCGCGCCGCCGCTCTGTCGATGATTCCCACTTCCACCGGCGCGGCGAAGGCCGTGGGCCTGGTGCTGCCGGAGCTGAAAGGCAAGCTCGACGGCGCCGCCATTCGCGTGCCGACGCCCAATGTCTCGGCTGTCGATCTCAAATTCGTCCCCAGGCGCAAGACGAGCGTGGAAGAGATCAACGCCGCCATCATCGCCGCCGCCGACGGTCCGCTGAAGGGCGTGCTCGGCTACACGGACGACAAGAATGTCTCGGTCGATTTCAACCATGATCCGCGTTCATCCGTGTTTCATCTCGATCAGACTAAGGTGATCGAGGGCGAGCTGGTGCGCATCCTGTCCTGGTACGACAATGAATGGGGCTTCTCCGGCCGCATGACGGATGTCGCCGCGACGATCGCCAAGCTCATCTAGACGCGATTTTTTCCTCATTCACCGGGACACGATCATGCCGTCTTTCAAAACCCTCGATTCCGCCGATCTCGACGGCAAGCGCGTCCTGTTGCGCGTCGATCTCAATGTGCCGACCGAGAATGGCGTCGTCACCGACAAGACGCGCATAGAGCGTGTGCTGCCGACGATCGAGGATATTTCGAAAAAGGGCGGCAAGGTCATCCTTCTCGCCCATTTCGGCCGCCCCAAGGGCGAGCGCAAGGAAGAGGATTCCTTGAAGCCCATCGTCTCCGCGATAGAGGAGACCGCCAAGCGCAAAATTGCCTTCGCCGATGATTGCGTCGGCGATGTCGCCGGCGCGGCGATCGCGCAGCTCAAAAATGGCGACATTCTGCTGCTCGAGAACACGCGCTTTCACAAGGGCGAGGAGAAGAACGATCCCGCCTTCGCGGCGCAGCTCGCCGAGCTCGGCGATGTCTATGTGAACGACGCCTTCTCCGCCGCGCATCGCGCACACGCCTCGACGGAAGGGCTGGCGCATCTTCTACCGGCCTATGCCGGCCGCACCATGCAGGCGGAGCTGCAGGCGCTCTCCGAGGCGCTGGAGCATCCCGCGCGCCCCGTTATGGCGATCGTCGGCGGCGCGAAAATCTCCACCAAGCTCGATCTGCTCGGCAATCTCATCCGCAAGGTCGATATTCTCGTCATCGGCGGCGGCATGGCCAATACATTCCTCGCCGCTGAGGGCAAGCCGGTCGGCAAGTCGCTGTGCGAGCACGAACTGCTCGAAAAGGCGCGCGCCATTCTCGCCGATGCGCAATCGTCCAATTGCGAGATCGTGCTGCCGATCGACGCCACTGTCGCGCAGAAATTCGAAGCTCATGCGCCCTCGCACATCGTCGCGATCGAGCATGTCGGCGAGAGCGACATGATCCTCGACGTCGGGCCGAAGAGCATCGCCCATATAGAGAGCCTGCTCGCCAAGGCGAAGACGCTGGTGTGGAACGGCCCGCTCGGCGCCTTCGAGCTGCCGCCTTTCGACGAAGGCACCAACGCCGTCGCGCAGACGGCGGCGCGTTTGACCGTGGAAGGCAGACTGCTCTCCGTCGCCGGCGGCGGCGACACTGTGGCCGCGCTCAATCAGGCCCATGCGGCGCAGGAGTTCAGCTATCTCTCGACCGCGGGCGGCGCTTTCCTCGAATGGCTCGAGGGCAAGGAGCTTCCCGGCGTCGCGGCGCTGACGAAATAAGCCGCGCTCACTCTTCGCAGCAGGCGCGCGCCGCGGCGATGGCGCGCTTCAGCTCTGGAATGCAGGAGCCGCAATTCGTGCCGGCGCGCAGCGTCTCGCCGATCGCGGCGACGCTGTGCGCGCCCTTCGCGATGGCCGCGTCGATCGCCGCGGCGCCGACGCCGAAGCAGGCGCAGACGATCGGACCATCCTGCGCCGCGCCATCGGGCGAGCGTCCCGACAAAAGCGCCTTGCGCTGCTCCAAGCCGAGCGACTCTGTCTCGAACAGCGCCGTCGCCGCGTCGAAGGCGCCGCGCGCATCCTCTCTTCCGACGAAGAGACAGAAATCGACGCGCTGCTCGCGAAAGCGCGCGGCGCGATAGATGCCGCGCGCCTCGTCGAGATATTCCGCGACACCTGCCTCATCGCCGAGCGACGCCGCATAATCGCGCCATGATCCGAGAGCCGCGTCCGAGGCGAAGAGAAGGCCGTGACCGCCGGCGACGACGACCTTGGTTCCGAGCGCGGCGATCATCGGCCGCAGCGGCGCGCGCGAGAGCAGAAAGCCGCGCGATTTGAATGTGACCGCATCTATGCGCGCCGGAGTCGCCTTCGCTTCCGGCTGTCCCGAATGCGGGTCGACGTTCGCGGCGACGAGCGCGCCGACGCGCGCGAAAGAGGCCGTCTCGTCGCTCCAATGAATGGGCGCGAATAATTGCCCGCGCCGCTGGCGATCGGTGACACACACTACGAGCAGGCATTCGCTATGGCGTGTCGAGACGCAGGCGAAGCCGCCATCGACGAGGCCGAGCGGCGCAGCGTCGGCGGGATGAATCTCGACGAAGGGAAAGGGCGAATGCCGCGCGAGACGCGGGCTTTTGCCCGTGCGCGTCATCGTGTGCCATTGGTCGCGAATGCGCCCGGTGTTGAGGTGGAAGGGAAAGGCCGCCGTTGTCGCGGCCTTCAGCGACGGCGGCTCGGGCGCGACGAAGCGCGCCTTGCCATTGGCGGTGAAATAGCCGCCCTCGCCGAAAAAGCGTTCGCGCCCTTTCGTCTCGCCGGCGCGGATCGGCCATAGCGTCGGATGCAGCGCGTCATAGGCTTCATCCGAGAGCGTCGCGACCCCGCCTATGTCGAAGCTGCGCGCGCCGTCATTCTCGAAAGCCGAGAGCGCCGCATGTTCGCGAAACACATCCGCGGCGGACCGAAAACGAAAGGCGTCGCTAAAGCCCATGCGCGTCGCGACGTCGCTGACGATGCGCCAATCCGGCTTCGCCTCGCCGGGCGAGGGCAGAAAGGCGCGCTGACGCGAGATGCGCCGCTCCGAATTCGTGACCGTGCCGGATTTCTCGCCCCAGGCCTGCGCCGGCAGCAGCACATGCGCGCCGGCGTTTATCGTATCGTTCGACAGCACATTGTCCGAGACGACGAAGAGATCGAGCTTCGCAAGCGCCGCGCGTGCGTCATCGGCTCGAGGCAGCGAGACGGCGGGGTTGGTTCCCATCACCCACAGCGCCTTTATCTCGCCGCGTGCGATGGCCTCGAACATTTGCACGGCCTTCAAGCCTTCATGCGTCGCAATGCGCGGCGCGTTCCAGAAGCGCCGAACGCGATCGACCTCGGCGTCGGAAAAGCCCATATGCGCGGCGAGCTGATTGGCGAGGCCGCCGACCTCGCGTCCGCCCATGGCGTTGGGCTGGCCGGTGAGCGAGAAGGGCGCGGCGCCGGGCGCGCCGATGCGTCCCGTCGCGAGATGACAATGAATGATCGCGTCGACCTTGTCGGTCCCCTGCGCGGATTGATTGACGCCCTGGGAAAAGGCCGTGACAGTCTTCTGCGTCGTGGCGAAGAGCTCGAAGAAAGCCGCGACATCGACCTCGCGCAGCCCCGTCGCGGCGGCGGTCGCGGCGATGGTCGGCGCGATCGCGCGCGCGGCGTCGAGCGCTTGCGTGAAGCCTTCGGTATGCTGCGTGATATAGTCGTCGCAGGTCGCGCCATTGGCGACGAGATGTGCGAGAAGGCCGCAGAAGAGCGCAACATCGCCGCCGGGCGCGATGGGCAGAAAGAGATCGGCCTCTTCCGCGGTCGCCGTGCGGCGCGGATCGATGACGACGATCTTCGCGCCGCGCTCCTGCTTGTTGCGCAACATGCGTTGAAACAAAATCGGATGACACCAAGCCGCATTGGAGCCGACGAGCACGATGAGATTGGCGCAATCGAGATCCTCATAGCATCCCGGCACCACATCGGCGCCCAAGGCGCGCTTATGTCCCGCCACTGTCGAGGCCATGCACAGCCGCGAATTGGTATCGACATTGGGCGAGCCGATGAAGCCCTTGATCAGCTTGTTGGCGGCGTAATAATCCTCCGTCAGCAATTGGCCGGAGAGATAGAACGCCACCGCCTGCGGCCCATGCGTATCGATGATGCGCGCAAAGCCCTGTGCGACATGATCCAGCGCCGCGTCCCATGTCGCGCGTCGTAGCGTCTCACCGGCGCGCAGCATAGGATGCAGCAGACGCCCGTCGAGCGACAGCGTCTCATGCAGGGCGGAGCCTTTGGAGCAGAGCCGCCCATGATTCGCCGGATGATCGGGATCGCCGGCGACAGCCGCGCCGCCGCATCCATCCGGCGTCGCCAGCACGCCGCAGCCGACGCCGCAATAGGGGCAAACGGTCGCGACAGAGGCGCTGCGCGGATCGACTCTCTGCATCAATAGACATCCTGTCGGTAGCGGCCGCTCTTCTTCAATTCGGCGACGAAGGCGACCGCCTCGTCAGTGGCGCGCGCGCCATATTGCGCGACGATATCGACGAGCGCGCGCTCGACATCCTTGGCCATGCGTTTGGCGTCGCCGCAGACATAGATATGCGCGCCATTGGCGAGCCAGGCGAAGAGATCGCGCCCGACTTCGCGCATACGGTCCTGCACATAGAATTTCTCGGAGCCGTCGCGCGACCAGGCGAGCGAGAGGCGCGTGAGCAGGCCGGAGGACTTCATCGCGTTCAATTCATCTGCATAGAAGAAATCGCAATCGCTGCGCTGATGGCCGAAGAACAGCCAATTGCGTCCGTGCGCGCCGATCGCCCGCCGCTCTTGCAGAAAGGCGCGAAACGGCGCCACGCCCGTGCCGGGGCCGATCATGACAACCGGCGCATTCGGATCATCCGGAAGCGAAAAGTCATGCGACGCCTGCACATAGACTTTCACCGGCGCTTCGTTCTCGATGCGCTCCGCGAGAAAAGTGGAGGCGACGCCTTTGCGCAGGCGCTTGCCGATCTTGTAGCGCACGGCGTCGACAGTGAGCGACACGCGCCCCGGCGCCGCCTTCGGCGAGGAGGATATGGAATAGAGCCGCGGCTGCAGAGGCTCGAGCGCCTCGACGAAAGCTTCCGCATGCGGCCGCACGCCGGGAAATTTCATCAGCGCCGCCAGCACGTCGAGATCGGCGGCGTCATTGTCTCTATCTTCTCCCTGCGCCAGCGCGCGCGCCTTTGCGCGCGTCTCGCCGCCGGTGAGGAAGGAGATCAGCTCGAAGAGCCGATCGGGCGCAGGCGAAAGCGCGCAATCGTCACGCAGCGCTTCGCGAAGGCTCTTGCCCTTCACTGGCGCGAGCGGCGAGGCGCCGATCATGGCGATGATCTGATCGACGAGGCCGAGATCATTCTGCGCAAAGACGCCGAGAGAATCGCCGGCGCTGTAATCGATTCCGCTCCTCGAGAGATCGAGCTCTATATGCCATGTCTCCTTTTCCGATGCCGGCTTGTTCAGCCTCCGACGCGACAGAAATATCGCCTCGACCGGATTGTCGCGTGAACGGCCCGGCGCCGATGTGGAATGCGAGACCGACGGCGCTGTCGACGCCGACTCGGTGGATGGCGCAGCGCCGCGCTCTTGCGTGAGCGTCTTCAACATGCGCGCGGTGTCCTTGCCGCCGGGCGCGCAGAGATTGAGGCGCTCCTCCTTATGGGCGAACAGCGCCTCCGCATAATTTTGGCAATCATAGCCACATTGGCCGCAGTCCTGCTGCGCCATTGCGGCCATCATCCGTCGACGCAAAGGACGGCCTTGCGCGAGCGTCATGCGCTCCTGCAATTGCAGTGTCGGATCATGCCAAGGCGCGGCGCCATCATCCGCGTCGCCGGCGATGGCCGCATTTTCCGCTGGCGACAGAGCGACGACGCCGGCGTCGTCCATCGACATCAACCCGGCGAAAAAACCGTTGAGCCAGGCGCGCTGCTCTTCAGAGAATGGAGCCGAGGGTGGAATGAGATCGAGACGTTGCGGCTGCGTGATCTTGGTCATTGTTCCGTCTCCGCGATCAACCGTCGCAAAGCTTCTGCGTCATGGCGCCGCGTGAAGGCGGCGAAGCTCTCTTCGCCGGTCGCGCGATGCGCGAGATAGGCGCGCAACAGGCTCTCGATCTTGCGCGGCGCATCTGTCGCCGCGACATTCTCGAGCAGCTCGCGGCCGATCGCGCCCTCCGCGCCGAAGCCGCCGCCGACAATCAAATTGTAGCCTTCGACCGTATCGCCTTCCTCATTGATCGGAACGCGCGCGCCGACGAGGCCGATGTCGCCGATATAATGCTGAGCGCAGGAATGACGGCAGCCAGTCAAATGTATGTTGATCGGCGTATCGATCTCTATTCTCTCCTCGCAATGCGTGGCGATCTCGTCCGCATGCCTTTTGGTGTCGGCGGCGGCGAAACGGCAGCCGACATTGCCCGTGCAGGCGACGAGGCCCGCGCGGACCGGCGACGCCTTCGTCGAAAGTCCGAGCGCTTCGATCCGCGTGAGCGCGTCGTCGATCCGCGCGTCGGCAACTCCAGAAATGAGCAGATTTTGCCAGACGGTGAGCCTTATGTCGCCATCTCCGAGCTCGCGCGCGATCGTCGCGAGACCGCGCGCTTCGTCGCTCGTCAGGCGACCGAGCTTCAATGCGACGCCGACCCAGCTTTTCCGCGCCTCTTTCTGCGCATGTGCGCCGATATGCGCGAGCCTGTCGAAGCCGGGCCGTGGCGCGATCGCCTCCTGCCGCGCGCGGAGCAGGGGACGTCCGAGCTTTTCCTCGACGAGCGTCAGAAATCGATCGAAACCCAATTGATCGAGCACATATTTCAATCGCGCCCGCGCGCGATTGGTGCGGTCGCCGGTCTCGATGAAGACGCGCAATATGGCGTCGGCGATCTCGACGGCTTCGTCCGGGGGAACGATCACGCCGGTGTCACGCGCGAGATCCTTATGGCCGGTGATGCCGCCGAGCGCGAGACGGAAATAGACGCCCGGCGCGAGCCCATGCCCGTCACGAATCTCGACCGCCTGAAAGGCGACGTCATTAGTATCCTCGAGCACGGCGATGCGGCCGCCGCCGTCGAAAGCGATGTTGAATTTGCGCGGCAGGCCGGAGAGCGAGCGGTCGTTGAGAATGTGGAAATGCAGCGCGCGCGCGAAGGGGCGCGTGTCGATGAGCTCCTGCGGATCGATTCCGGCGGTCGGCGTTCCGGTGATGTTGCGAATATTGTCGGCGCCGGAGCCGCGCGTCCACAGGCCGACGCTCTGCACGCCTTCGATCATGGCGACGGCGCTCTCGGGCTCTATCTCGCGGATTTGCAGATTGGCGCGCGTCGTCACATGCAGATAGCCGCCGCCATGGCTGTCGGCGAGATCGGCGAGGCCGGCGAATTGCCAATGGGTGAGAATTCCATTGGGGATGCGCAGGCGGCACATATAGGCCGCTTGTGTCGGCGCGACATAGAATAACCCATGATAGCGCCAACGAAAGTTATCGGCGGGTTTCGGCGGCTCATTGCGCTTGGCCTGCGCGACGAGTCGCGCATAGGCGTCGAAGGGATGTTCCTCGCGCTTGATTTTCTCTTGCTCATTGAGCGCGACGCCATTCGCGACGGCGCGATCCTGCGCCGCGAAATGAATGGCGTCGGGGCCGGTCGGCCTTTCCTTGGTCGGCGTGGCGCGTTGCGCGCGCGAGGCCTGGAAGCCGGAGGCGAAGCCTTCGAGATAGCGCTTTTGTTCTGCTGTGAAATCGCCGGCCATGGTCATGCCGCCTTTCTTTCGCAGAGCGCGCGGCCGAAGATCAGCGCATCGCGCCATTGCGTCACATCGGCGCGCGAGCGAATGAGCTCGATGCACCAGAGCGCGGCGCTGGTGTCGCCGACGAGCACGGCGCCGGCGAGACGGCCGTCCTCAATGATCAGCTTTTTGTAGAGGCCGAGCCCAAAGTCGCGCCAGGAGATCGTCTCGGCGCCGTCGCTTTCCATAAACTCGCCGGCGGAAAAGACATTGACGCCGGAGACCTTCAGATTGGTGGAGACGATGCTTCCTTCGTAAATGTCGCTTTCGCCGCAGAGTCTCGCGGCGAGGACGCGCGCCTGGTCATAGGCGGGCTCGACGAGGCCATAGCAGACGCCTCTGTGCTGCGCGCATTCGCCGATCGCAAAGATATCGGCGATATTCGTTTCCATATGATCGTCGATGACGATTCCTCTTTGCGTGCTCACGCCCGCGTCGCGCGCCAGCTCCATATTGGGCGCAATTCCCGCGGCGAAGACGACGCCATCGGCCGCGAGCCGCCGACCATCGGCAAGCTCTATCGCGCTGACGCGGTCATCGCCGAGGATGCGTGTCGTGCGCGCTTCCAGCAGAACGTCAATTCCTTTGCTCTCGATAATTCGTTTCAGCAGCTCGGCCGCGTCCTTGTCCAGCTGCCGCTCCATCAGCCGATCGGTGACATGCGCGAGTGAGACCTCGGCGCCGCTTTTGACGAGGCCATAGGCGGCTTCGAGACCGAGCAGGCCGCCGCCGATGACGATGATTTTCTTGCGCTGCGCCGCGAGGCGCTTCAGCGCGTCGACGTCGGCGCCGTCGCGGAACACATGAACGCCTTGCAGCTGCGCGCCGGGCAGCGGCAGACGCAGCGCGCGCGAGCCGGTGGCGAGCACGAGCTTGGAAAAGCCGACGCTTTCGCCACTCTCTAGCGACACTCGTCTCGTCGCGAGGTCTATGGCGTGCGCCTTGGCGCCGTAGAGAAGAGTAACGCCGCGGTCGCGCCACCAGCCCGCGGGCCTCAGCTCTATCTCGGCCATGTCCGCGTCGCCCGCGAGCACGGAAGAGAGCAGCACGCGATTATAGGCGAGGCGCGGCTCCTCGCCGATGACGGCGATGGCGTAGCGGCCGAGCGCGCGCTTCGACAATTCGTCGACGAGGCGCGCGGCGGCCATGCCATTGCCGATGATGACGAGAGGCTCGCTCATTTTTCGTCCGCCTCACGCCGCTTCGACATAGTGATGACGCTCATAGAGGAATTGCAGCACGCGGCGCCTGCATTCGAGATAGTGAGGATCGGTGGAAAGAGCGACGCGATCACGCGGGCGCGGCAGAGCTACGTCCAGCGTCTCGCCGATCGTGGCGCAGGGACCATTGGTCATCATCACGATGCGGTCGGAGAGCAGCACAGCCTCGTCCACATCATGCGTGATCATCATCACCGTATTGCCGAGCGTGCGATGCAGCGCCATCACCTGATCTTGCAAATGCGCGCGGGTGAGCGCGTCGAGCGCGCCGAAGGGCTCGTCGAGCAGCAGAACCTTCGGCTCCATGGCGAGCGCGCGAGCGATGCCGACGCGCTGCTTCATGCCGCCGGAAATCTCGCTCGGACGCTTGTCCTTCGCATGGGTCATCTGCACGAGCTCGAGATTGCGCATGGTCCAATCATGGCGTTCGGCGCGGCTCTTTTTGCGCGAGAACACTTTGTCCACGGCGAGGCGCACATTGTCGTAGACGGTGAGCCAAGGCAGCAGCGAATGATTCTGGAAGACGACGGCGCGATCCGGCCCGGGCGTATCGACTTGACGATTTTCCAGCACGACGCCGCCGGCGCTCGCGCTCACCAGCCCGGCGACGATATTGAGCAGCGTGGATTTGCCGCAGCCGGAATGGCCGATGATGGTGACGAGTTGTCCCTTCTCGACAGTGAGATCGACGGCTTCGAGCACTTTCGTCGCGCGGGCGCCGCTCGCGAAAATTTTGTCGACATGATCGATGCGGAGATAGCTCATGGCGAATCCTTTCAGGAGGCTTGCGCGCCGCGCGTGGCGAATGCGCCGATCGTGGCGACGATGCGATCGAGCACGAAGCCGGTGACGCCGATATAGGCGAGGGCGACGAAAATGTCGGAGAGGCGCGAGGAGTTCCAGGCGTCCCAGATGAAGAAGCCGATGCCGACGCCGCCGGTCAGCATTTCCGCGGCGACAATGGCGAGCCAGGAGAGACCGACGCCGATGCGCAGGCCGGTGAAAATATACGGCGCGGCCGAGGGAATCATGATCTTCCAGAAGAACTCGAGGTGATTGAGCCGCAGCACGGCGGCGACATTGCGATAATCCTGCGGAATATTGCGCACGCCGACGGCCGTGTTGATGATGATCGGCCAGATGGAGGTGATGAAGATCACGAAGATCGCCGAAGGGTGACTGTCGCGAAAGGCCGCGAGCGAGATCGGCAGCCAGGCGAGCGGCGGCACGGTACGCAGCACTTGGAACAGCGGATCGAGCCCGCGCATCGCCCAGCGCGATTGTCCGACGACGACGCCGAGCAGCACGCCGGCGACGCTGGCGAGTCCGAAGCCGAGGGCGACGCGTTGCAGAGAGGTCAGCACGCGCCAGCCGAGGCCGATATCCTGCGGTCCCGCGACGAAGAAGGGATGCAGGATGAGATCATTCGCCTCGCTCCAAATGCGCGAGGGCGGTGGCAGGGCGGAGGTCGGCTTGATGCAGAGAAGCTGCCAGACGCCCAGCAATATTGCGAGCACGATGATCGGCGGCAGGACCGCCGCGAAGAAGGCGCGAATATTCGCGCCATATTTTTCGACCAGCGGAACGCGCCGCCGCGCATAGAGCTCGTCGATCGAACGATCGTCGCCAGGCGTCGCGTCGACGAGATCATTCTTGGTGATTTGCATCGTCATTTCGGCCTCTTCGGTCAAACCTGCGCGCGCTTGATGGATAGGCTCTTCAGATAGGCTTGCGGATTTTCCGGATCGAAGACCTTGCCGTCGAAGAAGGTCTCCTTGCCGCGCGACGTGGATGCGGGAATCTCCTTCGCCGGGACATTGATGGACTTCGCCGCCTCGCGCCAAATGTCCTCGCGATTCACCTTGTCGACGAGCGCCTTGATGTTCGTCGTCGGCTCGAGCTTGCCCCAGCGAATGTCCTCGGTGACGAACCAGGCGTCGTGACTCTTGAAAGGATAGGAGGCGGCGTCGCGCCAGAATTTCATGAACTGCTTCGTGCTTTTCTCGATGCGGCCGTTGCCGTAATTGAGATCGCCTCTCAAGCGTCCGACGATGTCGGCTACGGGCACGTTGAGCCACTGGCGCTTGCCGACGATCTCCGCGAGCTCGGCTTTGTTCTCCGTTTTGTCGCACCATTGCTGCGCTTCCAGCACGGCGGCGGTGAGCGCGCGTGCGGCGCGCGGGTTTTTGTCTACCCAATCGGCGCGCAGGCCGAGCGCTTTTTCTGGATGCTTCGACCAGATCTCGCCGGTCGCGCAGGCGGTGTAGCCGATGTTCTGATTGGCGAGCTGCTCGTTCCACGGCTCGCCGACGCAAAAGGCGTCCATATTGCCGACCTTCATATTGGCCACCATTTGCGGGGGCGCCACGACGATGGTCGAGACGTCTTTGTCGGGATCTATGCCGGCCGCGGCGAGCCAATAGCGCAGCCACAAATCATGCGTGCCGCCGGGGAAGGTCATGGCGACCTTCACTTCTTTGCCTTCGGCTTTCTTCTTGGCGAAGGCCTCGCGCAGCGCCGAGGCGTTGGTTGTGACCTTTAGATCCTTATATTCATTGGCGACGGAAATGCCCTGCGCGTCGAGATTGAGGCGCGCGAGTATGTACATGGGCGTCGGCGCATTGTTCTGCGTCACTTTGCCGGTGGTGATGAGGTAGGGCATGGGCGTGAGAATATGCGCGCCGTCTATGCCGTTCGCGGCGCCGCCGAGCACGAGATTGTCGCGCGTCGCGCCCCAGGAGGCCTGCTTGACGACCTCGACATCCGGCATGCCATGCTTGGCGAAAAGGCCTTTTTCCTTGGCGATGATGAGCGGCGCGGCGTCGACCAGCGCGATATAGCCGAGGATCGCTTTCGTCGTTTCCGGCCCTGCGCCTTGCGCGAAGGCGCCGCCGGGGAAGGCCGTGCGAATGGCGGCGAAGCTCGCCGCGGCGCCGGCCGCGCCGCGCAGCAGCGCGCGACGATCGAGCGTCATGGCCGCATTGGTTTTCGCTGAGCTTGTTTCGTCTGTCATCGTCACCGTCGTCCTCTTCGCGCTGCGAGCGCATCGGTCAGGGCGAGTCGGCGCCGTCCTTTAGTCGACGGCGCGAAACGCAAAAAGCCGCTTCCCTCGGGAGAGCGCATGGCGCGCGAACTCCTCGGGACAGCGGCGTTGCTGTTCGTCCGTCGTTGGACAAATGGAAAGATGCGCGAGGCGCATCGTCGGGGAGAGTGTTGCAAGCTGCGCGCCAAATGGCGGAACAGCCATTATCCTTTGTAAATCAAAGGATTTTTGTAGAACCGTCGCGGCGAGGCGCGACGCCTCAGTCGGCGCCTTGCCCAATAGGCAGGCGCCGGATCGATAAAAAAACAGGCTATGGCGTGCGGCGAATGGGGAAGGCGGAGAGATAGGCGTCGAGGTCGCGATCATCGAATTTTGGGCCGCAGAAGGCGCTGATGGCGTCGCCGGAGCGCGGCGCCGCAGGCAGAGTGGCGTCGAAGAGATCGGGGCGGAACACGGCTTTCGCCGCGTCGAGAAGGGCGGATGAGACGGGCGCCTGTCCCCAGCGCGCCATTTGCGCATAGAGCCATGCAGCCTGAGTGGGGTCGGGCCGCTCGGCGCCTTCCTGGCCGAGCAGCAGATAGCGCGCATTCTCGCGCGTCGCGCCATCGGGCGCGATCTTGAGCCGGCCTTGCAGCGTCCGCAAGATTACATCGGCGCCGACGCCGACGCGATCCGGCCGTGCGAGCAGAGCGGCGATCTCATGCGGATCGGCTTCGGCGATGAAACGCGCGGCGCGACGCAGCGCGCGCAGCAGAGCGGCGACGACATTCGGGTGCTCGAGCGCGAAGCTCTCGCGCATGGCGAGCGACTTTTCCGCGCAGCGCGAGAACAGCTCGACCGAAAAATGCAGAATATGTCCGACGCCGAGATCGACGGCGACCGAATTCCACGGCGCGCCGACGCAAAAGCCGTCGACATGGCCCTGCGCCAGGCTTCCGACCATATAGGGCGGCGGCAGCACCACGAGGCGCACATCCTCATCCGGATCGACGCCGCCGGCCGCCATCCAATAGCGCAATTGGTAGTTATGGCCGGAGAAGGGAAAGGTCATGCCGAAGGTCAGCGGCTCCGCCTGAGCGGCCTTGCGATCGGCGACGACGCGGGCGAGCGCGCGCGCCGTGGCCAGCGGATCGAGCGCATCGCCGTCGAGACGCGCATTCATCGCTGCGTGCAGCGTGGGGGAGACGGTGATGGCGTTGCCATTCATGGCGAGATTGTAGGGCGCGACGATCGGCGTCTTCACATGGCCGACGCCGAGGCTGGAAGCGACGGCGATGGGCGCGAGAAGATGCGCGGCGTCGAACATGCCGATATTGAGCTTGTCGCGCACATTGGACCAGGAGACTTCCTGCACGAGCTCGACATCGAGCCCTTCCTGCGCGGCGAAACCCTTGTCCACGGCGACGAAGAGCGCGGCGGCGTCCGCGAGCGGAATGAAGCCGATGCGTAAATGTTCGCGCTCCGCGGTCATTTGAACAGCTCCGAGGCGGTGATGATCGCCTGAGCGATCTCGAAAATCTTCTTCTTCTCGCGCATGGCCGTGCTGCGCATCAGCCGATAGGCGTCCTCTTCGCTGAGCTTCTTCGCCTTCATCAGCAGGCCTTTGGCGCGGTCGATCGTCTTGCGCTCTTCTATCTCCGATTTGGCGCGCGCCAATTCGTCCTGCAGGCGTGAGAAGGCGTTGAAGCGCGACACGCAGAGATCGAGAATGGATTTGATGCGCTCTTTCTTCAGCCCGTCGACGATATAGGCGGAGACGCCAGCGTCGACGGAAGCCTGAATGGAAGCGGCGTCGCTCTGATCGACGAACATGGCCACGGGCCTGCGCACGGCGCGGCTCACTTGGAACATCTGCTCCAATATGTCGCGGCTCGGATTTTCGAGATCGATGAGGATGACGTCCGGATCGATCGCATAGATGCGCGCGAGCAGGCTGCGCATTTCGGCAATGCGCTCGACATTGGTGAAGCCGGCCTCGCGCAATCCATCCTCGAGGATCGCAGCCCGCACCGGACTCTCATCGACGATGACGATTTTCAAATCGACGCCTCCGCGACGCTGCGCCGCAGGCAGGCGCTAGCGAATATGCGGACGAATTACAAATGATTTCGGCGGGAGGGGGAAGACATGAGATGGCCCCGCAGCGCTGAGGCTGGCGGGGCCGCTTGTTTCGCAAAATGCGAAATCTCCGGAAAGCTCCAGATTCGGAAGATTGGGAGGCGTCGCGCTTGGCCTTCGCGTTTCGCCGCCCGTCGGGGATGTCACGAATGTCGGCGCTTGAGGAAACCTGCGCTCGATTTCTTCGCTGCGCCATCGACCTCGGCTGAGGTCAAACGGTGTGACCCGGTGGCGTCATGCTCCTCTCGCATGTATCGCTCGACTCGAGGCCTGCGTGCGTTGCCACGCCGGCCCGCCCATCGCGTTCTCATCCCTCGAGGTCCCGCTCGATCGGTTCGCCCGGGTTCGGCTCGTCGCCGTTTCCCGCGGCCCCCTGTGACGCGATGATGAAATGGTGATCTCGATTCTCGATTTCGTCAAGCGCAGAATTGGTCGCAGCGAGGCGGTTTTCTTTTTGCGCGGAGCGCGCTACGCAATCGCTCCGACGAGGCCGGCGGGAGCGCCAATGCCGGTCCGACGGGAGACAAACGCATGAAGGCGGACAGTGACGGTTATTACTATTTCCTTACCTATAGCGGCGTGAGCCTTCCGCTCAAATTGACGTCGCCGCTCGATCCGAACGACCTCGCCAATCGCAACACATTCTTTCGCGCCCGCTATGACGAGGCCGAGCGTCTGCTTCTGTGCGAGAAGATGGTCTATGGCGAGGTGGAGCTGCGCCACGCTTACGAATATCGCGCCGAGGGCGGTCTCGCCCGCGCGCTCATTCTGATGGGCGAGGACGAGACCGAGGTGCTGTTCGACGAGAATGGCAAGCAGACGGTGGCGTGAGCGCGCGTCACGCCTCGTCTGATTCACGCCTTGCCGAAGACGCGATCAAAGATCGTGTCGACATGCTTGAAGTGATAGGCGAGATCGAACAATTCATCGAGCTCCGCGGGCGAGAGCTTCGCGCTCACCTCGGCGTCGGCGCCGAGCAGCTTGCGGAACTCGCCTTCGCCGCGCCACACAGGCATGGCGTTGCGCTGCACCAGCGAATAAGCGTCCTCGCGCGAGACGCCCTTTTGCGTCAGCGCCAGCAGCACGCGCTGCGAATGCACGAGCCCGCCGAGACGGTCGAGATTCTTCTGCATATTCTCGGGATAGATCATGAGCTGATCGATGACGCTGGTCAGGCGCGAGAGCGCGAAGTCGAGCGTCACTGTCGCGTCGGGGCCGATATTGCGCTCGACGGAAGAATGCGAAATGTCGCGCTCATGCCATAGCGCGACATTCTCCAGTGCCGGCGTCACCATGCCGCGCACCAGCCGCGCGAGGCCGGTGAGATTTTCGGTGAGCACGGGATTGCGCTTGTGCGGCATGGCGGAAGAGCCCTTCTGCCCGGCCGAGAAATATTCCTCCGCTTCCAGCACCTCTGTGCGTTGCAGATGGCGGATCTCTATCGCCAGCCGCTCCACCGATGACGCCACGACGCCGAGCGTCGCGAAGAAGGCGGCGTGACGGTCGCGCGGAATGACCTGCGTGGAGACGGGCTCCACCGCGAGACCGAGCTGCTTGGCGACATGCTCCTCGACGCGCGGATCGACATTGGCGAAAGTGCCGACGGCGCCGGAGATGGCGCAGGTCGCGATCTCCTTGCGCGCGGCGACGAGCCGCTCGCGCGAGCGCGTGAATTCGGCATAGGCTTGCGCGAGCTTGAGGCCGAAGGTCGTCGGCTCGGCGTGAATGCCATGCGAGCGGCCGATGGTCGGCGTATATTTATGTTCCAGCGCGCGGCGCTTTATCGCGGCGAGCAGACCATCGACATCGGCGATGAGAAGATCGGCGGCGCGCGCCAATTGCACGGCGAGGCAGGTGTCGAGCACGTCGGAGCTGGTCATGCCCTGATGCACGAAGCGTGAATCCGGGCCGATGAACTCGCCGAGATGGGTCAAAAAGGCGATGACGTCATGCTTGGTCACGCGCTCGATCTCGTCGATGCGGGCGACGTCGAAAGTGACGAAATCGGCCTTGTCCCAGATCGCCTTGGCGCTCTCCTTGGGGATGACGCCGATCTCGGCGAGCGCATCGCAGGCATAGGCCTCGATCTCGAACCAGATGCGAAAGCGCGTCTGCGGCTCCCAAATCTTGGTCATCTCGGGGCGGGAATAGCGAGGGATCATGGGCTTGGGCGTCCTTTTGGGAAAAGTCTTCGCGCGGCCGGTCGGGCGGGAAGAGGATCGTTTAGGCCCTTCCGTGAGCAGAGTGAAGGGGGCGGGGCCGGCTCCGCTTCCTGTCCTTTGTGTCTTTGTGGTGAATAAACCACAAAGGGGAAAAGACGCGGCCTTGGCCGAAATATTGCTGCGGATGAGGCAACGCTTGCGCTAGCGTTCACCCGCCCGCGCCGCCATATTCCGCTTTTAGAATGTGTTCGCCCGGAGGACCTCATGCAGCAGACCGCCGATGTCGCCGTGCTGGGCGCGGGAATGGTCGGAGTCTCGGCCGCCCTGCATCTGCAGGCGCGGGGGCGAGATGTCGTTCTCGTCGACCGGCATGGCGCGGCCGGATTGGAGACCAGTTTCGGCAATGCCGGGCTCATCGAGCGCGCCTCCATCTTCCCTTATCTCTTCCCGCGGGACTTCGGCGATCTCCTGCGCTATGCGCTCAATCTCTCGCCGCAGGCGCATTATCATTTCTCGGCCCTGCCGAGCGTCGCGCCTTGGCTGTGGCGCTATTTCCGCGAGAGTTCGCCGGAGCGCGCCAAGCGTCACGCTCTGGACGCGCTGCCGCTGGTCGAGCGCTGCCTCGAGGAGCATGACGCGCTGATCCAGCTCTCGGGCGCTGGCGACATCGTGCGTCGCACCGGCTGGATCAAGCTCTATCGCAGCGAGAGGAGCCTCGCCAAAGGGATCGTCGACGCCGCGCGGCTGCGCGACTTTTCGCTCCGCGTCGAGGAGCTGGACGCCGCCGGCCTTTCGGCGCTCGAGCCCGACATAGCGCCGGTGGTGGGCGCCGTGCATTTTCGCGACACCGCCTCGGTCGCCGATCCATGCGCCGTTGCGCAGGCCTATGCGGAGCTGTTCCAGCGTCGCGGCGGGCGCTTTCTCGCCGGCGACGTGCGCGCGCTGGCGCAGACGCGCGACGGACATTGGAGCGCGCCCACCCATGACGGCGCGCTGATCGTGCGCGACATCGTCGTCGCGCTCGGCCCCTGGTCGGACCAGATTTTCCGTCCGCTGGGCTATGATCTGCCCTTCGCGGTCAAGCGCGGCTATCACATGCATTACGGAACCGAGGAGGGCGCGCGCCTCTTCCATCCGGTGCTCGACGCCGACAATGGCTATGTGCTGGCCCCGATGACGCGCGGCGTGCGCCTCACCACCGGCGCGGAATTCGCGAGCCGCGACGCCGCGCCCACGCCCGTGCAGGTGGGAAAGGACGAAATCCTCGCCCGCACGCTGTTTCCGCTCGGCGAGCGGCTGGACCCCAAGCCCTGGATGGGCTGCCGGCCCTGCTTCCCGGACATGCTGCCGATCATCGGCAAGGCGCCGCGCCATCAGGGGCTCTGGTTCGACTTCGGCCATCAGCATCACGGCTTCACGCTCGGCCCGGTGAGCGGCCGGCTGCTCGCCGAGATGATGACCGGAGAGACGCCTTTCACCGATCCGGCGCCCTATGCGGTCGATCGATTTCGATAAATCCACAGAGGAATTTCAGCGCCGAATGAGCGACCATTGCGCGCAGTGATTCGCCCCTGCGTCGCCGATCGATTTTTGTCGCAATTTCAAAAGCGTCCCGCGTCCCTCACGGGCGAGCCGATCATTTCATTGGGAGACGAGGATGAAGCTCTCGGCGTTTTTTCTCGGCGCGGCGCTCGCGCCTTTTCTACTCGGCCATGCGGCGGCCGTCGAGGTCGCCGTCATTTACGAAGGCTTTCCGGGCTATGCCGGCTGCAAGGAGCGCGCCGACATGCAGCGCGTCATCGAGCTCGCGGAGCAATATGATCTCGAGGCGGCGCGGGAAATGATCCGCCGCGGCATAAAGAGCAAGGACTGCCGCGTGCTCGGCGGCGACATCATCGTCGAGGTGGTCCCGCCCTTCAGCCGGCTGGCGAAAGTGCATATGCGCGGCGATCCCGACGCTTATTGGATCATCCAATGATCAGCGGGCGGGCTTGGCGAGCGCCCGCTCGCCGAGCGTGACGAGCGCGGCCCGCAGCCTCTCGTCGGCGACGCCTTCGGTCGCGGCCTCCGCCTGCCGGCGCGCCGCGAGATCGACCGGCGGCTTCGCGGGCCGGACGCGTCGGGGCGCGAGCGGCTCCTGCTTCATCGTGACCTTGGCGACGCAGCGCCAGCCGAGATGCGTGTTGACGCGCTCGATGATGGCGGCGCTCATATGCTGAATGTCGAGCCCGAAACCCGGCTCGACGCGCAGCGCCAGAGTCGCCGGCTCGTCCTCCTTCTCGGCCGCGCGGTTTTTGGCGCCGGCTCGGTTCTCGTCGGTCACGCGGTTTTTGGCGCCAGTTTGGTTCTCGTCGGCCGCGCGGTTTTTGGCGCCAGTTTGGTTCTCGTCGGCCGCGCGGTTTTTGGCGCGCGGCGGCCATTGCAGCTTCACCGGCTCGCAAATGGCGGCGACGCGCGCGCCGACGATCGCCTCCCAGCGCAGCAGCAGCGAGCTTTCGCTGAAGCCGTGCCGCACCGCCAGAGGATCCAGCGTCTTGTCGATGAATTCGCCGATGAGGCGCGATTGCCTGAATTTCGAGCGTCCCGTCGCCGCCCCGGTCATGGCCTGCTCCTTGCGCGATCGGCTCCGATCTCGGTAAGGACAGATTAGCCCATGCCGAGAGTCCCCGCCAAGTCGTCGGCCGGAAGGTCGTCCGCAGAAAAGCCGCCGCGGCCCGATCCGCGTGCGCTGCTCTCCTGGTACGACCGGAGCCGGCGTGATCTGCCCTGGCGCGCGGCGCCCGGCGAGCGGGCCGATCCTTACTCCGTATGGCTGTCGGAAATCATGCTGCAGCAGACGACGGTGGAGGCGGTCAAACCCTATTTCCACGCCTTTCTCGCGCGTTGGCCGAGCGTCGCGGCGCTGGCCGCCGCCCCGCTGGAGGAGGTGATGAAAGCCTGGGCCGGTCTCGGCTATTACGCCCGCGCCCGCAATCTCCACGCCTGCGCGCAACAGGTGGCCTTCGAGCGCGGCGGAATTTTCCCGCGGGAGGAGGGCGATCTTCTCTCGCTGCCCGGTGTCGGCCCCTATACGGCGGCGGCGGTGGCGGCCATCGCTTTCGATGCGCCATGCGTCGCCGTCGACGGCAATGTCGAGCGAGTCGTCGCCCGGCTCTTCGCCATCGACAGGCCGATCCGCGAGGCGAAGCGCGACTTGCGCGAGCAGGCGCAGACGCTGCTCCCCGCCGCGCGCTCCGGCGATTTCACGCAAGCGCTGATGGATCTCGGCGCGACGGTCTGCACGCCGCGCGCGCCGCGCTGTGATCTCTGCCCCTTAGCGTCCGCCTGCGCGGCGGCGCTGCGCGGCGAGACGGAGCGCTTCCCCGTCAAGGCGCAAAAGCTCGACAAGCCTTTGCGCCGCGGCGCGGCTTTCGTCGTGACCAGCGGCGGCGCGGCGTTGCTGCGCACGCGGCCGCCGCGCGGCCTGCTCGGCGGCATGAGCGAATTTCCCTCGACGCCCTTTCGCGTCGATTTCGACCCTTCCCGCGCCCGCGCCCATGCGCCCATGGCGGCGCGCTGGAAAGAGCTGCCCGGCGCCGTCGAGCATGTGTTCACGCATTTTTCGCTGCGTCTCACAATATTCGCCGCGACGCTTCCGGCGCCGCCGCCTTATATCGAGAACGGCCGTTGGACGCCGCTCGCGAGGCTTTCCGAGGAGGGGCTTCCGACCTTGATGCGAAAAGTGGCGATTCGGGCCGGATTGATTGTAGAGTGAGCGCGACAGCGGGAGCATCGGCATGGGGCGGCGCAAATCGATCGTGATCGAGATGACGGAAGGCGCGATCCGCGTCCTCTCCGGCGGCCATGTGCTGACCATCGTCAATACGGCCCCGCCGCCCGATGCGGACGAGGACACGGATTTCTTCATTCGCCTCGACGACATAGAGAATTGGGACGCGCCCGACGAGGAGATTTCCATCGACATTGTCGAGCTGCAGACAATTCTGGAGGCGATAGAGGAAGAGCTCGAACGTCACGGGCTCAGCGTGACGTTCGAGTGAGCGTCAGAACTCCACCCGCAGCGAGCCGAGGAATGTGCGCGGCGCGCCGGTCTGGATGGTGTAGCGGTCGTAAGACGCCGGGAAATATCTCGCATCGCCGATATTCTTCACATTCAGCTGCCCCGTGACGGTGAGGCCGGCGATCTGCGTCGTGTAGGAAATCATGCCGTTGACGATCGCATAGCCCGGCACGACGAAGGAATTCGCATTGTCTCCGAGATAGCTTTCGGAGACCGACACGCCGGCTCCGAGGCCAAGACCGCGGAAAGCGCCATCCGCCTCATATTTCACCCAGAGGTTGCCGTAATTGCGCGGGCTCCCCGCCAGCGTCTTTCCGGAGACGGCGAGCTGGGTCGTGATGAGCGTGAGCGGATTATAGGAGGGCGATCCCTCCACGGTGCGCACATCGTCATGCGTATAATTGGCGATCACGCTCCAATTGTCGTCGATGCGGCCGGTCAGATCGAATTCGAAGCCCTGGCTGCGGGCCTTGCCGATCAGCAGCGTGTTTCGCGTGTTCGTCGGATCGGTATAGGGGACGTTGGACTTGACGATATCGAAATAGGCCATCGTCAGCGAGAGGCGCTTGTCCAGGAGCTCCGCCTTGACGCCTGCTTCATATTGCTCGCCTTTCTGCGGAGCCAGAGGCGCGAGATTTTGCGTCGTGCCATTGTTCGCGCCGAAGGACTGCGTGAAATCGCCGAACAGCGAAATCCATGGAAGCGGCTGATAGACGACGCCGACACGCGGGCTGAAGGCGTTGGAGTAGACATTCACATAAGAGGCGCGCGCGGCATAGTCGGACGTGCCGATCTTGTTCGAGCCCGTTTCCGTCCAATCGTAGCGTCCGCCGAGCAGCACATGCACCGAATCGTCGAAGAAGGAGAGCATGTCCTGGCCGTAGACGCCGGTCCATTTCTGCCCCGCCGCGCCGTAGCTGGCCATCCCCCGATACGGGTTCTCGGGCAGCCAATAAGTGGGCGCATAAATATTGATCGCTCTGATCGGACTGAAGAAATAGGAGATATTCACCGGCAGGTAGGTTCCGAAATAATCATATCCGAGCAGCACGGAATGCTCGATCGGCCCGGTCGTGAAACGGCCCTTCAGATCGACATTGGCGCCGAAGCTGTCCTCGCCATAGCCCGGCAGGAAGTTCACCGTGCGGCTCATCACGCCCGTCGCCTGATTGACGCCCATTATTTGCAGATTCTCGTTGTTCGTGTCGATGTGGTAATAGCTGAGCCGGTTCGTCAGGCTCCAGCCGGGAAGGAATTCGTAAGTCGCGTCATAGGCGATGCGCTTGCGCTCGAAATGGTTGGGCGTCGATTTCATAATGGACGGCTCGCCCAAATATCGGCTCACCGGAATATTGGCCGGAGCGCCGCCGATCGCAGGGAAGATCGGATAGTCGTCGACATAGGTCTTGTTCTGATATTCGAAATCGATATTCACCTTGAATTGTTCGGTCGGACGAATCGTGATCGTCGGCGCGATGAAGAGATTCCGGTCGGTCACGAAATTGCGGTAGGAATCGGTGCTGTAGAATTCGCCGTTGAATCGGTAGAGAACGCTCTTTTCATCGTTCAGCGGTCCGGTGGCGTCGACCGTCGTTCGCGTCTCGCCGAAGGATTTTACCTGTTGATGCAATGAAAAATAGGGCGTCTCGAGCGGCCGCTTGACGACCAGATTGATGATGCCGCCGGGCTCGCCTCTGCCGAACAGCATGGCTGCCGGACCTTTCAGCACTTCGATCGATTGAAGATTCGTCGTGTCGAGATTGCGCAGTCGGTATTCCATCAGCCCGTTCTTGTAGACGTTGCCGACGGTGTTGTAGAAGCCGCGCACCTTGAACAGCTCGATGGCGCTGATGCCCTGCGTCACGCCGCTGACATTGGAGACCAGCGCGTCATTGACGCTGATCGCCTGCTGATCGTCCATCGTCTGGCGCGTCACCACCTCGACGGCGATGGGCGTCTTCAAGAGCGGCGTGTCGACCTTCAATGTCGCCGGCGCGCTCATGGCGTTATAGCCCGTGTAGCGATCGCCCGGTCCCGGCGCCGGACGGGCGCGCGCGTCGTCGCCGCGTCCATTCGTCTGCGCGCCAATGTCGATCGTCGGCAGCGGCGTCGCGCCGCTGGCGTCGGTCTGCGTCCCGGCGTCGTTCTGCGCGAGGACGATCGACACCGCCTGCCCGTCGCGCGAGAATTCATAAGTGAGGCCGGTGCCCGCCAGCAGCGCGCCGAGCGCCTCGCGCACCGAATATTTGCCGGAAAGGCCGGGCGTCATGCGCCCATGGGTGAGGCGCGCGTCATAGAGCACATGGAGATCGTTCTCATCGGCGATGACGTTCAGCGCCGAAGCCACCGAGCCCGCGGGAATGCGATAGGCCTGAATGACTCCCGAGCGCTCCTGCGGAGCAATAGCGGCCTGCGCGGGAGAATCCGAGACTCCCGCTCCCGTCATCAAGGCGCCGAACGCCGCCGCCGCGACCGTCGAACCCATATTCGCTTTTCCTCGCCGCTCGCCGCGCGCCGACTTCCTCGCCATCTCTCCGCATCTCCTCGTCGATCGTCCGCCTCGGGGCGCTCGAGAAGCCCCTGTCTTGCTGGACGCGGTGGATGCGAAAAACGAAACGTCGCGGCGCAAAATTTTTTTCGCGCGCTGCGAAACGCCTCAGCCGTGCAGGAGGATCAGATAGTCGGTGACATGGAATGCGCGCAGGCCGAGAAAAGCCTCGATCTCGCGCAGCGCTTGGGCCGGATTCTCGGCGTCGAAGACGCCGGTCACGCGCCGGGCGCAGCTCGCTTCGCCGAGACAATAGACATAGCCGCGCCGGTGGCGGCCGAGCGCCGCCAGCACTTCGCCGAGCGGCCTGTTCTCGAAGATCAGCCTGCCGCGACGCCAGGCGGTGGCGCGCTTGACGTCGACGGTCTCGGGCGCTCGCGCGGCGCGCTCGGCGGAAAAGGCGCTCTGCGCGCCTTCCTCGACCACTACGGAGCCGCCGCCGCTCGCCACCGCCACGCTGTGCTCGGTGACGGTGACGCGCGCCTCGCCTTTGTCCATGGCGATGTCGAAAGCCGTGCCGAGCGCCGTCACCGACCCGCCGGCCGCCTCCACGACGAAAGGACGCGCTGCGTCGGGCGCGACCTGGAACCAGGCCTCGCCCTCGAGCAGCGTCAGCCGCCGGCGGCCGGGCTCGAAATGCAAGGCGATGGCCGAGCGCGCGTCGAGCTCGACGCGCGAGCCATCCTCCAGCGTCACGCTCTTGCGCTCACCCACGCCGGCGTAGATGTCGGCGCGCAGCCAGGTCGTGAGATCGTCGAAGCCGACCGCCAGGGCGAGGCAGAGCGCGGCGGCGATGGTCGCCGCGCCGGCCAGCGCGGGGCGGCGGGAGGCGGGGCGGGGCTCGGCCCGCCGGTTCGGCGCGAGGCTCTCCACGAAGCCGCACATCTCGGCCATATCGTCGAAGGCTGCGGCATTGGCCGGATCGGCGGCCCGCCATGCGTCGAATTCGGCCTTCTCGGCGGCCGAAAGCGTATCGGCTCGCATCCGTATCCACCAATTGACGGCGGCGACGCGCGGGCTGTCGTGATCGAACCCATCGCTATAGTCGGTCATAGGTCTCGGCCATCGATCGGCGCGGCTCCTCCGCCGGCTGCTGTCTCATAGGACGCGCCGGAACGGAAAACGAAACGGGGGCGCGAAAAAAAATCAATCGAGCGCCGCCCGGCAGCGCAGCAGAGCGAGCCGCAAATGCCGCCGCGCCATCGTCTCGGAAATGCCGAGCCGCCGCGCCGCCTCGTTCACGGAGACGCCTTCGTGCATCACCAGCAGGCAGACCTCGCGGCAGCGGGGCGGCAGCGCGTCGATCGTCTCCAGCACGATGCGCGTCTTGCGGCGGCGATCGAGCGATTCTTCCGGCGTCGCCGCTTCCGAGGGCGTTTCGACGGGCGGATCGCCGAAATCGAGATAGCGCGTCTCGGTCTTGCGCCGGCGGGCGAAATCCCTGGTGAGATTGACGGCGATCTGTTTCAGAAACGCCGTCGAATCGGCGACATTCTCGAAGCGGTCGTGGCGCAGCGCGCGCACGAAGGTCTCCTGAAGCAGATCCGAGGCCTCCTCGCGTCCGACCCGGCGCGTCAAAAAAGTGAGCAGACCGCGTTTGTTGCGGAGGAAAAGCTCGCGGAACGAGGTGAATTTGCTGTCCGACATACGCGGCGTCCGGATGCGTGCGGAGGGAATGCGGCGGAAGGAGCGCGGCGCCATCGCGTGAAATCGGCGCGATCAGGCGCCGAGCGGCGGCGCGCGCGACGACCAGGAGCCGTTCCATGCGGATCGGACAGGAGCCGGAGCCTCGATGAGCCGCGGCGCCGCGACGGAGGGCGGCGCATAGGGCAAGACCATGCCGAGCCGCAGGGGCGCGACGGCGGCGCCCGCCGCGGCTCCTTCGCAGGCGGCGGGGCACATGTCGCAATGATGGCTTCCGCCCGCCGGACGGCCGTCCGCATCGGCGTCATGGGTCGCATCATGGGTGACGGAACGGCAGAGCCGATCGGCCGCGGACGCGCCGTCGAGGCGCGCCGAGCCGGAGGCGGCGACGGCGAACGCCTGCGCGAGACAAAGCGCGACGATCCCGCTCAGCATGAGCGCGCGCGCCGTCCACCGCAAATTGGCCCAAAGCTTCGCCATGCCGGAAAAGGTCCATGATCGGCGGGCGGCCGTCAAGAGCCGAGGCGCCGCCCGTGTCGGCGACGTGACGGCACTCTACAAGTGGGCGCGTCATGAGCGTCCGCGCGGCCCTGCGGCGTCACTTCACGAATTTGATGGCCGCGAGAACGAGGCCGCCGATCGCGACGACGGCTGCGAAAAGCCATCGGGCGATATCCGCGCGGAGATTCGCCGCCGTCGTCTCGATTTTCGTCTCGAGCCGCAGCTCGGCCTCGCGCAAGTCGGCCTTCGTCGCCACAGAGTCGCGCAACGCCGCGTCCAGCGCGTCCGCCTGGGCGCGCGCCTGCTTGTCGTCGAAGCCGGCTTCTCTGAGCCGATCGATATAGGCGAGACGATCGAAGGTAATGGCGGGCGAAGTCATGCTCATAGGATAGGCGCAGGCAAGACCGGAATCAATCGACGAGCTTTTTCCGCCGCCGCCGCCCGGCCCCTCGCCGTTTCGCGAAAAACAGGAAAAATGCTAGGATTTCAAATGGCTGGGGGACCTGGATTCGAACCAAGATTAACGGAGTCAGAGTCCGCTGTTCTACCGTTGAACTATCCCCCAACGGTCGCGCGGCGAAGCGGCGCGTCGCGGTGATCTAATGAGAGGACGCCCTCCTGTCAACATGATCGCCACGGTTGGACGCGGTTGGCGGCGCGCTCGAGCTCACGATCGGCGCCGGGGGCTCTCGAAATGCTTGCCCGAACGCGCTCCTTGGGCATTCGCGCCGGCCTTGCTACACTTCCCGCGATCGGCCATGAGTCTCGTCGAGACAAAGATCGGCGATGCGAACGGAAGAGGGCCGGTCGGGAGGCGGGTTGAAAAAGCCGGAACATTGGGGCGGGGGCCCGGACGGCGGCGAAACGCCGCGCATGGGCGCGGGAACAGGCGCGTCCGACGACGGATCGAGCGCTCACGCCCGCCCGTACGCCCCCGGCTCGCCCGACGCCCGCAGCGCGCGCGCCGCGGGCGAGCGGCGCGACGATCATGTCTATGCGGCGCTCGATCTCGGCACCAATAATTGCCGGCTGCTGATCGCGCGGCCCGAGCAGCGCTCGCGGCGCAAATCCGACATGCTGCGCATCATCGATGCTTTCTCGCGCATCGTGCGCCTCGGCGAGGGCATGGGCGTCTCCCGGCGCATCGGCGAGCAGGCGATCGAGCGCACGCTCGAGGCGCTCGAAATCTGCCGCGAGAAAATGAGCCTGCGCGGCGTCTCGCGCGCCCGGCTCATCGCCACCCAGGCCTGCCGCGCCGCCGAGAACGGCGCCGAATTCGTCGAGCGCGTGCGCGCGCGCACCGGCCTCTCGCTTGAGGTCATCGACCGCGAGACCGAGGCGCGGCTCGCCGCGCGCGGCTGCGGCTCGCTCGCCGATCCGCGCGCGGAGAGCATATTGCTCTTCGATATAGGCGGCGGCTCCACCGAGCTCGTCTGGCTGACGCGCTCGGCGCGCGGCTGTCTTTTGCGTCATTGGACCTCGCTCGAGATCGGCGTCGTCTCGCTCGCCGAGCGATTCGGCGGCAAAAGCGTGAGCCCGGCCGTTTACGAGTCGATGATCGCGCGCGCGCTCGAGGCGCTCGCCGCTTTCGCCGAGCGCACGGCCGCGGAGCGGCGCTGCGAGCGTTTCCATCTGCTCGGCACTTCCGGCACGGTGACGACGCTCGCCGGCGTGCATCTCGGCCTCGAGCGCTATGATCGCTGGCGCGTCGACGGACTCTGGCTGTCCGACGAGGATGCGACGCGCGCCATCGACCAGTTGCGCGCCATGGATTTCGACCAGCGCGCCGCCAATGGCTGCATCGGCCCGCAACGCGCCGATCTCGTGCTCGCCGGCTGCGCGATCTTCGAGGCGATTCGACGCCTCTTTCCGGCCTCTCGCACACGCATCGCCGATCGCGGCCTGCGCGAGGGGATGCTGCTCGAGATGATGGAGGCGGACGGATCGTTCGCGCCGCAGCGCGGGGATTGAGGCCGCCCGCCGGCCTCGGGTCCATCGCGCCGTCAGAAGGAGCGCTGCAGGCGCAGCCGCCCCTCGACCGTGGCGTTGGCGCCTTTCCATGAGGGCAGGCCGACCGACCACAGCGCTATGTCCGGCGCGAGCCCCACCGGCCGGCTGTGGTGATTGTCGCGCAGATACATGAGCTCGCCGCCGAGATCGAAATTCTTGAGCGGCGTCCAGACGAGATTGGAGCCGATGCGATATTCCGTCGTATTCACCGCGCCGACGCCGCCGCCGAAATCGGCGATGGCGCTCGGGCTGTAATAGAGCTCCAGAACCGAGCCGTAGAGGCCGGAGGAGAGCGTCGGCGTCCAGTAATGCTTGAAGGCCGCGAGCGCCGCCCAGCCGGTCGATTTGTCGCAATGGGCGCCCGCGGTCCAGACGCAGTCGAAGCTGGTGAATTCCCAGCCATTGCTGGCTTTGACCCCGCCATTGCCATAGCCATAGAAGGCGTTGCCGTTCACCGGGCCGCCGTTGAAGCTCAGATTATTTCCCATCAGATAGCCGACGGCGCCGCGAGCGTAGGTTCCCTGGATCCATAATTTGTCGCCCTCGGGGAAAAACTCCGGGGCGAATTTGTCGAGATTGAACTGCAAGCCCAGCTGCGCGGCATAGCCGTAATCCTCCTGCGAGACAGCCGGAATCGCCGTGCCGAGCGGCACGCCGGTGACCGGCGTCGCCACAGTGGCGTTGCGGGTGTAGATCGAGCTGCGCAGCTGATGCGCGGCCGCGGAAATCTGCGCCCCGCCCCAGGGCTGGTCGATGCGGAAGGCGCCGACGATATCGGGGATTTTCACGCCGTCCGGGACGCCGGAAAAGCGCGTGCCCCAGGCCGCGGCCGCGAAATCCGCGGCGGCCCCGGTGAGGCCATAGACCGCCGCGATCAGATTATAGGATCCGATGGTCGAGCCGATGAAGCCGCGCCGCGAGACGTTGTCCTCGAGGGAGAAGCTCAGGGAGACACCGTCGCGGAAGCTGTAGGTATAGGCGAGCGCGCCGACCGTCGCATTGGAGCCGCGAAGCGCCTCCCAATTGATGTTGTCGGTGTAGAAATCGAAGAAAGACTGCACGCGGCCGACGGTGAGGCCGCCGAATTGCAAAAATGCCTTGTTGAGGATCGTCGTCTCGCGCGCCGTGGTGCGGAACGTCGTGCCGTTCGCGAAATTGGCGCCGCCGAAATATTGTCCGCCGCTCAGCGAGCCCGTCGCCGCGCTGCTGTCCGAACCAAAATAGGATTCGAGCCGCACGAAGGCGCGCATCGTGCCGTAGTCGGTGGGCGCGCGGGCGTCGAGTTCCGCCCGGCCGATGCCGACGAAGCCAGTGTTGTCGCCGCTGCGGGCGTTGGAATAGCCGAGATTCGGCACATGGCCCGGTAGGCCGAGCGGATTGCCGCCGGCGCCGGTTCCGAAGGCGACGGGATTGTCGGTGGCGATGATGCTGCGCGACATTCGGTAGGAGGTGCTCCAGCTCCGCCATTCGCCCACGGCGGCGCCGCCGAGGCGCAGGCAAGTGTTGGTGCCGGGAATATAGAAGAACGCCGCGCCATATTGATCGCAGACGCGCACATATTCGGCCGGGGCGGCGCGGCGCTTGGGGAGCTCTTCGGCGTCCGCCGCGATCGGGCAGGCTATGGCGACGACATAAGCCAAAATAAAAAGATTCGATTTGGGCATTTCTGCGATCCGTCGAAGCAATGTTCGATAGAACTACGTATGAAGACTTACGTAATATCTCGATAACAGACGCTTTGCCGAATCGGCGATGAAAAATTACTAAGTTTCTATTATACTTTTTTCGTGACGGGAACGAGCGCGCGCAACGAGCGGCGCGAGCCTCTCGCCCAAAAACGCGACGGCCGCCCCGAAGGGCGGCCGCGATGGCTCGAAACGCTATGTATCGAATTTTGTCTTGGCCTCACCAGAAGATTTGCGCGCGCGCCAGGAAGAGGCTCGGGCGATCGCCGTTGAGATAGGGGCGGTCGGAGGGCGCGACGAGCGTGAGGGTCTTCGTCCAATTGGCCTGGAAGCGCACGCCGCGGACCGGATACCAGTTCAGCGCGAGGCTGAAATTGTCCTGGCGTCCGCCGAGCGTCGCCGTGCTGGCGATCGCCTTCTGGACGGCGTTGCCGGCGACGGTCGCCGCATAGACGAAATTGCCGTCGACCAGGCCGCCATTGTTGAGATTGATCTCGCTGTAGCGCGCGGCGAATTCGAAGGCGCCGAAGCCGCCCTTGTTCAGCGGGTTCTTGATCTGCACGTCGCCGAAGCTGCCGGGCGTGTTGAAGTCCTTGTCATAGCCCTTGTAGGAGGCCGCGCGCGACTCGCCGGTCAGGAACACCGAGCCGAGCACGTAATAGCCGCTGTAGCGCAGGCTGCTTCCGCCGCCATTGCCGTAGAGGAAGGCGTTGGTGGAGTCGCGCTCATATTGGGCGGCGATATATTCGCCCTGGAGCGAAAAGGGCCCATAGGCGCCGACGGCTTCGAATCCGTAGTTGTAGGAATATTTCAGGCAGCTCGAGCGCCGGGCGAAGGGGGCGATGAGCTGGCCGACGCCGGTCGTCGCAATGTTGAGCGTCGCCGCTGAGGCCGCGCAAGAGAGGTCCTGAGCCGCCGAGACGCGCGTCAGGGCGCCGCCGCCGCCGAGCACGTCCGTCTCCTCGCGCTCGGAGGACTGGCCGGGGCGCAGATTGGCCGCGTCGGTCGCTGCGGTGGTGTTGTTCGGCTTGTGATATTTGAACGAGGCGCCGACATGGAGCAGCTTGTCCTCCTCCGTGATGGGCGCGTAGATCGCGCGCACCGCGGCGTCCCAATATTGGGACTCGCCGGTGGGCGGGCTGGTCTGCGTGTCCTGCGGGCTCGTCGAGAAGATGCCCGTCTTGACCGCCCAGTTCTTGTCGCCGATCGCGACCGCCGCGCCGATATGGCGGCTCGGCGAGAGCACGGAGGGCAGCGAGCGCTCGATGAAGGTGAAATACTTGGAGGATTCGGTCGATTCCAGGCTGAAGGGCTCTCGGAAATTGCCGATCTGCACGGTGATCGGCAGAGACGTCAGCTCCGGCGGCAGGAATTTGTCGCGATAGGCGACATAGAAGTCACGGATGCCGGCGACGCCGGAGCCGGTGAAATCATATTGGATCTTGTAATACCAATTCTTGAAGGCCTTTCCGTCGACCTCTATGCGCGCGCGGCGGAAGCCGACATTGCTGCGCGAAATGGTGTCCGCGGAGGAGGCGAAGCCGCCGTCCGTCTGGATGTGGCCGCCGAGCTTGAAGCTGAAGTCCTGGTCCTCTGTCTCGACATAAAGTCCGTTGCGGAAGGAGACGAAGACGGGCGGCGGAACATTGGCGCCCGGCGCGCCTTTGGCGGAGTTGAGCGCATTCTTGACCTGAACGGTGGACTTGGCCTGTTCCGTGAGTCGCGTCTCGAGTCGCTTCAATTGCGCCTTCAGCGCCTTGATCTCGCTCGCCGTATCCGCGAGAGCGGAAGCCGGAAGCCCGAAAGTCGCTGCGAAGGCGGCGAGAGCGACGCCGCCCGAGAGCCGCCACATTATCCGTCCGCGCGATCCCTTATGCCCGTTCATCAGTGTCCCCGTATTGACGCCTAAGTAGTATATCTTAGTCATAGACTATAGAGGTTGACTAGGCTGCTGGTCGGCGCGGGATGTTTTCAGCGGCAGCTGTTGCGGAAATGTCACGCCATGAAATTTGGCTCCATAATGAAAAAGGCCGCCCCGAAGGGCGGCCTCTTCTCGATCGAACGTCTCGCCGGGCCGAGAGGCCCGGCCTTTATCTCTCACCAGAAAACCTGCGTGCGGAACAGGAAGGTGCTCGGGTGCTGGCCGTTGAGATAGGGCTTGTCGGACGGAGCGACGAGCGTCATTGCGCGCGTCCAGTTGGCCTGGAGGCGGACGCCCCGCACCGGATACCAGTTCAGCGCGAGGGTCAGATTCTCCTCGCGGCCGCCCAGCGTCGCGGTGTTGGCGAGCGCCTTCTGCGCCGCATTGCCGGCGACCGCCGCCAGATAGGCGTAATTGCTGTCGACGAGACCGCCGTTGTTGAGATTGAGCTCGCTATAGCGCGCGGCGATTTCCCAGGCGCCCCAGCCGCCCTTGCCGAGCGGATTCTTGATCGCGATGTCGCTGAAGGTGCCCGGCGAATTCCAATCCTTGTCATAGCCCTTATAGGAGGCTGCGCGGGATTCGCCGGTCAGGAACACCGAACCCTGCACGTAATAGCCGCTATATTCGAGGCTCGAGCCGCCGTTGTTGCCGAGCGCCAGGGCCGTGCCCGCATCACGCTCGTAATGCGCGCCGGTGTATTCGCCCTGCACCGAGAAGGGGCCGTAGGTGGCGGCCATTTCGAAATTGTAGTTGTAGCTGGATTTCAGGCAGCCGTTCTGCAGATAGCCGGGCGTCCACAACAGGGCCACGCCGGTCGCCGCCTTGTAGGCCGGGCTGCAGTTCAACGCCTGGGCCGACGGCACGACGATATAGGTGTTCTTCAGAATGTCGGTTTCGTCGCGGCTGCCGCTGCCCGGCAGCAGATTGTTCGGATCCTGCGCGGCGGTCGAGTCGTTCGGCTTATGATACATGAACGAGCCGCCGAAATGGAGCAGCTTGTCCTCCTCGACGATCGGCGCATAGATCGCGCGGGTCGTCAGGTCCCAATATTGATGACCCGTCGCAGCCGGATTCTGGGCCTTGTCTTGACCGAAGCTGGTCGAGAACACGCCGGCCTGCACGGCCCAATGCTTGTCGCCGAGGCCGACTCGCGCGCCGATGTGGCGGTCGGGCGCCAGGGCGCCGGGCAGCGCGCGCTCGATGAAGGTGATGTGCTTGGACGACGTCACCGTCTCCATGCTGAACGGCTCATACTGGCTGCCGACCTGGAAGGTGACCGGCTGCGAGGTGATCTCCGACGGCAGCAGCTTGGCGCGATAGGCGAGGAAGGCGTCGCGAATGCCCTGGCTGCCCGAGCCCGTGAAGTCGTATTGGAACTTGTAGTACCAGTTCTTATAGGCCTTGCCCTCGACCTCGAGGCGGGCGCGGCGGAAGTCGACGTTGCTGCGCGAGCCGCTCGAGGGATAGCTGGTGAAGCCGCCGTCGATCTGAATGCGGCCGCCGACCTTGAAGTTGAAGTCCTTGTCCTCGGTCTCGACGAAGAGGCCGTTCTTGAAGCTGACGAACACCGGCGGCGGACCCTTGTGGTCGGGCGCGCTCTTCGCGGAGTTCAGCGCATTCTTGACCTGATGGGTTGTCTTGGCCTGCTCCTCGAGCCGGTGCTCGAGCCGCTTCAGCTCCGCCTTGAGCGCCTTGATCTCGCTCGCCGTATCGGCGACAGCCGCCGTGGGCGCGCCGAAAGCGCCGAGGAGCGCGACAACGGCCACGCCTCCCAGCAGCTTCGAAGGCGTCGCGCCTTTCGCGATCGTCTGGACCTTCGGTACATGTGTCATGTCAGCCTCTTGAATTGCTTACCGCTTGGGCAGCGCTAGAGGCGTTGTGTGACACAATCATCACAATTCGTAGGGGCGGGGCTTTGTGACGGCGCTTTCCCCTCGAGGTGTGGCTCAAATGCCACGTAGGGGGGCACCTAGCCCTTCGAATTGCAGCATTTTTCCTCTGCTCGAGTGGTCGCGGCCGAGCGCGATATTGTGGCGACCCATATCGGAAAGAGGCCGAATTGTGTCCGATCGGCAACACCTAGGTGAAAAACCTTAAGTGAATCCGATTTCGGCCTTGCGCGGACGGCCGATCGAAATGTAAGACAATTACATGTGATGTTTCAAAAGAACATTTCATCGGTAGAAGCTCACTCGATGAGCAAGGCTGATGAGAAGTTTGGCATCATAAGTCGAGCAATAGGCAAATGGCGTAAATGACGCGCGCCGCGCAGTGTTTGGTTCCCGTCCAGGATAACTTGTCGTCGACACGAATAGTCATTCCTCCGAATGAAGCCTCGTCCGGCGAAGAATTGTCCGAACCGATCACGCGAGACGCCGGACGCCCAGCGCAGGGGGCTTTGATGAGAGAACAGAATATCGGGTCGAAAATGGCGCGGAGGCTTTCGGGCGGCGTCGCGCTCGCCGCCTTCTGCGGGATGCTGGGCGTTCCGGCCCCGGCGCTGGCCGATACGGCGAGCGAGATCAAGGCGCTGAAGGATCAGATCAAGCGCCTCGAAGCGAGAATGACCGAGCAGGCCAAGACCAACGCCCAGGTCAAGAACGCCATCAATTCCGCCAAGACGCAGCCAGGGCTCGTCGCCCCGCCGCCGGTGTTCGTCAGCTTCAAGAACGGCCTCTTCGTCGAGACCGAGGACAAGGCGTTCAACTTCAAGATCGGCGGCCGCGTCCAGACCGACGGCGGCTTCGCCAGCTCGGCGGACACCATCTCGCGCAGCAACGCCGGCTTCCGCCGTGCTCAGCTCGAGGTCGAGGGCAAAGCCTATAAAAACTGGTTCTACAAGTTCCAGTACGACTTCACCGGCTCCGGCGCCGCCGGCATTCGCGACGCCTTCCTCGCCTATCGCGACAAGCTGCTGCCGGAAGAGATCACCAAGCAGCCGGTCACTTTCCAGGTCGGCAATTTCTTCGAGCCCTTCAGCCTCGAGACGGTCAGCTCGACCAAGCACATCACCTTCATCGAGCGCGCCATGACCGAGGCCCTCGCGCCGAGCCGCCATATCGGCGTCGCGGTCGGAGCGGGCGACAAGCATTGGAGCGTCAAGGGCGGCTTCTTCTCGACCAGCCCGCAGGACACGGCGACGGCTCCGCCCACCGGCGGCGCCCAATATTGGGACGCGGCGGTGCGCGCCACCTATGCGCCGATCGTCGAGGAGGACAAGCTCCTGCATTTCGGCTCGTCCTTCCGCTATCACAAGCCCAATGACGCGACGGCGGCGACCAACGCCAACACCTATCGGCCCGGCCAGGGAACGCGCGACGAGTTCGACGTTCTCGGCGGCAGCGGCGCTCTGATTCGCGTGCCGACGGCGCAGGATCTCACTTGCGCGGCCTCCGGAAGCCTAGCGACGGCCTCGACGGGCCTCTCGCTTCTCTATTCGCCCTTCACGCTCAAGAACGGCTGTCTGAAATATTCGTATAGCTACGCCTTCGAGGCGTCGGCGGCCTATGGGCCCTTCGCGGTCCAGGCCGAATATCTCGCCTCCCAATATGAGCGCGATCCGCTCAACGCGCTACTGCTCGGCAACGCCGGCGGGTCGAGCCTCTCCTATAGCGGCTATTACGTCTATGGCTCGGTGTTCCTGACCGGCGAATCGCGCGCCGCCTCCTATCGCGGCTATGACCAGAACTGGGGCTCGCCCGGCACATTCGCCGATGTGGCGATCAAGAATCCCTTCAATAAGGGCGGCCTCGGGGCCTGGGAGTTCGCCGCGCGCTATAGCGAGCTCAACCTCAATAATGGCGGCCTCGTCGATAGCAGCTATGTCTATGCGGCCGCCCTCGTCGGAAACGCCGCGCAGAAGGCGCTCGCCAACACGGCCACGCTGGGCGGGCGCGAGGGCAATCTGACGCTGGCGCTGAATTGGTATCCGGTCAGGGGCGTGCGTCTCCAGGCCAATTGGACGAAAGTCCTGACGCTCTCGGCCCCGTCCGATCGCGCCTATCTCAACGGCGACCGCCCGAGCATGTTCCTCGCCCGCGCCCAGGTCTTCTGGTGAGCGCCGCCTGAAACCGTTTCCTTCCGCGATGGCCGTCCCCTTCGGGGCGGCCATTCGCGTTTCGGGGCAGCCGTTCCGGCGCGGCCGCAGCGGGCGGGACGGCGAAGGCTCGGCCGCTCGCGTGCGATTCGGCTTGCCAATCGCGTCTCTCCTATTGAAAATCCGGCATGACCTCGTTTATTTCGTCGGTGCGCCGCTTTACCGAGCGGGCGAGACGCAGGATCCGCATGAACCGGTTCGAACGACAGCCGCAGGCCGCGGTCGAGGCCGAGGTCGAATATCGCGACGGCGACTTCCGCGTTCGCCGCCCGGGCGCCTTTGTGCGCTGCGCTGTGACCGGCGAGCCCATTCCGCTGGAAGAGCTCCGCTATTGGAACGTCGACCTGCAAGAGGCCTATTCCAGCACCGACGCCAAGCTCGCCCGCATCGGCGTGAGCTTCCCGAAGAAGCCGTGAGGCGTCTCAATTCCGCGCCAGCGCGCGGCGCAGAAGCCGGCGGAGCATTTCCTCTTTTTCCGAGCGTAAGCGGATCGGCAGAGCCTGCACGCGCGCGGCGGCGTCGGGAGAAAGACGCGCCGCGTCTTTTTCCGTCGTGATCAGCGTCGCGCCGAGACGCGCTGCTTCGCGCTCGAGGGCCGCGATCTCGCCCGCCGCATAGCGATAATGATCGGCGAAACTCTTTCGGCCGACGATCTCGACGCCCAAACCCTCCAGCGTCGCGAAAAATTTCTGCGGCCGCGCGATGCCCGCAAAGGCGAGCGCGCGTTCGGGGAGGCGATCGGCGAGGGGCGCGATGCGGGCGCGCAGAACCGGCTTTCCTGCCGCTCTCGCATGTTCGGCGACAGCTTCTCCTGCGGCGCCCTCGCCGATGAGCATGAGCGCGTCGACCGCGGCGAGCTGGCGCCGCAAGGGCGCGCGCAACGGGCCGGCCGGGAGGCACAGCCCATTGCCGGCGCCATAGGATCCATCGACGACCATCAGCGCGAGATCGGGCTCGAGTCGCCGGCTCTGCAATCCGTCGTCGAGCGCCAGCGCCGTCGCCCCGAGATCGCGGGCGAGACGCGCCCCCGCAGCGCGATCGACGCCGACGATGGTCGGCGCGCAGCGCGCCAGCAGCAGCGCTTCGTCGCCCGTCTCGCGCGCGGTATGGATTTTCGCATCGACGAGGAAAGGCGCGCCCCGCATGTCGCGGCGGCCATATCCGCGGGTGAGAAAGAACGGCCGCTCGCCCATTTCCATGAGCGAGGTCGCGACAGCGAGCGCCGCCGGCGTCTTGCCGTCGCCGCCGAGCGTCGGCCCGCCGATCACGATCGCCGGCAGATCGGCGCGCGCGCCCGGCCGCGCCATGCGCGCCGAAGTGACGGAGCCATAGAGCGCGCCGAGCGGCGCCAATGCGCGCGCCAGCGGCGAGGCCGGCGCGCGTCGCCAGAAGTCAGGCGCGCGCATTTTCGCAGGCGCGGCGCGAGCTCATTTCTGCTCCAGCGCCGATTGGGCGAGATAGGGCTCGATCGCCGCCATTATGCTCTGCGAGGCGCCGCCGAGCTTCCTCACCACTTCGGCGCCGGCGCGGCCCATCTTGCGCATTCGCGAGGGGTCGGAGAGCAGGAATTGCAGCGCGCGCGCCAGCGATTCGGCGTCGCTCACGCGGGCGGCGGCGCGGGCGGCGGCCAGTTCGCCGTATATGTCGGCGAAATTCTCGACATGCGGCCCATGCAGGATCGCGCAGCCGAGCTTGGCCGGCTCGATCGGATTATGGCCGCCCTCGGCGGTCAGCGATTTTCCCGTGAACACCACGCTGACGGCGCGGAGAAACAGGCCGAGCTCTCCCACCGTATCGGCGACATAGATCTGCACGCCGCGCCGCGGCTCGCCGTCGCGCGAGCGCAGGCCGACCGCGAGGCCTTTGGCGCTGGCGAGCGCGGCGATCTCCGCGCCGCGCTCGGGCTTGCGCGGCACAATGATGGTCAGCAGCGAGGGAGCCTCGCCGGAAAGCGAGAGATGCGCGTCGATCGCGATCTCCTCCTCGCCGGCATGGGTGGAGATCGCCGCCCAGACCGGACGCGGGCCGATGGCGCCATTGAATTCGGCGAGCCTTCCGGCGCCGACGGGCGGGGGCGGCACGTCGAATTTCAGATTGCCGCAAACGCGCACGCGCGGCGCGCCGAGGCCCAGATAGCGCGCGGCGCTCTCGGCGTTCTGCGCGAGGCAGAGATCGATCTCGCCGAACAAGCTTCGCGCGCCGCCGGGCAGCCGCCGCCAGCGCGCGGCGGAGCGGCGCGAGATGGTGGCATTGACGAGAACGAGCGGCAGCCGCCGCGCATGGATCGCGCGGATCATATTGGGCCACAGCTCCGACTCGGCGAAGAGCACGATGTCGGGCCGCCAATGCTCGAGAAAGCGCTCGACGAATTGCGGCGCGTCGAGCGGCAGAAATTGATGCACAGCGCCGGCCGGCAGCCGCGCCCGCAGCACTTTGGCGGAGGAGACCGTGCCCGTGGTGACGAGAACCTCGACGCCGCGCTGAATGAAGCGTTCGACCAGCGGCAGCAGGGCGAGGCTCTCGCCGAGGCTCGCGCCATGCAGCCAGACCAGCCGTCCGGCGGGACGCGCCAGACCGGGCGCGCCCATGCGCTCGCCGATCCGCTCGGGGTCTTCCTTGCCTTGCTTGGCGCGCCAGCCCAGCGCCGCGCCGGCGAGAGGCGTCAATCCGATGGTCAGCAATCGATAGATCGTCAGGACCGGCATCGACGCCCCGGTTGCAGCTCGCCAGTAGAATGGCGGCCGCTGGTCACGGCGCGCCGGCCTCGAAAGATCATGCGGAATCGTCGGCTCGCCGCGCGCGGTCCCGCCGATATCGGCTCATTTCAGGTCGGGATCGAGGAGGCTGTGCAATTGCACGACAAAATAGCGCATATGAGCGTTGTCGACCGTGGCATGCGCTTTCGCCTTCCAGGCGGCGAGCGCCGAGGCGTTGTCCGAATAAATGCCGACGATGTCGAGCTTGGTCGGGTCGCGGAAGGCGACGCCCTGGAGGTCGATCAGCTCGCCTCCGAAAACGAGATGAAGCGCCTGCGGCGCGCCGCCGTTCTGTGTCGTCGTTTCGCTCATATCACGCCCTTCGAAACCGCCCGCGCCAGCGCGAGACTCTCGGGAAAGATGGATTGCGGGGCCGCCACCAGCATGTCGCGCCGCAGTTGCGGGCGATTATAGCGCAAAGGAAGCCCCTCGAGCTCGGACAAGACGCCGCCCGCCTCGGTGAGTATCACATCGGCCGCGGCAATGTCCCAGTCTTTCGAATCCGCGGAGGCGATGGTGAGATCATTGCGGCCGGCGGCGACGTCGGCGACGCGCAGGGCCAGCGAGGGCGTGCGATCCTGCACCGCCAATTTATATTCGGAGTCGGCGAAGCGGGCGGAAAGGCCGCGCGGCGCCTCCAGCCGCGCGCCCGCCAGAATGGCGCGTTCGGAGACGCGGATCGACGCGCCATTGAGCGCCGCGCCATGGCCGGCGGCGGCGGCGAAGGTCCATTCCAGAGCCGGGGCGTGAATGACGCCGAGCGTCGGACGTCCCTCCTCGATCAGCGCGATCGACACCGCCCAGCGCAGGTCGCCGCGCAGAAAGGCCTGCGTTCCGTCTATGGGGTCGACGACGAGCAGCCGTGGGCGCAGCAGGCGTTCTTTATTGTCCGCGGTCTCCTCGGAGAGCCAGCCGGCGTCCGGGAACAGCGCCGACGCCGCCTCCTGTAGAAAGCGGTCGACGGCGAGATCCGCCTCGGTCACGGGCGAGCCGCCGTCCTTATAGGAGACGGCCGCGCTGGTCCTCGCGCCGGGGCGGAAAAAGCCCATGGCGATTTCGCCCGCCCGCCGCGCGACGGCTTCCAGCAGGGGCAGCCGAGCCGCCAGCTCGGTCGGCGCCAAGTCGTTTGAATTGTCGGCCATTGAGACTTTCGTTAAGCGAGCCGCGCCCCTCCCGCAAGGCGGTCTTTTCGGCGAATTGCCGCGAATTTCGCCGATCTCGTTTGCCCAATGCTAACCCAATGCTCCAGATTCAGTCGAAAAGGCAATGGTTTACGGGCGATTCACCAGCCTTGTTAGCGAGCTTTGGCCGAGCCGTCGCCCAACATGCCCCTCAGAAAAGGCGGGACCAAACGCCAAGATCACGATCGAAGGAACGGGCGCATGTTCGAGACCGGCATTGCGGAGACGCAGCTTCAATTCGCCGTCCAACGCGATCGGCGCGCCGATGGCGGCCAGCGCCAGGTGCGCGTCGGCCGGCGCGACATTCTGATTTCCCGGCGTCTCGCCGGAGTGTCCATGATGATCAGCGTGCCGGTGCAGGCCTATCGCGGCGTCGCTCTCGACGTCGAGCCGAGCCGGGACGGCGGCGCCTCCTATCGGCTGTCGCTCGCCCATCAGGACCCCGATCTCGACGTCGTCCTCACCGAGACGGCTGACGGCGGCGCAATCTCGGCCGATTGGAAATATTGGGCCTCCTATCTCGATCTGCCGCGTCTCGCCGCGCGTGGCGGCGCGCTCGAGACAATCGATCCGCGCCTCGGCGGCGTCGCTCTGCGCGAGGCCATCGCGCGCCGCAAGAAGACGTCCGTCGTCCAGCGCCGCCCGCGCTTCTGCGCGCGCCGCAAGGAAGGCGAGGGCGAGCGCATGGCGACGGTCTATCAGGGCGAGCGCGAGATCTTCTGCTATGAATAAGCGAGTATGGCGCTCTGCGCCGCGAGCCCGGCGAAGAGCAGCAGGCCGGCGTCGCGATTGGAGCGGAACAGCATGAGCGCCACTTGCGGCGTGGCGGCGTCGTTGGTCCGATAGACCTGCCAGCAAAGATGCGCCGCATAGGCGGCGAGACCGAGCTGCGCGAAGCCGCCGACATCGGCCGTGAGCAGCGCCAATTCCGCGAAGACGACAGAGCCGAGATAGAGCGCGCCCACGGCGAGACGCACATGCGCGCCGAACAGCAGCGCCGTCGAGCGAACGCCCGCTATCGTGTCGTCGCGCTTGTCCTGCAGCGCATAGATCGTGTCGAAGCCGATCGTCCACAAAATCGCCGAGGCGTAGAGGAGGACGGCCGGTAGGCCGAGCCCGCCGGCGAGCGCCGTCCAGCCGAGCAGCGCGCCATAGGCGAACGCCAGCCCCAGCACCGCCTGCGGCCAGGAGGTGACGCGCTTGGCGAAAGGATAGATCAGCACGATCAGCGGCGAGGCGAAGCCGAGCGCGATGGTGAAGCCGTTGAAGGACAGAAGAACGCCGAGGCCGACGAGGCATTGCGCCACGAGAAAGGCGATCGCCGCGCGCAAGGAGACGCGGCCGCTGGCGAGCGGACGCAGCCGCGTGCGCTCCACCTTCGCGTCGATCTTGCGGTCGACGATGTCGTTATAGGTGGAGCCGGCGCCGCGCATGGAGACCGCGCCGATGAAGAAGAGCAGCAAATGCCAGACATTCGGCGGCGTCCCGAGCGCCGCGGCGGCGAGCGCGCTCCCCTGCCAGCAGGGCAGCAGCAGCAGCCACCAGCCGATCGGCCGATCGAGGCGGGCGAGCTGCACATAGGGACGGAGCGGGTCCGGCGCGAGGCGCCAGAGCGGATGGTCGGCGACGGCGTCGGGCAGCCGTGGCTCGTCCTGAGGCCGTTCCGCAGCGCTCACAGCGGGCCGGCGGGCAGCTTCTGCGCCTGCGGGCCGATGCCTGCGGCCTGTTCTTCCTGCATTTTCTTCGCCTTGGCGGCGACCGCGCAGGCCTGGGCGGCGAAAGTCTGCGTCTTGCCGCGCGCCTGCTTGAAACCGTCGACCATAGCGTCGGGAATGTTGCACCATTCCTTGTTCTTATCGATATAGGCGGCCATCTCGGTCTCTATGGAGACGAGCTTGCGCGCCACCGGGCAGGCCGCGATCGGGTCCATCTTGCCCTTGGACGCCTTGCCGATATTGTTGAGCGTCTGGATCTGGGACATGCGCCGCTGCGAGAGCTTCTGAAAATCCTCCTGGCAGGACTGGGCCAGAGCGGTCGACGCTCCCGCTGTCGCAAGAAGAATTCCCAATATCGGCGCGCCTGCGATCATGCCTGCAATCGCCCGCGCGTTCCGCGCGATACCGCTCCTTGCCCTCATGGCGGCGTTCCCCTTTTATGGTTTAAGCGGTCTTAGCAAGAGACTTGCGCCCCTTGCAAGCATCCGGCAGTTTCGCGGATAAAGCGGCGGCTTGATGGCGGCCTGCCTCTCACGCTCCGGGAAAGCTCGTGTCACGTTATGAATTCTCCGCGCAGCGGCTGTTCGTCGCGGCGCGCCTCGAGGCCGGCGCGCGTATCATTCCGGACGCCGACCGGCTCAATTATCTGTTGAATGTGCTGCGTCTGCGCGAGGGCGACGCAATTCTGCTATTCAACGGCCGCGACGGCGAATGGCGCGCGCGCCTCGCGGAAGTGGCGAAGCGCAAAGCGATTCTCGTCGTCGAGGAACGACTGCGCGCGCAGACGGCGAGCGCCGATCTTCATTATTGCTTCGCGCCGCTCAAACATGCGCGTCTCGACTATATGGCCCAAAAGGCCACCGAAATGGGCGTTTCGCGGCTCGCGCCGATCATCACCCGCCGCACCCAGGCGCGCCGCGTCAATCTGGAGCGCCTTTCCGCCAATGTGGCGGAGGCGGCCGAGCAATGCGGCGTGCTGAGCCTGCCGGAGGTGGTCGAGGAGCGCTCTCTCGATGCCTATCTCGCCGCGCGGGAGGCGGAACGGCTGCTGGTCTTCTGCGACGAGGACGCCGAGCTCGCCGATCCGATCGCCGCTCTGCGCGCGGCGCCGGCGCATAGGGGCGTCGACGTTCTGGTCGGCCCGGAGGGGGGCTTCGATCCCGAGGAACGGGAGATGATTCTCGTCGCCCCGCTCGCCACGCGCCTCGCGCTCGGCCCACGCATATTGCGCGCCGACACCGCCGCCGTCGCGGCGCTCGCCATGGTTCAGGCGGTTCTCGGAGATTGGAGTTGACGGCTTTCCGCAGCGACACGATGCTGCCACGATTATTCGACCTTATTGGACCTAAGTGGTCGCCGTCGCGTGACCTCTCGCGTCGAAGCGTGCGAAGTAACGAGTTGGTAAACATCGGGCGGCAACATCGAGGCGCGGCGCAAATCGCCCATTCGGTTGTTGCGATGCGAGACATTTTCGAGGCTGATCTGCGAATGACCGTTTTCACCGCCGAAGCTCGCGGGCTCGACGTCCGCTGGATTGTCGCCTGCCTCTGCCTTTGCGCCGCCATCGGCGCGCCGGCGACGCAGGCGCAGACGACCGGCGCAATTCCCCCCAATGGACGCTGCGCCCGTTTCGGCGAGGGGTTCGTCCCGGTCGCCGGCTCCGACAATTGCGTGCGTCTCGGCGGCCATGTGCGCGCCGGGGGGCTCGGCGGCCCGGTCGGGTCGCAGGATGGAATGCGGCCGATCGGCCATTCCTATGTGCGCGCGCCGGGAGCTGCCGGCCTCTACGCGCGCTGAGCGCCGCCCGCGCGCATAGAGGCGTGGGACGTCGCTCCTATTACAGCAGGCAATCCATGAAGGCCGGCTCGACCGAACGGCCCCATTTTCCGTGATAGGCCTCGAGCCGGCGCTCTGCGAGCGTGCGGCCGCTCTCGGCGATCTCCTCCAGCGGGGCGAGATAGATCGTCTCGTCGCGGCCTTGCGCGTCCAGCTTCGCCCGACGGGCGAGACCGGCGCGCGCCAGCGCCAACATGTCGCGGGCGATCTCGAGCGCGCTGCGGCCTTTGATGCGCGCCGCCAGCGCGAGGCGTGGAACATCGGCGCGCAGCGTCTCCCGTTCCTCGGCGCTCCAGCCCTCGATCAGCGCCAGCGCCCCGTCCAGCGCCGCGCGATCATAGAAGAGCCCGACGAAGAGCGCCGGCAGGGCCGTCATATGCGAGCGCGGCCCGCCGTCGGCGCCGCGCATTTCGAGATAGCGCTTGAGCCGCGCCTCCGGGAAAATGGCGCCCAAATGATTGGCCCAGTCCGACATTGTCGCGCGCTCGCCCGGCAGAGCGGCGAGCTTGCCGTCCAATAGATCGCGGAAGCTCGCGCCGGCGACATTGTGATAGACCTCGCCGCGTTTGACGAAATAGAGCGGCACGTCGAGCGCATAATCCACATAGCGCTCGAAGCCCATGCCGGGCTCGAAGGCGAAGGGCAGCATTCCGGTGCGGTCGGCGTCGGTGTCGCGCCAGATCTGCGAGCGCTGCGACAAAAAGCCGGTCGGCTCGCCGTCGATGAAGGGCGAATTGGCGAAGAGCGCGGTGACGATCGGCTGCAGCGCCAGGCCGACGCGCAGCTTGTCGACCATGTCCTTCTCGGAGGTGTAGTCGAGATTGACCTGGATGGTCGCTGTGCGGAACATCATGTCGAGGCCGAGCGCGCCGACCTTCGGCATATAGGCGGCCATGATTCCGTAGCGCTGCTTCGGCATTGCGGGCGTCTCGGCGCGCCGCCATTTGGGGCTCGCGCCGAGATCGAGAAAGGAGATTCCGAAACGGCGCGCCACCGGCTCCAGAGCCGCGAAATGAGCGTCGAGCTCGTCCTTTACGCCATGGACCGTGGGCAAAGGCGCGCCGGAGAGCTCGAATTGGCCGCCCGGCTCCAGCGAAACGGCCCCTTGGCCATGCGGGTCGTAGAGGCCGATGATCGCCTCGCGATCGGTGATCGGCTCCCAGCCGAGCGCCTCCCCCAATCCTTCGAGCAAATCCTTTATGCCGCCGGCCGGCGACGTATAGGGCACAGGCGCGCGGCTCTCGCCGAAAAACGGGATTTTCTCATGTTCCGTCCCGACATTGAGATCGTCGGGCGTCTTGATTCCGGCCTCGAACCACTCCACGAGCGCATTGCGCGACGTGATCGGCGTCGTATCGTTTACGTCGCGAGCCATCAGCAACTTTCAGTGAGGACCGGCGCAGCGGTCCATATAGGTCGACTTCCCTTCCGGCGAGCGCGAAAGGGCGGGCGCGAACGACAGCGCTTCCGGCTCGGCGCCGAAGCAATATGCGTTCCGGCTGCTGCATTGGCGGAAAAGCCGCCGGCGCGCAAGACCGCCCCGCCGCGCGCGGCGCCGGGGCGGCGGCTGGCTTAACGCTTTCGAGACGAATTAAGCTTATGTTTCTGTTACCGAGAAGGCCGCGTTTTCGTCCTATGAGGCGCGACGCCCGCCACTCGGCCAGACCGCTCGAGGAATTTGATCCATGCCGAATTGCCTGCGCCGATTTCTGTCGGACGAGAGCGGAGCGACGACCCTCGAATATGCGATGATCGGCTTCTTCCTCTCGATCGTGATCCTGGCGGCGACGCGCATCATCGGCGCCAAGCTCTCGGCTGCCTATTATCTCCCCGTCGCCAATAATCTGACCTGAGGTCAGCCTCTCGCCGAGGTGAAAATCCGTCCCAGCAATTCGTCGAGATCGGGCCGCCGCTCGGCGTCGGCCGGGGCCGTGAGCGTCTTGCGGATATGATCCAGCGCCTCTTGGAGCGCATCGGCCGGCGGGGCCGTCCGCGGCTGCGGCGCCGGCTTGGTCCCGAACACACTCGCGAATAGCCCGGCCAGCCAGCCGCCCTTCGGCGCCGGCGCCGGCGGCTCCGTCGGCTGATCCAAGACGGCGGCGACGCCTTGGCGCTCCAGCGTCGAGCCGAGCCCGCCGGCGGCGATCGAGACGAGAACCGGCAGCAGGCGTTGCAGCACGTCGGCGCGCAGGCCGCTCTCGCGGGCCGCCAATTGCGAGACCTCGCCGGCGGCTGCGGCCGAGCCGAAGAGATGCGCGACAATGGCGTCGCCGCCGTCGAGGCTGGCCTGCGAATGGGCCTCCTCGGCATTCTCGAAAGCGGCGCGATGGGCGGCGTCATTGGCGGCGTCGAGGAGGGGGCGCAGGGAATCGGGCCGCTCGGCGGCCTTGCTCAGCGCCGCGACCAGCGCCGGCAGCAGCGAATCGACGGCGGCGCGCGTCTGCCAGGACGCGAGACCGAAGCGGTCCGAGAGATTTTCGATGATCTGGCCGCCTTGAGCGGACTGTATTATATCGACGATATTCGACATATTCGCCCCCGTCCCCTCATAGACCGCGAGATGGGCCGCGAGACACTCCGGCATCGGCGCGGGCCAGTCTTCGTCGATGGCTGTGTAGCAGATTTTCGGGCAGGCGGCGAGGGAGCGGGCGCTCGGCTTGACAGCTATCCCCATGCGGGACATCACAGCGCGGCGCGCTTCGGCCGCCCCCTTTCGATCAAGAGGCGCTAGAGGATGAATATTCAGCATCGCCCGTCGCCGAAGCCGCCGTTGAAGATTCTTCTGTGCTCGCCGCGGGGCTTTTGCGCCGGCGTCGTGCGGGCGATCGACGCGGTGGAGCGGGCGCTCGCCAAATTCGGCCCGCCCGTCTATGTGCGGCACGAGATCGTCCATAATCGCTATGTGGTCGAGGCGCTGAAGGCAAAAGGCGCGATCTTCGTCGAGGAGCTGGAGGAGGTGCCGGACACGACGGCGCCGGTGATTTTCTCCGCCCATGGCGTCGCCAAATCTGTTTCCGCCGAGGCCGCCGCGCGCAATCTTCTGGCGATCGACGCCACCTGCCCGCTGGTGACCAAGGTGCATCGCGAGGCGGAGATTCATCACAAGCGCGGGCGCAAAGTGCTGCTCGTCGGCCATTCCGGCCACCCGGAAGTGGTCGGCACCATGGGCCAGCTGCCGCCGGGCGCGGTGGTGCTGGTCGAATCGGTCCAGGCGGTCGAAGAGCTGCGGCTCGAGGATGTGGCCGATCTCGCCTATGTGACGCAGACCACTCTGTCGCTCGACGATTCGCAGGAGATCGTCAGCGCGCTGACGCGGCGCTTCCCGCAGATCGTCGGTCCCCATAAGGAGGACATCTGCTATGCGACCACCAATCGCCAGGCGGCGGTGAAGCAAGTGGCCCCGCAGGTCGATGCGGTGCTCGTCGTCGGCTCGCCCAATTCCTCCAATTCGCAGCGCCTGCGCGAGGTGGCGGAGCGGTCCGGCGCGCCGGCGCAGCTGGTCCAGGGCCGCAGCGAGATCGATTGGAGCATGTTCGCCGGCATTGCTTCGCTCGGCATCAGCGCCGGGGCCTCGGCGCCGGAGGTGCTGGTCGAGGAGATCATGGAGGCTTTCGCCGAGCGCTATGAGATTTCCGTCGAGACCGTGTCCGCCGCGCTGGAAGACGTCGCCTTCCCGCTCCCCAAGGAGCTGCGCGCGCTCGCCTGACGCGCCTCGCTTTTCTCCAACCGCGCGGAACTCATGGCCGTCTACACAGATGTCGACGACGAGGAGCTGATCGCCTTTCTCGCAGGCTATGACCTCGGCGCGCTCTTGTCCTGCAAGGGCATCGCCGAAGGGGTCGAGAACTCCAATTATTATCTGCATACGAGCGCCGGCAGCTTCATCCTCACCCTCTATGAGAAGCGCGTCGCCGAGGCCGATCTGCCCTTTTTCCTGGGGCTGATGGAGCATCTCTCCGCCAAAGGCCTCGGCTGCCCGCAGCCGGTGCGCGACCGCGCTGGCGCGGCGCTCGGGCGGCTCGCCGGGCGGCCGGCGGCGATCGTCACCTTTCTCGACGGCTATTCCGTCCATCATCCAGAGCCCGCCCATTGCGCGCGGCTCGGCGAGGCGCTGGCGCAATTGCATCTCGCCGGCGCCGATTTCCCGCTGCGCCGCGCCAACGCTTTGTCGGTCGGCGGCTGGCGGCCGCTCTATGCGCCTTTCGCCGCGAGGGCGGGCGAGGTGGCGGAGGATTTGGGCGCGATCGTCGCCGCGGAGCTGGAGACGCTCGAGCGCGATTGGCCCAGCGGCCTGCCGGAGGGCGTCATCCACGCCGATCTCTTCCCGGACAATGTGTTCTTCCTCGGCGATCGCGTCTCCGGCCTCATCGATTTCTATTTCGCCTGCGTCGATTCGCTGGCCTATGATCTCGCCATCTGCCTCAACGCCTGGTGCTTCGACGCCGCCGGAAGCTATGACGCCGAAAAGGGCGCCGCGCTGCTGGAGTCTTACGCGCGCGCGCGTCCGCTGACGGCGGCGGAGGCGGACGCCTTTCCGCTGCTCGCGCGCGGCGCGGCGCTGCGCTTTCTGCTGACGCGCTTCGTCGATTGGCTGAATGTGCCTCGAGGCGCGCTGGTGCGGCCCAAGGACCCGCGCGAATATCTCGCGCGCCTGCGTTTCCACAGGACCATACGCTCCGCGCGCGATTATGGTCTGCGCGCATGAGCGGACGCGTCGCCATTTGGACGGATGGAGCCTGCTCCGGCAATCCCGGCCCGGGCGGCTGGGGCGCCATATTGCGCTTCGGCGAGCGCGAGAAGGAGATTTGCGGCGGCGAGACGGGGACCACCAATAATCGCATGGAGCTCACCGCCGCGATCGAGGCGCTGGAGGCGCTGACGCGGCCCTGCCATGTCGATCTCCACACCGATTCCCAATATGTGCGCGACGGCATCACCTCCTGGCTGAAGGGCTGGAAGGCGCGCGGCTGGAAGACGGCGGACCGCAAGCCGGTGAAAAACATGGACCTCTGGACGCGGCTCGACGCCGCCGCCGAGCGTCACGCTGTCGCCTGGCATTGGGTGCGCGGCCATGCCGGCGACGAGATGAACGAGCGCGCCGACGCGCTCGCCCGCAAAGGCATGGCGCCCTTTCAGTCGAAAGCGCGCTGAATGCGGCCGGCGCCCCTTGCCGAATGAGACTCTAAATACCAAATCAATTCGGGCAGAGCTCTTCTTCTACTCAGGGGCGCAGCAGAGGCTGCGCCCCTAATTTTTTGCGCGAGGCTCAGTCCAGCGTCAGCGGCAGCTCCACTCCGCCTTTTTCCGTTCGGACCGTCGCGCGGGCGGCGATGGCGCCCTCCAGCTTTCCTTCGCCGAGCTTCAGCGCGAAGCCGCCCTCTCCATCGGCGACGCTGTCGATGATGAAGGGCTCCGGCGCCTCGATGAAGACATCCGCCGCTTTCCCCGGCCCGAGATAGCGCAGCGTCCATGCGCCGGCGCCGGCGCGCGCGACCGCGACGAATTTCCCGGCCTCGCTCGCGGCGATCCGGCGCGGCACCAAAATCTCCGCCGCCGCCAGCGTCTCCGCGAAGGGGGAGGAGCCCGTTGTCGGCGGAGCGAGGGAGAGCTTCGCTTTGACCGGCAGGCAGATTTGCGCGCAGGCGGCGTAATCCAGCGCGAGCTTCACCACCACGCGCTCGCCCGCCTTCCCGGGCGTCACCCGCAATGGGAAGATCAGGCTCTCGTCATAGCCGGCGACCGTCATGCCGGCCTCAGCGATATGTTTGGGCGCGGGATAGAGCGTCTCCACGGCGGCGACATTCTCCGACCCCGAGAAATCGAGAACGGGCGGCGCGCCGGCGTCGCCGGGACTGCGCCAATAGGTGACGGTCCCCGGATCGAGCGTGATCTCGAGGCCGAGGCGATAGACGCCGCCATCGGGCGCGCCGGCCGAGAGAAGGCGCGCGCCCGAATGGGCGCCGCGGGCGACGGGCGATGCGAAGTCCTGGTCCTGCGCGGCCGCGGGCGCGGCGAGAAGAGCGAGGGCGAGCGCCGCCGCCGTGGAATTTCGAATGGGCATCAGGAGTCCTCGGGGCGCCCCCGCGCCGGTTTTCGCTACGTAGAAGGGCGCTTGTTATGCGTTGGCGCCGCGCGTAGTATGACCCTATGAGCCCGGTCGGCAAGAAACAAGGCCTCGAGAGAGCGGCCGTCCGCGCAGCCCGGCGGTCGGCGGGGTCGCGCGTCGCCGGCTCTTCCGCCCCGATCATCCGCCCCGAGGCGGGCCCGGAGATGGGCGCTGGCTCCAAATCCTCCGGCAGGCGCTATCTCGACGGGCAGATGCTGGTGGCGATGCCCGGCATGGTCGATCAGCGCTTCGCCCGCTCGGTCGTCTATCTCTGCGCCCATTCGGAAGACGGCGCCATGGGCATTGTCGTCAATCAGCCTTCGCAGGTCCGCAATTTCCCCGATCTTCTGGTGCAGTTGCAGATCATCGCGCCGCAGGAGCGCATCAGCCTGCCCAAGGAGACCGAGACCATTCAAGTGCTGCAAGGCGGGCCGGTGCAGACCGACCGCGGCTTCGTGCTGCACTCCTCGGATTTCTTCATCGACAATTCGACGCTGCCGATCGACGATGGCGTGTCCTTGACCGCCACGATCGACATTCTGCGCGCCATCGCCTCTGGCGAGGGGCCTAATCAGGCGCTGCTGGCGCTGGGCTACGCCGGCTGGGACCCCGGCCAGCTCGAGAATGAGATCCAGCACAATGGCTGGCTCAACTGCCCGGCCGATCCTTCCATTTTGTTCGACTCCGATCTCGAGTCGAAATATGCGCGCGCTCTGGGCCTCATCGGCATCGATCTGGCGCGGCTGTCGTCCGCCGCGGGACATGCGTGAAATTTAGCGAATAGTGAATAGCGAATAGCGAATAGTAAGATATTCTACTCGCTACTCGCGCTACTCGCTCCATCTCACTCCGCCTCTTGAATCGTCGCCGCGCCCACTTCCGTCTTCGGCGTGCGCTTGAAGGTGGATTTGCGGCCGCGCATCGTTTGAAGAATCTTCGCGCCATTGGAGAAGGCGAGATAGATCATCAGCGGCGGCACCGAGACCATCGTCTTCACATAATCGTTCAGCGAGCCGCGCTTCAGCGCCAGATATGGCAGAAGCGTGAAGCCGAGCACGACGACCAGCGTCTCGAGGAAGATGAACTCCAGCACCGGCAGATAGGGCGCCAGAGAGCCGCGCAGGATCACGCCGAGCAGCAGGCAGATGAGGCCGATCGCCGCCGTCGGGAAGAATATCTGATGCACGATCAGCACGATGGCGGCGACGCGGCGGGTCAATGACCAGGGCGCGTTCCACAGCGGCAGAACGGTCTTCTGCGCCACTTGCACGAAGCCGTTGGACCAGCGGCGCTGCTGGCGGCGATAGTCGCGCAGGCCTTCCGGCACTTGGCCGGGAATGGGCGGCTCGGAAACGAAGATGCCATGCCATCCGCCGAGCGCCGCGCGCACGGTGAGGTCCAAATCTTCGCAGAGCGAGTAATCGGACCAGCCGCCGACGGCCTCGATCGTCTGGCGGCGCCAGATGCCGCCGGTGCCGTTGAATTGGAACAGCCAGCCGGCGAGCGCGCGCGTGCGCTGCTCGACGAGGAAATGGCCGTCCTGCACGAGACCTTGCGCGCGCGTCAGCCAATTCTTGCGATAATTGGAGAATTCGCAGCGCGATTGCACGAAGCCGGCGCGATCGTCCTTCACCAGCAGCGGCACGGTGCGGCGCAGCCAATCGGCCGGCGGGCGGAAATCGGCGTCCAGCATGGCGATATAGGGCGCGTCGAAGAGCTTCAGCCCCTCGGCGCAGGCGCCGGCCTTGAAGCCGGAGCGATCGGCGCGGCGCACATGATGAATGTCGACGCCCTTGGCGCGCAATTCGATCGCCACGGCCTCGGCGCGCTGCGGCGTCTCGTCGGTCGAATCGTCGAGCAGCTGAATATGCAGCCGGTCCCTGGGCCAATCGAGCTCGGCGACGCAGCGCAGCGCCTGCTCCGTCACCTCGGCTTCGTTGAAGACGGGGATTTGCAGCAGCACATGCGGCAGCTCATCCTCGGGCAAAGCGACGGCCTCGGGATCGCGTGCGCCGCGCAATTGATCGAAGAGGAAGCGGGCGATGATGGCGACGAAGCCCGCGCCGATCGAAATCATGATCAGCGCCGCGGCGAGCCAGACGCTATCGACGAGAAATTGCAGAAGAGCGAGGATCAAGCGGTTTTATCCTTCTTCCTTCGCGACCTGCGGCTCCATTTCGGCGGCCGTCTCGCCGCAGGAGCGCGTGTCGATCGTCGTCTTGGCCCAGACGACCTTGGTGGCCGTCCAGGCGTGCAGCCACACGGCGAACATCAACGCCTCGCGCGCCAGGAAAATCGCCGGCGCCGCCCAGGTTACTTTCCATCCCTTGGCGAAGGAAAGCAGCGTCTCCGAGCTTAGCCACAAACAAAAAGTGACGGTCAAGGCCGTCGTGGGGGCGACGCCGACGAGCGGGGAGCCGATCGCCGCCGCCGCGAAGGCGGGCAGCGCCTGGCAGAAGGGCTCCGCCAGGAAGGAGAGAATCTCGTCGTCGCGGCGCACCACGCTCCAGCGCAATTGCCGATTGTAGACGTCGCGGAGATCGCGCTCGCCCAATTCCTGGCGCACCAGCCGATGCGAGAAGACGGTGCGGAGCTTGATGCGGCCGAGCGCCTTGGCGGTGGCGTTGTCCTCGCCGACCGTATGGGCGATCGCGGCGAAGCCGCCGGCGCGCAAAAAGTCGCTGCGGCGAAACAGCATGATCTTGCCGACGCCGAAGCCGCCGCCGAGCGCGGAGGCGGCGAACAACATGCGCTGATGCGGCCCGTTCATGATCGCCGCCTCGACGAGGGCGCCGAAATTCTCCGGCCGCGCGGCATAGGGGATCGCGCAGACCATGCCGACGCCGGGCTTCAAATGGCGCATCGTCTCGGAAAGGTCGTCCGGCTCCAGCACGATGTTGGAGTCCTTCATGAAGATCACATCGTTGCGCGCCGCGTTGAAGGGCGCGAAGAGATTGTCGACCTTGGGACTCGCGGCGAAACGCGCCGTGGAGTGGAGAATGCGCGACTCGATCTGTGGATGGCGCGCGAAAATGTCGCGCATCGCCGCAATGGCGGGCGACTCCGCCTCCGTCGCCGAGGCCAGCGCCTCCAATTGTGGATAAGTCTGCGCGAGAGCGGATTCTTGAGCGCGCTCGAAGCCCTGGTCCAGCATTTTCACCGGCAGGACCAGGGAGACGGGCGGCTGCTCCCGGCTGCTCCCGCGCATGGCGACGAGCCAGGGATGAATGAGCGCCGCCGTCACCGAGAGGAGCAGCAGCAAGGCGGAGCAGGCCCAGAATACAGCCGACAGAACGACGAGCGAATACAGGATGCTGTCGATCACGGCGTCTCCCGTTCGTGGGTCTGAGGCACAGCCACTTCGAAGAGCCGCATGGCCGAATCGACGGCGCGGGGCGGCAGCATCGCAAACAGCTTCATCGCATAATAGACGAAGAGCGGAAAGGCGATCACCGCGGCGCGCTTGTCGAGGCCACGCATGATGATCTCTGCCGCCTTCTCGTCGCTCACCTTTCCGGCCTGCCACGCGCGCAGCTTGTCGGTCATCGGCGTCGCCACGAAGCCGGGGACGATCAGGCTCACATGCACGCCATGCGGGGCGAGGGCGCCGCGCAGCGAATCGGCATAGAGATGAACCGCCGCCTTGCTGGCGCAATAGGCCGGCGAATAGGGCAGGCCGCGCAGCCCCGCCATGGAGCCGACGACGGCGATCTGGCCGCGCTTTCGCGCCGTCATCGCCTCTATGGCCGGCTCCACCGTGTTGAACACGCCGAGCACATTGATGGACAGCGTGCCGCGCACGGCCTCCGGGTCCTCGGCGATCTGGCCCGGCGAAAGGCCGGTGGAGATTCCGGCGTTGGCGATGACGAGATCGAGCGGGTCGCGCGCGTCCGCCTCGGCGATGCGCGCCGCCATGCCGGGCCGATCGCGCACATCGGCGATCGTGACCTCCGCCTCGGCGCCCTTGGCGCGGCAGTCGGCCGCGACCGCCTCCAGCCGCGCGGCGTCGCGGCCGAAGAGGGCGAGGTTGCGCCCCTCCTGCGCATAGCGCAGCGCCAGCGCGCGGCCGATGCCGCTCGACGCGCCGGTGACGAGAATGCGTCTCGCCCCGCGCTTCACGGGCGGAACTTTCGCGGCGCCGTCATCAGCGCCTCGCCGACGAGCGCCGGCGCGCGTGTCGCGCCATAGGCCAGAAGTCGCAAGAAAACGCCCTCCTCGGGGGATGATCGCAGCACGCGGCCCGACAATGTGACCTCTTCGCCGCGCAGCACCGGCTGCACGAATTTGGCGGAGAGCCGCGCCAGAAACAAATCGCGCCGCCAGGCGCAGAGCAGCGGCTCGAAGGCCGCGAGAAGCTTCATGCCATGGACGGGCGGCGCGGGGAAGCCGATGGCGTGGGCGAGATCATCGTCGAGATGCAGCGGATTGGCGTCGCCGGAGGCAGCCGCATAGGCTTGGAGCGCGGCGGCGTCGAAGGGGCCGATCCGCCAGTCGGGCGTTCGTTCGCCGATCGCGGGCAGGCGCGCGCCGCTCACGCGAGGCACGCGGGGCGCGGCACGATGCGCAAAAGCGTCTCGGCGTGCAGGCGCGGCTCGCCGCCGATCGTCGTGACGCTGGCGTTGACGGAAAGACGCGGCGGCTCCGCCTCCTGGCGGACGGAGACGGTCAAGGCGTAGCTCTCGTCGACGCGCAGCGGAGCGAAATAATGGAAGCTCTGCGACTCGTGCACGGGAACGACATCGGCGTCGCCGAGACGCGCGCGGATCGCCGAGTCGATCTCGGGCGCCGCCATCCACACCGCCGGAAAAGCGACGGGCACGATCTTCTCCAGCGTATCGGGGAACCCGGTCTCGCGGCGATAGCGCATCACGCGCTCTTCATCCGCGCAGACGGGCAGCGGGCCGATCCGCGTCTCGCCGCTCTCGGGCGCGCCGGCCATCTAGGCCTCCCCCGCGAGCGCGCGCACGATCAGCACGGCGTTGATCCCGCCGAAGGCGAAGGAATTTGACATGGCTGTGCGAATCTCGACGCGGCGCGCCTCATTGGGCACGGCGTCGATCGGGCAGCGCGGATCGAAATCGAGGAAATTGATCGTCGGCGGCGCGATCTGCTCCTGCAGAGCGCGGATCGTCAGGGCGAGCTCGAGGCCCGCGCTGGCGCCCAGCGCATGGCCGTGGATCGGCTTGGTCGAGGAGACCGGCAGACGTCCCGCTCGCTCGCCGAACACGCGGCCGATGGCGGCCGCCTCGGTGATGTCGTTCGCATGGGTCGCTGTGCCATGGGCGTTGAGATAGTCGATCGCCTCCGGGCCGAGGCCGGCGTCGGCGAGGGCGGCCTCCATCGCGCCGGTCATTCCCTCAATGTCGGGGCGCACGAAATCCTTGGCGTCGCTCGTCGTGCCATAGCCGGCGAGCTCGCAGAGCGACGCATGGCCGCGCTTTTGCGCCGATTCCAGCGTCTCCAGCACGAAGACCGCGGCGCCTTCGCCGAGCGTCATGCCGTTGCGGCCGGTGGAGAAGGGACGGCAGAAATCCGGCGTCATCACGCGCAGCCCTTCCCAGGCGCGAATGGTGCCGTTGATGACGCAGGCCTCGGCCCCGCCGACGATGGCGCGGTCCATGAGGCCGAAGCGGATCATCTGCGCGGCGAGCCCCACCGCCTGGCTCGCCGAGGAGCAGGCGCTGCCGAGCGCGAATGTGGGGCCATGGGCCGAATAGCGCATTCCGAGCGTCGTCGGCGCGGCGCTCGGAATGAGGCGCGGCACGCTGAACGGATCGGGGCGGATGCGCTCCTGATAGTAATGGCGCAAGCCATGGTCGATCGTCGTCATCCCGCCGATGCCGGAGCCGATGATGACGCCGACGCGCGGGCCGGAGAGCTCCTCGCGCGCGAAGCCGGCCTGGGCGACGGCTTCGTCGGAGGCGACCAGCGTGAATTGCGTGAACGGATCGCAGAAGGTCAGAAGCGCCTTCTCGAGATATTTCGACGGGTCGAAATCCGGAACCTGCGCGGCGATTTTTATGCGGCCGTCATAAGGATATTCGGTCACCAGGGGGCGGACCTGCGACACTCCGTCTCTGGCCGCCGTCCACAGCGCCGCGGTTCCGACGCCGGCCGCCGAGACCGTCCCCATTCCCGAAATAACGACCCGACGCTCGCCGACGCCTGCGGACGAAGCGGCCATATTATTGGTTCTCTCGCTCTTTCAGCACATATTCCGCGATGGCGTCGATGAGGCCCTCGACATTCTTGGCGTCCTGCAATGCGCCATCCATCGGGATATAGACGTTGAATTTTTCCTCGAGCGCCGTGAGAATCATGACGATATCGACCGATTTGAGGCCGAGGCTCTCGATCGTCGCATCGGGCGTGACCTTGGTCCGGTCGATCATGCCCTCCTTGGCGATGACCTCGACGATCTCTTCGACGAGCTTGGCCTTATCCTGCGGATCTTCAGCCACGTCCACCTCCGTTCAGGGTCCAATCAGCCAGTCGGGCCGCCCCCCGGGGGGCGGGCGGCGCTCCGGTTCTCGTTAAGGCGCCCGGAAGCGAAAATAAAGCCCGGCGCGGGCGAAGGCTGCGGATATGGGTGGCGGCGCGCGGCGCTTCATGCAAGAAGACGCCCGCAACCCCGTCATTGTTCGAGGCTCGCTCATGAGTTTGCAAGATGCGCCGCTGGCTGGCGTTTTTCCACCGGGAACCGAGGAGGGCTGGCGCAAAATCGTCGATCGGGCGCTGAAGGGCGGGTCCTTCGACCGGCTGCTGTCCAAGACCTACGACGGGGTCGAGATATCCCCGCTCTACCAGCGCGCGACCGCGCCGGGCCCGCGCGCGCTGCGCGCTACGGCCGGCCGCTGGTCCATTCTGGCGCGGGTCGATCTTTCCGACCTCGACGCGGCCAACGCCTCGGCGCTCGGCGATCTCGAGGGCGGCGCCGATGGTTTGCACATCGTCTTCGCCGGCGCCCAGGGCGCCTATGGGACGGGCCTTTGCGACGATGGCGAGGAGGCGCTCGCCCATGTCTTCGACAAAATCCGCTTCGACTACGGAATTCCCGCGCTTGTGGAATTTTCCCCGCGCGCGCCGAAAGCGGTGGATACGCTGCTGCGCCTGCTCGACCGCGCCCATATAGAGCCGAGCATCACGCGCCTCTCCTTCGGGCTCGATCCGCTCGGCGCGAAGGCGCTGCACGGCTTTTCCCCCGCGCCCTGGGGCGAGGAGAGCAAATCCTTCGCGGCGCGCGTAAGGAGCCTCGCCGCCGCCGGCTATCGTTTCGGGACCGTCGCCGCCGACGCCCGCGTGATCCACGCCGCCGGCGGAACCGAGGCGCAGGAGCTCGGCTTCGCGCTCGCCGCCGCGCTCGCCTATCTGCGCGCGCTCGAGGAGGGCGGCCTGCCGCTCGAGGAGGCGCGCGCGCTCATCGCCTTCCGCCTCGCGGCGGACGCCGATGAATTCGTCACCATCGCCAAGTTCCGCGCGCTGCGGCGGCTGTTCGCCCGTGTGGAGGAGGCTTGCGGCCTCGCGCCGGCCCCGATCTTCGTCCATGCCGAGACGGCCTGGCGCATGATGACGCGGCGCGATCCCTGGACCAATCTTCTGCGCGCCACGCTCGCCTCTTTCGGCGCGGCGATCGGCGGCGCCGACGCCGTCACCGTCCTGCCCTTCACCCAGGCGCTCGGCGCGCCGGACGATTTCGCCCGCCGCCTCGCCCGCGACACGCAGCTGGTGCTGCAGGACGAGTCCCACATCGATGCGGTCGACGATCCGGCGAGCGGCTCCGGCGGCATGGAGGCGCTGACCGAGGCGCTCTGCGAGCGCGGCTGGGCCGAGTTCCAGAGCCTCGAGGCCGAGGGCGGCCTCGCCGCGGCGCTCGACAATGGCTCCTTCCAGGGCCGCGTCGCCGAGACCGCCGGCAAGCGCGCGCAGAATGTCGCGCGCTCGCGCGACAAGATCACCGGCTGCAATGCGTTTCCCGATATCGGCGAGGCGCCGGTCGCTGCGCTCGCGCCCTTCGACGCCTCGCTCGCCGAGGCGCCCGCGCCCGCCGGCGCGCTGCGATCGCCGCCGCTGCCCCCGCGCCGTCTCGCCGAGCCTTTCGAGGCGCTGCGCGACCGTTCCGACGCCGCGCTCGCCGAGAAGGGCGCGCGGCCGCGGATTTTCCTCGCCAATCTCGGCGCCGTGGCGGCGTTCACGGCGCGCGCCAATTTCGCCAAGAATTTCTTCGAGGCCGGCGGCATAGAGGCCGTCTTCGGCGAAGAGGGCGCGGATGTCGCGGCGGCCTTGCGCGCGAGCGGCGCGACGCTCGCCTGCATTTGCTCCTCCGACGCGATCTATGCGGAAAAAGCCGAGCAGGCGGCGCGCGATCTCGCCGCCGCCGGCGCGCGGGTCTATCTCGCCGGCCGGCCGGGAGAGCTCGAGACGGCGCTGCGCGCGGCCGGCGTTGCAGAATTTATTTACGCTGGCGGCGATATGTTCGACACATTGCAGCGTGCGTTGGCGGAGGCGGGGTGATGCGAGGGCTGGGGATTTTCGTATTGGGCGCGATGATGGCGATCGGCGCCGCGCAGGCGGCTCCGCGCGAATCGGCGAGCGCCGCGCCGGAGGCCGGCCGCTATGACGGCGCCTGGGTGTTCGAGGCGCGCACGACGGTCGGCTCCTGCCCGGGGCTGCTGCCCGATCAAATCGAGATTCGCGGCGATCTCCTCGTCGGCACGCAGGCCGGCGCCGCGGCGCTGGCCGCCGGCCGCATGGCGCATTGGGGCTATGTGGAGGGCGACGGCGCGATCATGACGCGCTTCACCACGCAGGGCGGCCGCGTGGCGCGCGCCCATGGCCATTTGCGCGGCAACGTCGGGCAGGGGGCGTGGTCCTCCTCCACCGACAAATGCGGCGGCGCCTGGCGCGCCCATCGCGGCGGAGCGCAACGCGCGGGGAAATGATCTTTCGGCGCAATCCGTCGTCTCGCGCCGCGCAGCCGGAAATGTCCGGCGACGCGCTTTCCGAAAATCGCATCGCGGACCAGCGCGCGGCAAACGCCTCGCGAGACCTTCGATCGCGTCGCGCGCATCGTTTCGAAAGCTTTCTTTCGATCTCGACCGAAGGATGATCTCGACCGCCGCTGTCGCGGCGACGCCATGTTTTTCTAGGCGCGCGGCATCGTGTCGAGGCGACGCGCTCTGCTGGACAGCGCCCATGTGGGCGTGAGATAAACGCCGGCCTTCAGCTTCGGAGCAATGGTGGCCTATGCCCAAGATTGTCGACTGCGTCATCGGGTTCAATGAAATCGACATGCTCATGCTGCGGGTCGCCGAACTGACCAATGTCGTCGATTCATTCGTCGTCGTCGAATCTTGCAAGACGCACACCGGCGCGGACAAGCCGATATTGCTCGCCGATGCGGTCTCCGAGCTTCGAGGCGCCGGCTACGACATCGTGCATTACGTCATCGACGACATGCCCGGCGCCTTCGGCAATGCGCCGGAGCTCGGATGGATCGTCGAGAATTTGCAGCGCAATTGCATTCTGCGCCCGCTTTCCACGATGGGACTCGGCGACGACGCCATCATCATCGTGTCGGACATCGACGAGATACCCCGTCCCGAATGCGTCGCGGAGCTGCCGGCGCTGCTCGACAATCCTCGCAACATCGCCATTTTCGAAATGGCGATGAAAAAATATTTCGTGAACAACAATTCCAATTGTCATTACAACAACACGCCTTGGCTCGGGTCTGTCGCTTGCCGCTACGGCTTGCTGAAATTCATCATGCCGCAAGGCGCGCGGATGGGAGATCCGATCAGCCCGCGCGGCGCTTGCATCAATCTCGGCTACGATCGGGAACTCTATTCCTACGAGCGGCGCGTGCCGAACGGCGGCTGGCATTTTTCCAGCATGGGCGGCATGGAGGCGCTCGCGCTGAAAATGCAGTCGATCGTCGAGCGCACGCGCGCCAACACCGAGGCCGTCGCGAAGCCGACGCGATTCGGAAAGCACAATCAAAGCAGCTTCCGCGACGCCAACGCAGACGCCGTCTCCAATTTCCTGGTCGAGCATACGCCCGAGCTGACCCATGTGCGCGCGCCGACATTGAAGGATGTCGCCGAGCTCGACATTCCCGACGCGCTGAAAAAATCGCCGCGCCAATTCGACTTTCTGTTCTATTTCGCCGACGCCATCGACGACGCGACCAGCGCTGTCGACGAATTGCCGCCGATCGAGCAGCTGCCGTTTCCAGGATCGTTGCGGAATTATGCGCCGAACGCGGTCGAGCGGCTTCGGTCGCATATGAACCTCGCCGGCAAGAATGTGCTGCTGGTCGGTTATTCGGAGGCGCAGGCGCAGTCTTTGATGGCGCAGGAAGGCATCGGCTCGGCGAAGCGCTTGGCCTTGTGGGAGGACCATATCGACGCCTATGGATCGGGGTTCCCCGTGATCATCGGCGACATATGCGGCAAGACGTCATTCGACGACGACACATTCGATGCGGTTATTTTCATGTCCGTATGGGAGCACCTGTACGACATCGAGAGCGCATGTCGAGAATCCGCGCGCATCACGAAGAATGGCGGCCTCGTCTTCTCCGAGTTCGGACCTCTCTGGACAGGCGCGACCGGGCATCACCTCTACCTCGACGGCGGCAATCCCGCTCTGGATTTCACGCTGCGGCAGCTCCCGAGCCACATGCATCTGCTCTACGATCGCGAGACGATCGCGCGCTATCTCTCCGATCATCGCGGTATACACAGCGATCATGCCGGCCGGGCGGTAGAGTTCATCCTCGACTCCGATAACATCAATCGCGCGCCGGCATCGGCCTATTTCGACGCCGTGCGCGATTTGCGGCCGATCGTGACAGAGAATTATGTGTCGCCGGTGCGGCCGGATATTCTTCGACATCTGCGTGCGCGATGGCCGCAATACGATCGATTCGAATTAGATGGAGGCGCTTGGCTCTTTGCTGTCGACAAGACGGGCGAAAGCATGGGGAGAACCGACGCTGCGGCGTCCGGGACGTCGATCGACGCCGCCCGCGCCAGCGAAGCTATCGCGACGCTACCCGTCACGCGAGAGACAGGCGACCGAAAGATGAACGAAAACACTTATGACTTGAAGCCCGTGCGGACGCTTCACACGCTGGAGGCGGATCGCTGGCTCGGTCGTCCGGGCTGCGCATTCTGGTGCGAATGGGATCACCAGGGCGAAACGCCGAGGAGCTTCGCCTGGATCGTCGAAGACCTGGAGCGACAAAACTGGCGGCGTTTCATCGCGCCGGGCAGCACGGTCGTCGACGTCGGCGGCCATTCCGGCGACACCGCCGTGCCGATGGGGCTTTTCGCTTATGATCGGGAGGGCGATCGGCGGGGCAAGGTCATCGTCGTCGAGCCCAATCCCGAAGTTCTGAAAGTGATGACCATCAATCTCGCGATGAACCCGCACATCGCCGATTTCAAGATCATGCCCTGCGCGATCACCGAGCGCGATGTCGACGAGATCGAGCTCTCCGATCACGGCAATGCGCATTGCAACGGCGGGGTCATCGAGAATACGCATTATTCGGACGAATGCACGGGCAAGATCGCAGCCGCTTCCGTCAACCGCTATAAGGCGCGTGGCGTGACGCTGCCGACTCTTCTGAGGGAATGTGGCGTCGAGGATTTCTCGACGGTTTCCTTCATCAAGACCGATTGCGAAGGCTACGATAAGGACATCCTTCGCGGCAGCGCCGAATTCATTCGCGCCTACCAACCGAATCTGTTCGTCGAATGGTTCGCTTGGTTCTCTCCCGAGGACGATGCGGATTTGTTCCAGGCCGTCGATGAGATCGGCTATGTCGCCTATGATCCGACGACTTTGGCGCCGGCGCGGCTGGACCACCGGATTTCGGATATTTTGTGCTTGCCGAAGGGCCGGGCGCCGAGCCCGTAGCGTCGATGCGCCGACTGCGAACGTGATTCGATATCCAAAAGGACGAATTTATGACTGCGATGCGAGATAGACTTGTCGGCGCTCTTCACTATGGCGCGGATCCATTCGCCGGCTTCCCGGAAGGAGCTTATGAGACGGACCCCCAGGGCTGGCGTTCGGAGCATCCGTATCTGAGCGAAACGATCGAGATGGCGCGTCCTTCGCTGATCGTGGAGGTCGGCGTGTGGAAAGGCGGCTCGACCATTTACATGGCCGATAAAGCAAAATCTCTAGGCCTGGATTGCGCTATCGTATCCGTCGACACCTTTCTCGGGGCGTGGGAGCATTGGATAATCGAGGAATGGCGCGACAGTCTGAAGCAGAAATATGGATATCCGTCTTTATACTATACCTTTGCTGCGAATGTGATCGCCCGTGGCGTCGCTGATTACGTCGTCCCCCTTCCTATCGATTCCAATAACGCCGCCGAAATCATGAGACATTACGGCTTCTCCCCGGACATCGTCCATATCGACGCGGGGCACGACCGAAAAGCCGTCCTCTCTGATCTCGAATTATGGTGGAAGCTGCTGGCTCCGGGCGGATATATCATCGGGGACGACTACGATCCGAATATGCAGGTTTGGCCCGAGGTGGCCATGGCGTTCCACGAATTTTTCGGAACCGACCGCATCGAAAATTTCGATGGCAAGTGCCGGATTCGCAAGATGGTCGGCAAATTGTGAGGATTCGGGCGGCGTAGCGAGCGCGCGGCGAACGGCGCTGTAAAGTCGAATCGACGAGGGCCGGGACGCTGAAACGTTCCGGCTCCGCACGCCTCGGTTCCGGTCCTCGCCGAACGCCGGCGGCCTCTTCGGCGACAGGGTCGCGCTCCTTCAGCGGAAGAAAAAGGCTCGGTTCAACCAAGCGACGCCGGCGAAACCTGCGAGGCCGAGCGCGACGACGATCGTCGCCGCTCGCGCGCGCGTCATCGTCGGATCGCGCAAAAGCAGGACGCGGCCGACGAAGCTCGTCGCAAAGCCTGCGGCGACCAGGGTCGTGAAAATCAATGAGATCATCTCGACGAGCCCGCAGCGTGGTCCGCTCGGGTGGTCGAAGATCGGCCGCCCCAAAAATGCGGTGACGGCGAGCCAGAGGATCGATACGGCGGCGAGCGACCGCCATCCGCGCGTCGCGAGCGTCGAGGCGAATGGAATGAGATAGAATGCGATCGGGAGCAGGATCATGAGCGCCTGCTCCGAGCGCATCCGCTCAATACTCGTCCGCGCCGAACACCGGCGGCAGCTGCGATCCGCGCGCGGCCTGACGCGAGGCGACCGGCGTCGGCCCAGGGGCGGATTGCTGCGGGATGGAGGCGGTGAGGCCGAGGCCGTCGCGCTGATAAATATCCTCGCGGAACTGCATCACCCCGTCGGGCGTCGCCCAGGCGGTGACATAGACCCAATAGACCGGCACGGCGGGGGATATTTTCACGTCTATGCGCTCGCCGGAGCGGATCGCCTCGTCGATATGGTCGCGATCCCAGCCGGGCGTCTCCTTCAGCAGCCAAGCGACATAGTCGCGCACATTCTGCAGGCGGATGCAGCCGGAGGAGACGAAGCGGAAGTCGTCGCCGAAAATGCCTTTGGCCGGCGTGTCGTGCATATAGACGCCGTAAGGATTGGCGATGTCGATGCGCACCACGCCGAGCGAATTGAAATCGCCGCCCGTGTCCTGGCGGAATTTGTAGTTCAGCGCCTCGAGCGAGTTCCAATTGATCTGCTGCGGGGAGAGCTCGACGCCGTCCTTATTGTAGACGCGGATGTGATTGTCCGAGAGATAGTTGGAGTCCGCCTGCATCTTGGGGATCAGATCCTTGCGGATGACTGAGGCGGGCACGGTCCAGAACGGGTTGAAATTGACCTGGATCGCCTTGGTCTGCATCACCGGGGACTGGCGGTCGATCTTGCCGACGCCGGCGGTGTGATGGGTGACGACGGCGCCGTTCTCCACCGTCTCCACAGTGGCGGCGGGGATGTTGGCCGTGACATAGCGATTGCCGAGATCGCGCGAGAAGCTGCGCAGCCGCACCAGATTGGTCTCGAGCTGGCGCAGGCGCAACTCGGCGGAGACGTTGAGCGCGGCGAAGGTCTGCGTCGAGACGACGCCGGTGGCGTTGACGCCGTGGCGCGCCTGGAAGCGGCGCACCGCGGCTTCGACGTAAGAGTCGAAGACCGGGCTCACGCCGGCCTCGGCGCCGATGTCGCCGGAGACGATGAGGCGCCGGCGCAGCGCCGAGACGGCCGGGCTGTTGGAGCCGAGCCGCAGCTGCTGGCCGGCCGGCACCAGGGGCCAGCCGCCGCGCGCGGCGATCTCCTGAAGCTGCGCGATGGCCGCCTCTGTCGCGGCGACCGTCTGCGTCGAGAGGATGGGGGTCGTCGAGCGCGAGACGGTGAGCCGGGGATCGGCGTCATAGCGCTGCGCCCATTCGGCCTGGCCGTCATAGGCGTCGCCCGCGGCGATGGCCGCGGGGGCCGCGGCTCCGGCGAGCGCGATCATGCTCAACGAAAAGACGGACTTCGAAAACTTACGCAAGGGGAAGCTCCAATCCGACTGCGCCCTCACGAGGGGCGAGCCGCGGTCGCGCGGCGTCGATAGATTTGCGATTCTTTCGTTAAAAAGGCGCGAATAGTCCGGCGTTTTTGTGACGCGCCGCGAAAATCGACGAATGCTCGACACGTCCCCCGCGCATGACGTAACGAGAGGGCGATTTTTCACGTATGACAGGGTGGACGTTTGGGAGCGCCAAACCCCGAGGAGGAATGGGCCGTGCTGATGCGCGCCGCCATAGCGGGCGATGCGGGCGCCTATGAGAGGCTGCTCCTCTCGCTGACGCCGGCGCTGCGCGGGATCGCGCGTCGCAATTGCGCGCGCCTCGGCCTCGATGTCGGCGAGGCGGAGGATGTGGTGCAGGAGACCCTGCTCGCCATTCATTTGAAGCGCGACACTTGGGATATGGCGCGGCCGATCGGCCCCTGGATCATGACCATAGCGCGCAACAAGCTCGTCGACGCGCGCCGCCGGCGCGGCGCCAAAACGGCGCTGCCGATCGACGACGCCTTCGATCTCGCGGCGCCCGAGGCGGCGGACGATGGGATCGACCGGCAGGATATCGACCGTATGCTCGGCGAGCTCGGCGAACGCCCGCGCGAGCTGGTGCGGTTTCTGTCGATCGAGGGACATTCGGTGAAGGAGGCGGCCGAGCGCTATCGCATGAGCGAGGGCGCGGTGCGCGTGGCGCTGCATCGGGCGATCAAGAGCCTGGCGGCGCTCTATCGGAGAGGCGAGAGATGAAGACGCAAGAGCTGATCGGCGCTCTGGTCGCGGACCATGCGCCGTCGCGTTTTCGCTTCGCGCAGATTTTCGCGTCGTCGCTCGCGGCGGCGGGGCTCGTCGCGGCGCTGCTGTTCGTCGCTTTCATCGGCGTCCGGCCGGACATCGGCGCGGCCGTCCACGAGCCGCGCTTTTTGGCGAAATTCGCGGTGACGCTCACTTTGCTGGCGACCGGCGGCGGCCTGTTGCGGCGGCTCGCGGCGCCGGGCGTCGAGGCCGGCGCGTGGCGCTTCGCGCCTCTGCTCGCGCTCGCCGCTCTCGGCGTCGCCGTGGCGCTCGAGCTCGTCGCCGCGCCGGCGGAGAGTTGGGACGCGCGGCTCGTCGGACAAAACGCGGCCATCTGCCTGATGGCGATCCCGCTCATCGCGGCGGGCCCGCTCGCCGTTCTCCTCTTCGCCTTGCGGCGCGGCGCGCCCGGCCGGCCGGCGCTGGCCGGCGCGGTGGCCGGCCTCGTCGCCGGCGCGCTGGCGGCGAGCTTCTATGCGGCCCATTGCACGGATGACAGCCCGCTCTTCGTCGCCGTGTGGTATTCGCTGGCGATCGGCTTCGTCGCGCTCGCCGGCTCGGCGCTCGGCGCGCGATTGTTGCGATGGTGAGCGCGAGCGAGCCGCTTCGCGCCGATGTGGCGCTGTGCGAGCGCGGCTTTTTCGAGAGCCGCGCCAAGGCGCAGGAGGCGATCCTCGCGGGCCTCGTCGAGGTGGGCGGCCGCAAAATCGCCAAGCCGTCGCAGCTCGTTCCGCCGGACGCCGAGATCGTGGCGCGGGCGCCGCACCCTTACGTCTCCCGTGGCGGCGTCAAGCTCGCCCATGCGCTCGCGGCTTTCGGCGTCGATGCGCAGGATCGCTATTGCCTCGATGTCGGCGCTTCGACCGGCGGGTTCACCGACGCGCTGCTGCGCGCCGGCGCGCGCCATGTCGTCGCGGTGGACGTCGGCCATGATCAATTGCACGAGAGATTGCGCGCCGATGCGCGCGTCACCTCGCTGGAGGGACAGGATGCGCGCGCTCTGACGCGGGAGCATCTGGCCGAGGCGCCGTCGCTGATCGTGATCGACGCCAGCTTCATCTCGCTGGCGCTGGTGCTGCCTCCGGTGCTGCCGCTCGCGGCCGGCGGCGCGGAGCTGCTCGCTCTGGTCAAGCCGCAATTCGAGGCCGGCCGCAAGGCGGCAAAGAAGGGCGTCGTGCGCGACGAGGCCGTTCATGCGCAAGTCTGCGCGCGCATTTCCGCGGAGGTCGAGACATTGGCCTGGCGTGTGCTCGGCGTCATCGCCTCGCCGATCGAGGGCGGCGACGGCAATCGCGAATTTCTTCTCCATGCGCGGCGGGACTGATGTTGCAAAGACTGACCATCGAACGTCTCGGCCATAAGGGCGAGGGCGTCGCCCGCACGGAGGAGGGGCTCGTCTTCGCCGCTTTCGCTTTGCCCGGCGAGACCGTCCTCGCCGAGGTGGAGGGCGAGCGCGCCCGTGTCGTCGATATTCTCGAGCCCTCGCCGGATCGCATCGAGCCTTTCTGCCCGCATTACGGCGTTTGCGGCGGCTGCGCCGTGCAGACATTGGCCGCGCCCGCCTATGCGCAATGGAAGCGCGGCCTCGCCGAGACGGCGCTGCGCAACGCCGGGCTCGACTGGCCGGTCGAACCGCTGATCGACGCCCATGGCGCCGGGCGTCGGCGCGTGACCTTCCATGCTCGTTATGAGAGGGGCGTTGCGCATGTCGGCTTCATGCGCGCGCGCTCGCATGATCTCGTCGAAATCGACGTCTGCCCCTTGCTCGAGCCGCGCCTCGTCGGCGCGCCGGCGGCGGCGCGCGCTCTGGCGCAGGCGCTCGCCTTGCGCGGCAAGCCGCTCGACATAGCGGCGACGGCGGCGACGGGCGGGCTCGATATCGACATTCGCGGCGCCGGCGCGCTCGAGGAGCGCGAGACTCTGGCGCTGCTGGAGCTCGCCGAAAGCCTCGATCTCGCCCGTCTCGCCAATCATGGGCGGCTGGTGACGCTGCGCCTGCCGCCCGGCGTGATGATCGGCGATATCCAGGTCTTTCCGCCGCCGGGCGCCTTTCTCCAGGCGACCGCGGAGGGCGAGGCCGCTATCGCCCGCCTCGTCGCGAAGGGCGTAGGCGACAAGGCCAAGAATGTGGCCGATCTCTTCTGCGGCGTCGGCGCCTTCGCGCTGCGGCTCGCCGCGCAGGCGCGCGTGACGGCGATCGATTCGGATGTGGCCGCGGTGGAGGCGCTGGACCGCGCCGCCCGCACGGCGCGGGGGCTGCGGCCGATATCGGCGCAGGCGCGCGATCTCTTCCGCCGTCCGCTCGATGTTCAAGAACTGAACGCTTTCGACGCCGTCGTCTTCGATCCGCCCCGCGCCGGCTCTATGGCGCAGGCGCAGGCGCTGGCGGCGTCGACCGTGCGCCGCATCGTCGCCGTCTCCTGCGATCCGCAGAGCTTCGCCCGCGACGCCGCAATTCTGAGCAAAGGCGGCTATGCCGCGAAATTCATCACGCCGATCGATCAATTTCGGCATTCGCCGCATCTCGAGCTGGTCGCTCTCTTCGAGCGCGCGGCGGAAGCGGCGCCGCGCCGGCGGCTGCTGTCGCGCTGACGCGGCGGGCGGGGAGCGATCCGCTACGTAGGTCTACTTATGGCGAAACGTCGCGCAAATCTTACATTCTCTCGATGCGTTTCATGTGACAAAGGCGAATTTTCAAATAAGCCTTTCGCGGCGCAGCGGGGAATTGTCTTGCCAGCCCCGCCGAGTTGGGCATAGGATTTGCGTCCATGTCCAGCGTGGGCGCCGGCTCCCCCCTAGGGGCCGGCTCGAATCTGGAAGGAGATGGTCACATGAATGCGCTTCTCGCCGCAACATTGTGCAGTATCATCCTCGGCGGACTTCCTGTCGCCGCCGCCGCTTACGTGCGGGTCCGTCGCAACGATGAAGCGCATCGTCGCCGCCATTGGTAATCGAGGTGATCTTCGCTGACCGCCGTCGAAAAAGGACGCGATGACACGGGGCTGCTCGATCGCCTGAGCGCGATCGTGGGAACCGCCGGCGTCATCGTCGACCCCGGCGATATGGCGGCCTATCTCCGCGAGCCGCGCGAGGCGTTCTTCGGACGCGCTCCTTGCGTCGTCAAGCCGCGGAGCGCCCGCGAGGTCGCTTCCGTTCTCGCCCTCTGCAATGAGGCCGGCGTCGGCGTCGTTCCGCAGGGCGGCAATACAGGCCTCGTCGGCGGCCAGACGCCCGACGAAAGCGGCGCGCAGATCGTGCTGTCGCTGCAAAAGCTCGACAAGATTCGCGAGATCGATCCTGCTTCCGACACGATGACGGTCGAGGCCGGCGCCATTCTCGCCAATGTCCAGGCCGCCGCGGAAGCCGTCGGCCGCTACTTTCCTCTTTCGCTCGCCGCCGAAGGCAGCTGCACCATAGGCGGCAATCTCGCCACCAATGCCGGCGGCGTGCATGTGATCGCCTATGGCGCGACGCGCGATCTCGCGCTCGGGCTCGAGGTGGCGCTCGCCGACGGGCGGCTGCTGTCCGGCCTCTCCAAGCTGCGCAAGGACAATACGGGCTATGACCTCGCCCATTTGTTCATCGGCTCGGAGGGAACGCTCGGAATCATCACCGCCGCGACGCTGAAGCTCTTCCCCTTGCCAAGGTCACGCGCCACCGCTTTCGTCGGCCTTGCCGATCCGCGCGCGGCTTTGAAGCTGCTGACGCTCGCCAAGGCGCGCGCCGGCTCGGCGCTGGTCGCCTTCGAGCTGATTCCGCGCATCGGCGTCGAATTCACGACGCGCCATATCGCCGGGGTTCGCGATCCGCTCGCCGGCGCGCATGGCTGGTATGTGCTGATGGAGTTGGCCTCGCCCGCCGAGAGCGGCGTCGAGGATCAGCTGACCGAATTGCTCGGCGAGGCGATGGAGCAGGGCATAGCCGAGGACGCCGCCCTCGCCGCGACGCTGGAGCAGCGCGCCGGCCTATGGAAGCTGCGCGAGACGATGCCGGAGGCGCAAAAGCCCGAGGGCGTCTCGATCAAGCATGACGTCTCCGTGCCGCTCGAGTCGATTCCCGATTTTCTCGCGGAGGCGAGCGCCCTCGTCGCCGTCCATGCGCCGGGCGCGCGGCCGACGCCCTTCGGCCATATGGGCGACGGCAATATTCACTACAACATCTCGCAGCCCGAAGGCGCCGATCGCGTCGTCTTTCTCGCCCGCCGCGAGGAGATCAACGCGCTCGTCCATGGGCTGGTGACGAAATATGCGGGCTCGGTCTCCGCCGAGCATGGAATCGGCGCGCTCAAGCGCGATCTTTTGCGAAAAGTGAAGGACCCTGTGGCGCTCGAGCTGATGCGCGCGATCAAATCCGCGCTCGACCCGAAGGGCATCCTCAATCCGGGGAAGCTTCTGTAGGCGTGCGAGCTTGGCGCTTGCGGCGCTTTTGCGCGGGCGCGGCGCGGTCGGCGGCGCCGCCTTCGAAGCCCACGAGAATCTCGTAATCATCGGCCGCTTGCGCGCCGAGATAGGGCACCGACAAAGGCTCCGAGATCACGCGGAACTCGCCGCGCGCGGCGCCCGCGGGCACGCTCGCGGTGACGTGATAGCTCTTGGAGGCGAGGATCGATTCGTCCTTCTGCCGCCGCGCGGCGATTTTCAGCGTGCCCGAGAAAGACCCAGGCTGGCCGGCGGGGCCGAGCACGGCCGCGCCCTCGACGCCGACCTTGATCAGAATCTGATCGCCGGAAACCGAGCATTCGCGCGCGAGATGCGACAGCGAGAGCTGATAGCGCACCGAGGAATTATCCGCCCCCGGCGGAACGCGCAGCGTGGCGGCGCCGGTGTCGACGAGAATCTCGGGGCAGTCGACCGCCGCGCCCGGCGCGGCCTGCGCGGGCCGGTCGGATTTTTGCGGCTCCTTCTCGCCGCCGCCGAAGACGGAGAGAGGGTTTGGTAAGTCGAAAGCGCGGGCGCCGCTCGCCATCAGCGCGGAAATCGAGAGAATCGCGAAATAGCGCCGCATCATCCGTCCCGTGTCCATCGGCCTTTCACCCTTTGCTCCGCCGCCCCTCCCCAACCTCCCCCGCTGCGCGGGAGAGGGAGCGGATTCGGTGCGTCATCCGAGGCGCACGCCTTACCGCCATCACGGCAGTTTGGCGAATCCCTCCTTGAAGCCGGCCAGCGACAGCGGCAGGCCGACGCCCTCGTCGGGCGTGAGATAAATGACGAAAGTCGCCGTTTTTCCGTTCTTGAGCTGATCGACGAGCGCATCGTCCATCACCACATCGGCGACGCAGCCGGAGGGCAGGCAGCGCACGAAGCCGGTGTCGCCGATGCGCGTCTTGTCGATGGTGAGGCCGAGGCCTTTGATCAGCAAGACATTCAGCGGCGCGATGACGCGCAGCAGCCGGCTCTTGCCGTCGCTGGTCTTCAGCACGACGACGACGAGATTGACATTGGCCTTGTCCTCCGCCGCCACGCTCTGAATCAAAGCGCATTGCTCGGCGGCGGCGCCGGCCGGCGTCTCGCAGCGAATCTCCCAATCGCCATATTTGGACTTCACCGCGCCTTGCGCGGCGGCGGGCGACGCGGCCCCCCATGCTGCGATTGCGAAAAACAGCCCCGCGACCACATGTCGCAACCTCGCGAGCCGGAGAACGGCGGCGTGCGGCCTCATTTTCGCTCCATGTTTCTTTCGCTGCGGATTCCAATGGCCCTTAGGATCAAAAGCGGGCCGAAACGGGGCGTTACGAAAAAGTTACGAGGGTGAAGCTCTGCGTAGCAAATGGCCGCCCGCTGTCAAGCGGAAGGGCGCCGACGCCGCATTTTTGCGCAGGGCGCGATGGCGCGACTTTTTGTCAGGCACAGTGTGGCGCCGCAGCGATTGCGCGGCGCAGCCGTTTGTGGTTGAACCCGCGTGGGAATACCTGACGGGCTGGATTTGTGGCGGGTTCGGCTCGATCAAAACAACCGGATAACAAAATCATAACGACCTTGTTCCTGAGGTCCGAGAGGCGATCTTCATGCTCATCGGCAGACGACCCACACTCCGCCGCGCGGCTTTGACGGCCGGCGCCGTTTTTTCCCTCCTCCTTCTCGCGGGCGTGGCGTCCGCGGAGGTGTTGGGCCAGCCCACTCCGGGAGGCCTCGGTCTCCCGGCGACCGTGACGGAAGTCGGCGCCGAGACGCAATTTTTCTACAATGTCATTCTGCTTCCCATCATCAGCTTCATCGGTCTCTTCGTTCTCGGTCTTCTGATTTATGTCTGCTGGCGGTTCAACGAGCACGCCAATCCCGTTCCCTCCAAGCTCACCCATCACACCGGCCTCGAGGTCGTCTGGACGCTGGTTCCGGTGCTGATCCTGGTGTTCATCGCCATTCCCTCCTTCCGCCTGCTGGCGCATCAGGTGGAAATCCCCGAGCCGAAGGTGACGATCAAGGTCACCGGCAATCAGTGGTACTGGTCCTACGCCTATCCCGAGGATCAGGGCGGCGGCTTCTCCTTCGACCAGTTCATGAAGACCGACGCCGATCTGAAGCCGGAGAATGGCGACGTGCGCCTGCTCTCGGTGGACAATGAGGCGGTGGTGCCGGTCGGCGAGGTCATCAAGCTCCAGGTGGTCGCCTCGGACGTGATCCACTCCTACACGATTCCGGCCTTCACCGTCCGCATCGACGCGGTGCCCGGCCGCCTCAACGAGACCTGGTTCAAGGCCGAGAAGGAAGGCATTTTCTACGGCCAATGCTCGAAGATCTGCGGCAAGGATCATGCGTTCATGCCGGCCGCCATCCGCGTCGTCTCCAAGGAGAAATACGCCGAATGGCTGGTCGAGGCGAAGAAGAAGTTCGCCAAGGTCGACGACGGCCGCGTGCGCGTGGCCGCCGAGGCCGACGCGCGCTGACGCTTCGTCGCCGCGCGACATCTTTTCGCAAAGTCGAACCGAACAAACCGAGCATTCTTCGAGGATCACGACCATGGACGCCATCTCGACCGAGGCGGGGGCCCACCACGACCACCCCACCGGCCTGCGCCGCTATCTCTTCTCGACCAACCATAAAGACATCGGCACGCTCTATTTGATTCTCGCCGTCGTCGGCGGCCTCATCGGCTTTCTGATGTCGATGGCGATTCGCGCCGAGCTCGCGCATCCGGGCATTTCGGTGTTCCCGGGCATTTCCGCGCTGCTTCATGGCACTGATCCGACCAATATCGACGCGGCCAAAAATCTCTACAATGTGTTCATCACCGCCCATGGCGTGCTGATGATCTTCTTCTTCGTCATGCCGGCGCTGATGGGCGGCTTCGCCAATTGGTTCGTGCCGATCATGATCGGCGCGCCGGACATGGCCTTCCCGCGCCTCAACAACATCTCCTTCTGGCTGCTCGCCGTGGCGCTGGTGCTGGTGGTGCTGTCGACCTTCGCGGAGGGCGCGCCGGGCTCGCTCGGCTTCGGCGGCGGCTGGGTGTTCTACCCGCCTCTGTCGTCCAACACGGGCCATCCCGGGCCGGCGATGGATTATGTGATCCTGTCGCTGCATCTGGCCGGCGCCTCGTCGATCCTCGGCTCGATCAACTTCATCACCACTATCTTCAACATGCGCGCGCCGGGCATGACGCTGCACAAAATGCCGCTGTTCGCCTGGGGCATGTTGGTGACGGCCTTCCTGCTGGTGCTGACCCTGCCGGTGCTCGCCGGCGCCATCACCATGCTGCTGACGGACCGCAATTTCGGCACCACCTTCTATGATCCGGCCGGCGGCGGCGATCCGATCCTGTTCCAGCATCTGTTCTGGTTCTTCGGCCATCCGGAAGTCTATGTTCTGATCCTGCCGGCTTTCGGCATCATCAGCCACATCGTCTCCACCTTCTCGCGCAAGCCCGTGTTCGGCTATCTCGGCATGGCCTACGCCATGGTGTCGATCGGCTTCCTCGGCTGCATCGTGTGGGCGCACCACATGTATACGGTCGGCCTGTCGCTCAACGCGCAGCGCTATTTCGTCTTCGCCACAATGGTCATCGCGGTGCCGACCGGCATCAAGATCTTCTCCTGGATCGCGACCATGTGGGGCGGTTCGATCTCCTTCCGCGCGCCGATGTGGTGGGCGATCGGCTTCATCTTCGTGTTCACCCTCGGCGGCGTCACCGGCGTCGTGCTGGCCAACGCCTCCGCCGACCGCCAGTTGCACGAGACCTATTACGTCGTCGCGCATTTCCACTACACGATGTCGCTCGGCGCGGTGTTCGGCGTCTTCGCGGGCTTCTACTACTGGTTCCCGAAGATGACGGGCTACATGTACAACGAGACTCTGTCGAAGGCGCATTTCCTGCTGCTCTTCGTCGGCATCAATCTCGTCTTCTTCCCGCAGCACTTCCTCGGCCTCGCCGGAATGCCGCGCCGCTATATCGACTATCCGGACGCTTTCGCGCTGTGGAACTATTGGTCGTCGGTCGGCGCCGCCATCGCCGCGGTCAGCGTCCTGCTGTTCTTCTACACTGTGGCCGAGGCCTTCATGCGCAAGCGTGAGGCGGGCGCCAATCCCTGGGGCGTCGGCGCGACGACGCTCGAGTGGACGCTGCCCTCGCCGCCGCCCTTCCATCAGTTCGAGACCCTGCCGCGCATCACCGGCTCGGGCCACCACTGAGGCAATTCCTCCGGCCGCGGCGCTGAGCTGTCGCGGCCGGAGCGATCCGGCTCTTCTCCCGGGACGGACGCCCCGCGAGACCCTCGGACGAGCGACGACGATCGTCGAAAGATCGAGAACGATCGCCGATAAAAAGAGTGAGAGCATGAGCGACGCCTCCTTCATCATCGACGAAGCTTCGGCCCCGCGTGCGCCTGTCGCCGCCCCTGGCGATTATTTCGCCCTGCTGAAGCCGCGCGTGATGTCGCTCGTCGTGTTCACGGCGCTCGCCGGCATTCTGCTGGCTCCTGTCGCGCCGCATCCTTTCCTCGCCTTCGCCTCGCTGCTGGCCATAGCCGTCGGCGCGGGCGCGTCGGGCGCGCTCAACATGTGGTATGACGCCGATATCGACCGGCTGATGACGCGCACGCGCGGCCGTCCCATTCCCGCCGGCCGGCTCGGCCGCGAGGAGGCGCTCGCCTTCGGCCTCTTCCTCTCCATAATGGCGGTGTTCACGCTCGGCCTGGTCGCCAATTGGCTGGCCGCCGGTCTGCTCGCCTTCACCATCTTCTTCTATGTCGTCGTCTATACGATGTGGCTGAAGCGCACGACGCCGATGAACATCGTCATCGGCGGCGCGGCCGGCGCGCTGCCGCCCGTCGTCGGCTTCGCCGCGGCGACCGGCGCCGTCGATCTCTCCAGCGTCATTCTCTTCGGCGTCATCTTCATGTGGACGCCGCCGCATTTCTGGGCGCTGGCGCTGGTCAAGCGCGCGGAATATGGCGCCGCCGGCATCCCCATGCTTCCCAACGTGCATGGCGAGACGCGCACCCGCCTCGAGATCCTCGTCTATTCCATCCTTCTCGCGCCCATTGGCGTCGCGCCCTATCTGCTCGGCTTCGCCTCGCCGGTCTATGGCGCCGTCGCGCTGCTGCTGGGCGCGGCGCTGGTCGCCTGCGCGGTGGAGGTCTATCTGCGCCGCGAGGGCGACAAGGCGCGCCGCGCGGCGATGCGCCTCTTCTTCTTCTCCATCGTCTATTTGACGCTGTTGTTCATGGTTCTGGTGATCGAGAGGCTTCTCGCCCTCTCGTCCTGGCTCGCTTGAGCGGAGGAGCGCATGACGATCGGCCGACATGAGGACACTGAGCGGCGAGAGGGCGTTGTCCTCACGCCGGAGCAGGCGAAGAGCCGCCGCGCCCGCAACATTGCGATCGGCGTCGCCGTCGCGCTGTTCGTGGCGCTCTTCTATTTCGTCACCATAGTGAAGCTCGGCGGCAACGTCGTGCCACGGGCCGAGTGAGGTCGTGATGGGCGCGGATCGCAAAGAGAAAAGCCACGCCGGCAGGGGCGCCTGGCTGCTGATCGGCGGCTCCGTGGCCATGCTGATCCTGTCCTTCGCCTCGGTTCCGCTCTATCGCGCCTTCTGCTCGGCGACCGGCTTCGGCGGCACGACGCAGGTCGCCAAGGTCGCGCCGGCCAAGCCCGGCGAGCGCAGCATCGGCGTGCGCTTCGACGCCAATGTCGCGCGCGATCTGCCCTGGCGCTTCGAGCCGGAGACGCCCCGCATCGTGGTGCGCACCGGCGAGACCGCGACGATCTATTACAAGGTCGTCAATCTCTCCGATCAGGAGACGAGCGGCGTCGCCGCCTACAATGTCAGTCCGGACCAGGCCGGCGCCTATTTCGACAAGCTCGCCTGCTTCTGCTTCTCGGAGCAGAAGCTCGCGCCGCATGAGAGCGCCGAATGGCCGGTGGTCTTCTTCCTCGATCCGGCGCTCGAATCCGACGAGACGATGAGCCGCGTCGAGGAGATCACCCTGTCCTATTCCTTCTTCTCCTCCAAAAAGGCAAAGGAAGCGAAGCCCAAGGAGGCGGCGAGCGGAGAGGGCGCGAAGCCGAAGACGTGATGGAAAAAGAATGCGACGGGGGGCGTCCGCGGCGGGGCGAACCATCCCGAGCGAATGGAGCCTTAGTGAACGAGACCGGCCCGGCCGGCGAAATCTCGAGGAAAATGAAATGTCGGACGGACACGCGAAACCAAATCACGATTACCATCTCGTCGATCCGAGCCCGTGGCCGCTCGTCGGCTCACTCGCCGCATTGTTCACCGCGATCGGCGCCATTTATTGGATGAAGGGTCTGCCGCTGCTGGGCGTCAAGGTCGGCGGCCCGGTTCTGTTCAGCGCGGGCTTCGCCGCCATTCTCTTCACAATGTGGTCCTGGTGGAGCGACATCATCCGCGAGGCGGAGCACGAGGGCCATCACACGGCGGTCGTGCAGCTGCATCATCGCTATGGCGTCATTCTCTTCATCCTCTCCGAGGTGATGTTCTTCGTCGCCTGGTTCTGGGCCTTCTTCAATTCGGCGATCTTTCCGGCCGATCCGCAGCAATTCGCCCGCACCGAGCTGTTTCAGGGCGTGTGGCCGCCGCATGGGATCGAAGTGCTCAATCCCTGGCATCTGCCGCTGCTCAACACGGTGATCCTGCTCACTTCGGGCGCGACGCTCACCTATGCGCATCACGGCCTGCTGCACAATGATCGCGACAAGCTGAAAAAGGGCCTCATCGCCACCATCGCGCTCGGCCTGATCTTCACCTGCGTCCAGGCCTATGAATACGCCCATGCGCCTTTCGCCTTCAAAGGCTCCATCTATGGCGCGAGCTTCTTCATGGCGACCGGCTTTCACGGCTTCCATGTGATCGTCGGCTCCATCTTCCTGATCGTCTGCCTCGCGCGCGCCTATGCCGGCCAGTTCAAGCCGGAGCAGCATCTCGGCTTCGAGTTCGCCGCGTGGTATTGGCATTTCGTCGACGTCGTCTGGCTGTTCCTGTTCGCCTCCATCTATGTGTGGGGCAACTGGGGCGGCCATATGGAGTGACGGGACGAGCCCATTTCGGCTTCTTTTGAGAGAAGCGCCGGCGGGGTCTCGTCGGCGCTTCTTTCGTTTCGTCGATCTCTCGCCCTCGCAAAGGGATAGGAACACTATGGCCGCGGACGAACGCTCCACCGTCAATCCTTATGTCGCCGGCCTGCTCGGCCGCTGCCCGCGTTGCGGCAAAGGACATTTGTTCCGCGGCTTCCTCGCGCTCGCGCCGAGCTGTGAGGTCTGCGGGCTCGATCTCGCCTTCGCCGATTCGGGCGACGGGCCGGCCGTTTTCGTGATGACCATCGCCGGCTTCATCGTCGTCGGCGCGGCGCTCTATGTCGAGGTCGCCTATGCGCCGCCCTATTGGGTGCATGGGCTCATCTTCCTCCCACTCACCGTCATCGTCTGCGCCGGCCTGCTGCGGCCGGCCAAGAGCCTCTTGATCGCCCTGCAATATTTCAACAAGGCGGAGGAGGGGCAGCGCGCCGATGAGGGCTGAAGCGCGCGCCCTCATCGGGCCGGCGATCTTTTCGTTCTTCATGGTGGCGCTGCTCGCCGGGCTCGGCGTCTGGCAGCTCCGCCGCCTCGCCTGGAAGGAGGCGCTGATCGAGCGCGTGGAGACGCGCGCGACCGCCGCTCCGGTCGCGCCGCCGCCCCGCGCGCAATGGGACGCGCTCGCGCCGCAGGATTATGATTTCACCCATGTCCGCGTCTTCGGCCATTTCGATCTTTCGCGCGAGGCGCTGATCTTCTCGCCGCCGCCGTCGGGAGCGGGGGTGGAGCCGGGTTTCCGCGTCATCGCGCCTCTGCTGCTCGACGACGGCGGCGCCATTCTCGTCGATCGCGGCTTTCTGCCGCTCTCGCAGCGCGCCGACGAGACGCGCAAGCGCACGCCCTCGGGTGCTGTCATGCTCACCGGCCTGCTGCGCGGCCCGCAGGCGCGCAATCTCTTCACGCCCGCCGATTCGCCGCAGGACGGGCTGTTCTATACGAGCGACGCGCGGGCGCTTGCCGCGCATTTGAAAATCGCCGACGCCGCGCCTTTTCTGCTCGAGCTCGATCCCGCAGCGCCGGCGCCCGGCCTGCCGCGCGTCTATGATCACAATATCGAGCTTTCCAATAATCATCTCTCCTACGCCATCACCTGGTTCGCGCTGTCGGCGGCGGTCGCCGGAGGCTTCGCCTTCTACGCATTCGGCCGGCTGAAGCAGCGCTGACGCGGCCGCTGATTCTCGAGCGGCGCCGAATCTCACGACGATTTCGGCGTCTTCGGACTTTGCCGACGCCGGCTCCGCGGGTTAGAAGAGACGCCGTGCGCTACATTTCCACACGCGGCGAAGCTCCAGAGCTCGCCTTCGAAGACGTCCTTCTCGCCGGCCTCGCCTCCGACGGCGGGCTCTATGCGCCCGTCGCCTATCCGGGACTAGCGCGCGGCGATATCGCTTCTCTCGCCGGCCTCCCCTATGCCGAGGCCAGCGCGCGCATCATCGCGCCTTTCCTCGGCGAGGCGTTCGACGGCGCCGAGCTGCGCGCGCTGACGCAGTGCGCCTATTCGAGCTTCCGTCACAGCGCCATCGCGCCGCTGACGCAGATCGCCGATAATCTCTTCGTCCTCGAGCTGTTCCATGGCCCGACGCTGGCGTTCAAGGACGTCGCCATGCAATTGCTCGGGCGCATGATGGACGCCGTCCTCGCCCGCCGCGATTTGCGCGCGACCATCGTCGGCGCCACCTCGGGCGACACGGGGGCGGCGGCGATCGAGGCCTTCGCCGGGCTCGATCGGGTCGATGTCTTCATCCTCTATCCGCATGAGCGCGTCTCGGACGTGCAGCGCCGGCAGATGACGACGGTCGAGGCCGCCAACATCCACACCATTGCGCTGCGCGGCTCCTTCGACGATGCGCAATCGATTCTGAAATCGCTGTTCCGCGACGCGCGCTTCCGCGAGAGCGTCGGCCTCGCCGGCGTCAATTCCATCAATTGGGCGCGCGTCGTCGCGCAGACGGCCTATTATTTCACGAGCGCCGTCGCGCTCGGCGCGCCGCACCGCGAGGTGAGCTTTTCCGTGCCCACTGGCAATTTCGGCGATGTGCTGGCGGGCTATGTGGCCGAGCGCATGGGTCTGCCGGTTGGCAAGCTCGTCATCGGCACGAATTCCAACGATATTCTCGCGCGCACGCTGGCGAGCGGGCGCTATGAGCTGCGTGGCGTGACGCCGACGCAATCGCCGTCGATGGATATTCAGATCTCGTCCAATTTCGAGCGTCTGCTGTTCGACGTTTATGGCCGTGACGCCGCGCAGATTCGCGGGCTGATGGGCGCGCTGGATCAGTCCAAGGGCTTTACCGTCGCCCCCGCGCCGCTCGAAGCGATCCGCGCGGAATTCGAGGCGAGCGCGGCCTATGAGGCCGACACCACGGAAGAGATCGCCCGCACCTATCGCGAGACCGGCTATATTCTCGATCCGCACGCCGCCACCGGCGTTCATGCGGCGAGAAAGCGCCTCGCGGTCGATCCTGCGACGCCGATCGTCTCGCTCGCCACCGCCCATCCGGCGAAATTCCCGGATGCTGTGGAGCGCGCTATCGGCAAGCGCCCGCCACTGCCCGAGCATCTCGCGCATATTCTGGACGCGCGCGAGCGCTTCACCGTGCTCGACAATGATGCGGGCAAGGTCGCGGCCTTTATTTCCGAGCGCGCCCGCGCAGCGCGCGCCACGGTCTGAGAGGGCTGTCATGGCGCTCTTCGGCCTCGTTCCCGCCTATCGCGATCTGCCGCTGCGCGGCGACGGCGTCTATCTGCGCAGCTCGGAGATGCGGGATTTCGTCGCCTGGGCCTCGCTCAGGGAGCGCAGCCGCGCCTTTCTGACGCCCTGGGAGCCGACCTGGCCCTCGGATGATCTCACCCGCGCCAGCTTTCGTTATCGCGTGCGCCGCCACGCCGAGGAAATAGCGCGCGACGAGGCCTATTCCTTCTTCGTCTTCCGCGAGGCGGACGACGTTCTCGTCGGCGGCTTGACGCTCGGCCATGTGCGGCGCGGCGTGTCGCAGGCGGCGACGCTCGGCTATTGGATGGGCGAGCCCTATGCCGGCAAGGGCTATATGTCCCGCGCCGTGCGGGCGGCGCTCGATTACGCCTTCAGCCGCCAGCGCCTGCATCGCGTCGAGGCCGCCTGCCTGCCGTCCAACGCCGCCTCCATCCGGCTGCTGGAGCGCAATGGCTTCCACCAGGAGGGCTTCGCGCGGGCTTATCTCAACATCAACGGCCAGTGGCGCGACCATCTCCTCTTCGCGCGGCTCGACAGCGATCCTTCGCCGACGCGCCGGTCGCTCTGAGCGGAGGGCCTCTGCAGCCCCGCGTTTCGAATCCGCACAACCGAGCCGCGATTCTTTCTGGCACGCATCTCTCAGCCTACCCATCGACATTGCCGTCCACGTTCCGAATCGGGACGGCAGGCGAAAAAAGGGTAGAGTATTCATGGCGTTCGAGCGTACACGGGCGTTTCGGAACATCGAAGAGGTTACAGTCGGCGGCGCGCAGGTCGCCCGTCTCGATCTCGCCGGCACCGCGCGGCTGATGATCGAGGCGGCTCTCCGCCCAGCGCGGGAGAACGGGCCTCTCTATCTCACCTCAGTCAATGGCGAGGTGCTGGCGCGGCGCCGCGCCAGCCGCGAATTCGCCGAGCTCGTCGACGCGGCCGATCTCGTCAGCGCCGACGGCCAGCCGCTCGTCTTCGCCTCGCGCCTACTCGGCGCGCGCGCGCTGCCGGAGCGCGTCGCCACCACCGATCTCTATCCGCTGGTCGCCGAAATGGCCGAGCGCGAGGGCGTCACCTTCTACCTCTATGGCGCGACGGAGGAGATCAATCGCGAGACTTATGAGGTCACGAGGCGTCGCTTTCCGGGCCTTCGCATCATCGGCCGCTCGCACGGCTATCTCACCGGCGAGGAGCTCGAGCGCAAAATCGACGAAATAAACGACCTCGCGCCCGATATCGTCTGGCTCGCGCTCGGCGTGCCGCGCGAGCAGGAATTCGTGCGAAAATGGAGTGATCGCCTTCGAAACGTCAAAGTGATCAAGACATCTGGCGGTCTGTTCGATTTTCTGGCCGGCGCCAAGAAGCGCGCCCCTATGTGGATGCAGAAGGCGGGCCTCGAATGGGCCTTCCGTCTTCGGCTCGAGCCGCGCCGGCTGTTCTTGCGCTATGTGACGACCAATCCGATCGCGTTGCTGCTGCTATTGCGTCAAACGCATTGACCGTTCTCGCACCTCCGCCGGCGCGTCGAAGGCCGGCGGGCGTCCGAAGCCGCAGTGTAACGAGTTCGGCTTCGGGTCCCCGGCGCGCCGCGCCACTCCGCCAGCGCCGGGGACGACGCCGATCGAACGGCGAATTCTCATAATGGGAAAAGCGAGCCCGAATGGGCCGCAAATTCAATCCCCTCATCCTGAGGCGCTTTTTGCGGAACGCAAAAAGCCTCGAAGGATGCTCCAGCAGGCGGCGCTTCGACGACCCTTCGAGACGCCGGCTGCGCCGGCTCCTCAGGGTGAGGGGCTGGTGTTTCGGGGATCAAGCCAAACCGCGTCAAATCCGCCCTTGCAGCCGGCTCCACAGCGCATTCTCCGCGCTGAACACATAATCCAGCTTGGCGCTCGTCACCGTGCGCGCGCCTTTGGCGATCAGCCAATCGGCGAATTGCGGCGCGCCATCCGCCGGGGCGGAGAAGGTGACGAAGCCGCCGTCGCCGCGCTCGCGCAGCTCCACAGAAAATTTCTCCGCAGCTTCGGCGAGCAGGGCGTCGTCCAGCGTCAGGCGCGTGCGGATCTCGCGCGTCGTGCGGGCCTGCTCCTCGGCCGCTATGCGCGAGAGGATGATGCGCGCCGCCTCCCGCGCTCGCGGCGTCCAGGGCGCGGAAAGCGAGGCGACGAGATTGGCCTGCGAGCGCAGGATCACGCCATCGTCCAAAGTCTTCAGCGCATTGGCGACGAGCGTCGCGCCGGTGGTGGTGATGTCCACGATGAGATCGGCCGAGCCCGCCGCCGGCGCGCCTTCCGTGGCGCCGGAGCTCTCGACGATGCGATAATCGCCGATGGCGTGCTTGGCGAAGAAACGCCGCGTCGTGTGAATATATTTGGTGGCGACGCGCAGGCCGCGGCCATGGCGCGCGCGAAAGCCGGCCGAGACATCGGCGAGATCGGCCATGGTTCGCACGTCGATCCAGGCCTGCGGAACGGCGACCACCACATTGGCCTTGCCGAAGCCGAGCGGCGCCAGAATCTCCACCTTGCTCGCCGCGTCGGGAATCGTCTCGCGCACGAGGTCCTCCCCGGTCACGCCGAGATGGACGTCGCCGCTGGCGAGCCGCGCGGTGATCTCGGAGGCGGAGAGAAAGGCCGCCTCGGCGTCCTCCACTCCGGCCAACTGGCCGCGATAGTCGCGCGCCCCGCGCCCCTGCGTCACCTCTATGCCCGCGCGGGCGAAAAAGGCGTTGGCGTTCTCCTGCAGCCGGCCCTTGGAGGGAACGGCGACGATGAGTCTGTCGGTCGTCGTTGCGGTCATGCCGCGCTTCCTTTGCGCGCCGTCAGCCGATCGACCCATATGGCCGCGCCGACAGCGGGGATGTCCTGTTTTGCGCCCAGCGTCTTCAGCAGGCGGTCGTAGCGCCCGCCGCCGATGAGCGCCGGGCCGGCGGGCTCGCGCCGCGCCTCGAAGACGAAGCCCGAGTAATAATCGAGCCTGCGGGCGAAGCTCGCGGAGAAGCGCACGCGATCGAGATCGACGCCGCGCGCCGCGAGAAAGCCCGAGCGCGTGTCGAGCGAGTCGAGCGCCGCGGTCAGATCGAGCGCGGCGTCCTTCGCCAGCTCGCGCAGCGCGGCGGCGGCCTCGTCGATCTGCCCCTGCACGGCGAAAAAAGCATCGACCAGCGCATGTTTTTCAGCGCTCACTCCGGCGCCGCCGGCGAGGGCGGCCTGATCTAGAAAGCGCTCGGCGATCTCCCCGGCGCTGCGGCCGCCGACCGGCGAAATGCCGGCGATGGACAGAAGATCCTCGACGAGGGCGCGCGCCTCCTTGGCGTCCACCTTCTCGAGCGCGGCGAGCACGCCCGCGTGCTCCTTGCCATTGGCGGGCGGGGCGAAAATCTCAGAGAGCGACTCGCCGCGGGCGTGTCCCGTCTCGAGACGCCGGCGCCAGGCGGGCGGCAGGTCCAGCCGATCCAGAAAGGTGGAGACGAGGCCGGCGTCGCCGGTCTCCACATGCAGCGCGCCGCCATCGGCCGCGGAGGCGGCCTCGAGGGCGGCGGCGAGAATCTCGGCGTCGGCGGCCTCGCGATCGTCGCGGCCGAAGCTTTCGAGTCCGGCCTGCAACAGCTCGCCGCTGCCCGTCTCGCCCTCGGCGGGGAAGCGGAACACAGTGCCGCCATAGGCGAAGGAGGCGGGCGCCCCCGCCGTGGCCGAAGCGAGATAGGCGCGGCAGACGGGGATCGTATATTCCGGCCGCAGGCAGACGTCGTCGCCGGCGGCGTCGCTGGTGAGATAGAGACGGCCGCGGAAATCCTCGCCCGAGCGGTCGAGGAAGACGCCGGCCGGCTGCAATATCTTCGGCTCGCAGCGGGCAAAGCCCGCGCGCTGAAACGACGCCAATATCGCGCCGAGAGCGTCGCCGCTCGAAAAATCGGTTTTCGCCGCCTCGTTCACGCCTTTAGTCCCTCTTTTGCGGCCCTTCCTTAGCAAGGGCGGATGACATTCGCATCCGCTTTCCGGAGGGAGGGTGAATGAAGCGGGCGGCGGTAGCCGCCTCGGATCAGGGCTTGTGCAGCCGGAACATGTCCAAGGCCGGATCGGCGTGGCGCGCTCGGTCGAAGGCCCGTTCCGGGGACAGGCCTCGCCTCAGCAGAGAATGAAGCAAATAGTGAACGAAGAGCGCGGCGTCCGAGGCGTCGGGACAGTCCGCTGGCGCGATATACGCGGCGGCGCCCGCTTCGAGGAAGGCCTTCGCAAAAGCCGCATCGCCGGTCAGGCAGGCCGTGCTGACGACGATCGCTCCCGGCATTCGGGCGCGCTTTGCGATGGCGGCCGCCGGCAGCGAGCCGTCGACGAGCGCGCCGACGTCTACGCCATCGCCATAATCGCCGAACACCAAGCCGTTTTTGTCGCCGTGTCCGCAGATGACGACGAGTTTCGGATCATGTTCTTTCCGCTCGAGCGTGAGCAGGAAATCTTCCGGCGTCCCGACGAGGTGCAAGAGCACAGCCGCGCCGAGGCTTTCGAGCATCGACCGAATCAGCAGCGCTTCGAAAGCATCGCCCACGGCGATGACTGAGGCCGGCGTTTTCGGAGCAAAGTATTTCTCGTCGACGAGCATGTTTGGCCTTCACGCTCGGCCTTCGCAGATGGCGCGAGGCGATAGGGGTCGGCTCTAGAATTTGCACTCTTTCGGAAGCTTGTCCTCCGACCAATCGGCGAGGGAAATGGTCTGCGCCTTTATCTCCACCTTCTTGCCGTTGCGCGTTCCCTTGCCGGCCAGGAAATTGAGGTCGCAGCTCTTGCCGGCGTTGGGGTCGATCGTGTCGCGCGCCGCATAGGTGAAGCCGGCGACGATGAGCGCGCCATTGCGGCGGATCACCGTCAAAGTCTCGCTCCAGCGGTCGCGGCCGATCGAATCATTCTCGGATTTGATCAGCAGCGAGCCCTTGTCGCTCACCGCCAGCGAAGGCCGCTGGCCGGCCATGCCGCCATTCCAGGCGGCGTTCTTTTTGACCAAGGCGGGCTTGGCGCCGGCGCGCAGAGCGTCCTGATCGAGCCCGAGATAGACATAGAGATCGGCGCCATCGTCGAGATTGTCGACGAGCACGGCGAGATCACGGCCGCCGCCATCGGAGAGATAGATCGGCGTCGCGGAGAGAATGCGCTCGAGCGGCGCGGTCTCGGCGACGACGGGGGAGGCGGAGGAGAGAAGGGCGGCGAGAAATGCGAGATGCAATCGCATTGGAAAAAGCTCCTGCGAAACGGATCGCGAGGCGCTCATCCGACCCGGCTTTGCCGGGCTCCATTCTCCCGCGAGCGGGAGAATGGATGCGGCGTCGAACGCGGCGCCCGCTTTTTTCGATATTGCGCCTATTCGAAGAAAAAGGCGCGTCCTTCTCCCGCTCGCGGGAGAAGGTGGCCCGGCGCAGCCGGGTCGGATGAGGGCCCGCGCCGGGCGAGCCCCATCTGTCGTGTCACTCGCCGGCGTTGGCGGCTTCGGCCTTTTCCTTGGCCTCGAGGTCCTCGCCGGTCTGCTGATCGACGACGCGCATCGAGAGGCGCACCTTGCCGCGATCGTCGAAGCCGAGCAGCTTCACCTTCACCTTGTCGCCTTCCTTGACGACGTCGGTGGTCTTGTTCACGCGCTGCTTGGAGAGCTGCGAAATGTGGACGAGGCCGTCCTTGGCGCCGAAGAAATTGACGAAAGCGCCGAAGTCGGCGGTCTTCACCACGGTTCCCTCATAGATCTGACCGACCTCCGGATCGGAGGCGATCGACTTGATCCAATTGATTGCCGCCTTGATGGAGTTGCCGTCCGAGGAGGCGACCTTCACCGTGCCGTCGTCCTCGATATTGATCTTGGCGCCGGTCTTCTCGACGATCTCGCGAATGACCTTGCCGCCGGTGCCGATCACTTCGCGGATCTTGTCGGTGGCGATCTTCAGCGTCTCGATGCGCGGCGCGAACTCGCCGAGCTCGGCGCGCGAGGTGGTGAGCGCCTTGGCCATCTCGCCGAGAATATGCAGACGGCCCTCACGCGCCTGGCCCAGCGCCACGCGCATGATCTCTTCCGTGATGCCGGCGATCTTGATGTCCATCTGCAGCGAGGTCACGCCGTCCGACGTGCCCGCCACTTTGAAGTCCATGTCGCCGAGATGATCCTCGTCGCCGAGAATGTCGGACAGAACCGCGAAGCGCTCACCTTCGAGGATGAGGCCCATGGCGATGCCCGCCGTCGGCTTCTTCAGCGGCACGCCCGCATCCATCAGCGCCAGCGACGAGCCGCAGACGGTGGCCATGGACGAGGAGCCGTTGGACTCGGTGATCTCCGAGACGACGCGCAGCGTATAGGGGAATTCGGCGGCGGCCGGCAGCATCGGGCGAATGGCGCGCCAGGCGAGCTTGCCATGGCCGATCTCGCGGCGGCCGGGCGAGCCCATGCGGCCCGTCTCGCCGACGGAGTAGGGAGGGAAGTTGTAGTGGAGCAGGAAGCGCTCCTTATAGGTTCCCTCGAGCGAGTCGACGAATTGCTCGTCCTCGCCCGTGCCCAGCGTCGCGACGACCAGCGCCTGCGTCTCGCCGCGGGTGAACAGGGCAGAGCCATGGGTGCGCGGCAGCACGCCCACTTCGGCGACGATCGGGCGCACGGTCTTGACGTCGCGGCCGTCGATGCGAATGCCGTCGTCGAGAATGTTCCAGCGCACGACCTTGGCCTGCAGATCGTGGAAGGCCTCGGCGACATGCTCCTTGGAGAATTTCGCCTCGCCGCCTTCCGGCAGCAGGCCGGCGTAGACCTTGGCCTTCACCGCGTCGACGGCGGCGTAGCGGTCCTGCTTCACCGTGATCTTATAGGCGGCGCGCAGCTCCGCCTCGGCGATGGCGGCGACGGCGGCGTTGACCTCGGTCTTGTCGACGACGTCGAGATCGCGCGGGTCCTTGGCGGCGCGCTCGGCGAGACGGATGATCGCGTCGATCACCGGCTGGAAGCCGCGATGGCCGGTCATCACCGCCTCGAGCATCAGATCCTCGGAGAGCTCCTGCGCCTCCGATTCCACCATCAGCACGGCGTCCGACGTGCCGGCGACGACGAGGTCGAGCGCCGAGAGCTTCATCTCCTCGATGGTCGGATTGAGCTTGAGCTGGCCGTTGATATAGCCGACGCGGGCGCCGCCGATCGGCCCCATGAAGGGAATGCCGGAGAGCGTCAGCGCCGCCGAAGCCGCGACCATGGCGAGAATATCCGGGTCGTTCTCGAGATCATGGCTCAGCACGGTCACGATGACCTGCGTGTCATTGCGATAGCCGTCCGGGAACAAGGGGCGGATCGGCCGGTCGATGAGGCGGGAAACCAGCGTCTCGCGCTCGCTCGGGCGGCCTTCGCGCTTGAAATAGCCGCCCGGAATGCGGCCGGCGGCGAAAGCTTTCTCCTGGTAATTGACGGTCAGCGGGAAGAAGTCCTGGCCGGGCTTGGGCGCCTTGGCCGAGACGACGGTCGCGAGCACAGTGGTCTCGCCCCAGCTGGCGAAAACGGCGCCGTCCGCCTGGCGGGCGATCTTGCCGGTCTCGAGCACCAGCGTGCGGCCCGCCCAGTCGAGTTCTTCGCGATGGATTTGGAACATGTCTTTCGTCTTCCTCTCATGACGCGCCCCATTGCGCGTCGGCTGCTGGCGAGGCGTCATGGGCAAGACGGCGAGAGGCTGCGGGGCGGGGATTTTCAAAGACGCGAAGCCGCGAACGCTTCGAAAGTCCTCGCCGCAGCGTCCGGCGATCCTGCCATGACGATCCTGCCGAGGGTGGCGGCGCGACCCATGCCGCCCGCCGAAGGAGGGAAGGGCCGCCCTTTCGCGCATCCCTTCCGGCAATTAAGGCCGAATCGTTCGGCCGAATTCTCTTCTCATACGCGAAATCGCGGCGGACCGCGATCTCGCATTCTCTAATGCGCTTTCGAGGGCCGTCCAGCGGCCGTGCGAAAGCGCAGCGACCCAGGCTCAGCGACGGATGCCGAGACGCTCGATGATGGAGCGATAGCGCGGCTCGTCTCTCGACTTCACATAGTCGAGCAGCTGGCGACGCTGCGACACGAGCTTCAAGAGACCGCGACGCGAATGATTGTCCTTCACATGGGTCTTGAAGTGCTCGGTCAGATTGGTGATGCGCTCGGTGAGGATCGCAACCTGAACCTCGGGCGAGCCGGTGTCGTCCGGCTTGATCGCATATTCTTTGATGAGCGACTGCTTGCGCTCGGCGGTGATCGACATCGGTCGGTCCTTTTCTTTTCTGGTGTGGATCCGCAAGCCGCGGCCGGGGCCGGGATGTCGTCCAGCGAGGGTCGCCGCGAGCGGAGCCGCCCGGGCAGACCCGAGCGCACGAGGGGCTTATAGCAGAAAAGGCCGGGAAGGATAGGGCGCTCAGATATCGGCCGGGCGCCTCACACGCCCTTGTCCTCACGCAGCGCATTTCCGTCGCCCCGCCAAATCTCCTCGACGAAACCGCGCGACTCCGGCGTCGCCTGCGAAAAAGCCTGCGCGGAAAAGCCGCCGGCGAGCAGGCCCGCGACCGCGCCGCAGAGTCCCGCCCAGGCGAGCTGTTCTATGTCCGGCGGCGCGCTGTCGAGCACGAGCGTCGCCGCCATTGTCGCGAGGCCGCCAATTTGGCCGATCATCGCGTCCCGGTCCTGAGCGCGCGCGAAGAGCGCGAGGCCGACGAGCGGGACGAAGACCGCCGCCGACAGCGCGAGCGCCATGCCGACCAGCGTGCGCGCGTCGATCGCATTGGCGGCGCTGGTCGCCGAGCCGAGCGCGGTGACGCCCACCAGCGCCAGCCGCGTGATGGCGAGGCGCCGGCTCGTCAGCGCGGATTCGGCGCGCAGCCGATAGAGCGCGTCATGGCCGACGGCGGCGGCGCAGGCGTGCAGGCTGGCCGCCGCCAGAGCGAGGCCGGCGGCGATGATCCCCGAGGCGAGAAGGCCGGTGAGCGCCGCGCCGAGCTTGGCCAATTGCGGCAGGCCGCCGATGAGATATTCCGCGCGCACGGAAATATCCTCGGGCCGCAAGGGCGCGGCCGGCGGCAGCTTGCGGGCGAGGCAGGCCGCGCGCGCCTGCGCCGGCCCGTCGACCCGCGCGCCGCAAATCTGCACCAGGCCGCGCGCGCTCGCCGAATAGATCGATTCCGGCAGCCGCTCGGGCGTCTGGCCGACGGCGACATTGGAGACGATCAGCGCCGAGGAGGCGACCGTCGCCGTGATCAGCGCCGCCGCCGCCAGGGTCCAGAACAGGGCCGCGACGCCGGCCCGGCGCGCCGCCGCCGCGTCTTTCGTCGTCACGGCGGGCTCCAGCGCCGGCGCGAGCGTCGCCAGCCCGAGGGCGAGGCCGAGCATGGTCGTGATCTCGAGCGCCGCCGGCGCCGGCCGCGCGAGCCGCCAATTCTCGATGACGCGGACGGCGTCGCTCCAGGCGGTCTGATCGCCGATGAGCGGCAGAGGCGTCGGATAGCCTTGGAGCGACAGCGCGATCTGCGGCAGGGCGAAGCCGGCGATCAGCACGCCGGCCGCCGCGCAGGCGCTCCACAGCACGCCGCCGACGCCGCCCGGCCCGGCGATCAGCAATATCGCCGCGCCGATGAAGAAAGCCGCGAAAGGACGGCCCGCGCCGGTGAAGCCGACGAGAGCGTCCACCGCCGTCTGATAGCCGGCCAGAGCGACGATCCCCGAGGTGAGCGCGGCGACGGCGATCATGCCGAGCCGCGGCTCCATGCGGGAAAAGCGCGCCGCCAGCAGATCGGACAGCGAAAAAGCCCCGGTCTTGCGCAGCATCGGGCCGGTTGTCGCGCCGATGAGCGCGACCCCCAGCAGCAGGCCGAGCGTCACGCCGAGCGGCGAGCCGGCCCCGGTGAGCCGCGCCGCGAAAGGCGCCGCGAGGCCGGTGACGAGGGCCGCCTGCGCAAAGCCGGCATAGGCGGCAGGCGCCGCCCGCCCCGCCGCGTAATAGAAGGAGACGCTCATGGAATGCAGCAGAAAGCCGAGCGCGGCGAGAGCGACCACGGTGAAATAGGGCGAGACCAGCGCCACCAGCCGCTCCGGCGCGCCGACGCGATCGAGCAGAGCGACGAGCCCATAGGCCGTGGCGAAAGTGACGATCGCCAGCGCGATGCGGCCGTCGAGCCGCGCCCTGTCCTCGAAAGTCTCCGCCACATCCCGCATATCGGCCCTCCTTCGGCGAGCCTAGCCGACGAGAACGCCGAAAACCAGCGCGCGCGGTCCCTGAGCCGTGGCGCGAGCTGTTGGCCCCGTCTTCGCATGTCGCGTGGCGATCGAAGGGGAGAGATGCGGCAATGCAAGCGAGCTTTCGCAGGATCGACGTCACGGCGGCGCGCGACATCATCGGGCGCGGGCGCGCGCTCGTCATCGATGTGCGCGATCCGGAGTCTTTCGCGCGCGGCCATATAGACGGCGCGGAGCTGGCGACGCGGGAGAATATCTCTTCCTTCGTCACGCTGACGCCGAAGGATCGGGCCGTGGTCTTTTGCTGCTATCACGGCAATTCCAGCCAGGCCTACGCCAAATATTTCGCCGAGCAGGGGTTTTCGGACGTCTACAGCCTCGACGGCGGCTATGAGGCCTGGGCGATCGCCGAGCGCTCCGCGCCGGCTTCCGTGGCGCTCGGCCCGGAGCTCGAGGCTTTTCTCGCCGAGCACGGCTTTGCGCCCGGCGACGCCAATGGCCGCAACAAGGACAATGTGACGCCGCTGATGGTCGCCGCGCGCCTCGCCCCGCCGGCCCTCGTCGCCGAGCTGCTGCAGGCGGGCGCGGATATTCACGCGACCAATGTGGACGGCAATCAGGCGCTGTGGCTCGCTTGCGTCGGCGAGAGAGAGGAGAATATCGCGCTGCTGATCCGCGCCGGAATCGACATTCAGCACATAAATGTGAACGCCGCGACGCCGCTGATGTTCGCCGCCTCCTCCGGCCGCGCCCGCGCCGTGGCGCAATTGATGGCGGCGGGCGCCGATCCGTTATTCGAGACCGACCTCGGCCTCACCGCGCTGGACATGGCCTCGACCAAGGAATGCCTCGATCTGATGCGCGCGGAAGTGAAGCGGCGCAAAGCCATGGCGACGGCTTCGTGATCCGGCGGGAATAATTTTAAAGCGCCGATGGATCGAATCTCCGCGCCATCGGTTCCGCTCGAGGGGCTCTGCGCGGAGGCGATGAATGAACACGGCCAATCTTCAGCTCGAAGGCGTCTACGCCATACTCGCGGCGCTGTTCGGCGCATTGCGCGACAAGGGCGCGCTCGGACAGGAGGAGATCGATGCTCTGCTCGTCGATGTCGAGCTCTCGCTCGCCAATGATCCGTTGCGGCCGCGCGACATGCGCGACTCCAATGTCGAAGCCATCTGCTTTCCCGCGCGGCTGCTGCGTCTCGCTCTGCGCGAATCGGCGTCTGGAGAAAGCTTCTCCTTCGCGCAGCTCGCCGGGCGCGTCGGCCAAGAGACGCCGTGACGAGAGACGCCGTGAGGAGAGACGCCGCCGCAGTGAGGCGTTTCTACCTCCCCCTCGAGGGGGGAGGTCGAGCGCGAATGCGCTCGGGAGGGGGTGAAACCCCGAGTCTTTGCCGGCGAACCCCACCCCGTCCGGCTATCGCCGGCCGACCCTCCCCCTACAGGGGAGGGTGAATGCGCGCCGGTCAAATGGAATAGCTGAACGAATCGTAAGAGAGGCCGTTCAGAAACTGATCCATGTCGCGCGCCGGCTCGGCGCAGCCGGCGGTTCCCACAACTTTGGCCGGAACGCCCGCCACAGTGGCGTTGCGCGGCACGGGATGCAGAACGACAGAGCCGGCCGCGACGCGGGAGCAGGCGCCGATTTCTATATTGCCGAGAATCTTCGCGCCGGCGGCGATCATCACGCCGCGCCGCACCTTGGGATGGCGGTCGCCGCTCTCCTTGCCGGTGCCGCCGAGCGTCACGCTCTGCAGAATGGAGACATCGTCCTCCACCACCGCCGTCGCGCCGACGACGAGTCCCGTCGCGTGATCGAGAAAAATGCCGCGGCCGAAACGCGCCGCGGGATGAATGTCGGTCTGGAACGCGTCCGACGAGCGGCTCTGCAGATAGAGCGCCAGATCGGTCTGGCCATTGGTCCATAGCCAATGCGCCAGCCGATGGGTCTGTATCGCGTGAAAGCCTTTGAAGAAGAGCAGCGGCTCGATCAGCCGTCCGCAGGCGGCGTCGCGCTCGACGACGGCCTTTATGTCGGCGCGAAAAGCGTCGCCGATCGCGGGATCGGCGTCCAGCGCGCGGGCGAAGGCGTCGAAGAGCAGATCTTCCGTCACCGCGCCGCCGAGCCGCGCCGCGCAGCGTCGCGCCACCGCATCCTCGAAGGAGCGGCGATTGAGGACGAAGGTCAGCGCCAGGCTCGCCATCGCCGGCTCGCGCGCCAGCATGTCTTCGGCCTCGCGGAGGATATGCTCCCAGAGCGCGTCGCGACCCGTGGCGTCGGCGACGATCGCGCGGCTATGTTCCTGCGTCGCTCCCATCGGGCGTCTCCTCATTCGAAGATCCTCAATGTGGCTCGAGCGGCCGTCTTCGTCCAGATCGGCCGAACGATCAACAGGGTAGCGCGGTTTCGGCGATGCCGGCGCCGGCCGCGCGGCGCAGGCGCCCGATGACGCGCTCCGCCTCGCCGGCGTCGAGGCTGCCGAAGCCGAGCCGCAGCCCGCGCCCGCGCTGCGGCGGCGCCGCGAAGCAGCTGGAGGGCAGGAAGCGCAGACCATTGGCGGCGGCGTCGCGCTCCAGCACGTCGAGCGTCGCCTCGTCGCGGAAGGTCGTCCAAAAGGCGAGGCCGCCCGCAGGGGTGCGGAAGCGGATCGCGTCGCCGAAGGCGCGGGCGAGGGATGCGCCGAAAGCGTCGCGCCTCTGCGCATAGATTTGGCGCGCCTTGCGCACATGGCGGCGCAACTCGCCGGAATCGACGAGAGCGGCCACGGCGAGCTCGGTCAGCGCATTGCCCTGGCGATCGACGCCGGCGGCGGCGTTGGCCATGGATCTCACCACCGGCGGCGGCGCGACGACATAGCCGATGCGCAATCCCGGCAGCAGCAGCTTGGACATGGAGCCGACATAGATCACCCGTCCGGGCGCATAGCTCGCCATGGGCAGCAGCGGCTGCCGCTCGAAATGATATTCGTGATCGTAATCATCCTCGATGATCGCGAACTCATATTTGGCGGAAAGGTCCAAGAGGCGCAGCCGCCGTTCCGGGGTCAGCGGAACAGTGGTCGGAAACTGATGGTGCGGCGTCACATAGATCGCGCGCACGGGCCGCCCGCGGCACAGACGCTCGACATCCTCCACATCGACGCCGTCCTCGTCCAGGCGGACGCCGATCACCTCGGCGCCGGCGCCGGCGAAGGCCGCGCGCGCCGCCGAATAGCCGAGGCCTTCCACCAGCACGACGTCGCCCGGCGCGACGAGAATGCGCGCGGCGAGGAATATGCCCATCTGGCTACCGCGCGTGATGCAGACATCCTCCGCGTCCACGATGAGCCCGCGATGCGAGGCCAGCATCGCCGCTATGGCGCGGCGCAGCTCGCCGGTTCCGCGCGGATCGCCGTAGCCGAGCCCGCCGCAGCGCGCCGCGCGCCGTCCGGCGTCGCGATAGGCGCCGAGCAGAGTGTCGATCGAGAAGAGCCGCGCATCGGGAAGCCCGTCGTCTATGGCCAGTCCCTCGCCGGCCGGCACAAAGGCGGGGTCGGGCGTCGCGCGGAAGGGAAAGCCGGGCGTGCGCGGATCGGCGGAGGCTTTGCGCGGCGCCGGAAGCGTCTCGGGCAGCTCGGCGGAGACGAAAGTGCCGCGCGTGCCATGGGTGGCGAACCAGCCCTGGGCGACCAGCTCGTCATAGGCGAGCACGATGGTCTTGCGATTGACGCCGAGCGATTCTGCGAGCTCGCGGCTGCTGGGCAGCGCCGCCCCCGGCGTGAGCCGCCCGCTCCGCACATCGTGAATGAGCGCATGGACGATCTGCAGATAGAGGGGCGCGCCGCGGCGCGGATCGATCTCGCGCGACAGGCTATAGGCGAAGGGTCGCGACATTGGACCCCTCCACTCGGCATTATTGCTCTTTTCTCAGGGCCGCGGGCAGCTTCCTCCGGGCGCGCCGGCTCTGTCAAGTCACGGGGCCGCCTCGCATCTTTGGACCCGTCGGCGTGCGAATCTTGGCGGTTTAACGCCGCTTTCGCTCCGCTAGCCTCGCTTTTGTCGCAACCGAACAAGGAGCGGGAGCCATGCAGACGAGCAGCGCGGGCGTCGTGAAAGCTTTGATGGGAATTGGCGGAGTGCTCGCCTTCTTCCTCATTGTGATGCACCAATTGTCGCAATTGTTCCGTTGACCGCCGGACGCCGGGAAGAGTCCGAGCGGCAGTGCGTCGGCGCGCGATCTGCGCGTCGACGCACTGCCGCAGGCCATTCGATCGATCACCAGCCGGCGATGCGGCGGCAGGAGCCGCCGGCGGCCCCGAAGGCGTAGCGCGATCCGCAGGCATAGGCGGTCGGCGGCTCGCCGGTCTGCTCGAAGAGGTCGTAGCCTTCCTTCAAATTTTGCCAGAAGCCGCTCCATTGCTGGTGCTCCGGCGGCGCCGCCCAGAGATTGGTCCAGTCGCCCTGCGTCTCCTTGGCCAAGGCCAAATCGGTCATGCGAAAGGGGAAGATGTGGACCGGCACCTCGTGCTGCCCGTCGCGCAGCGCGGCTTCCACCAGGCCGTAGATTTCCTCGATCACCTTGTCGGTCATGGCGAAACAGCCGACCGATTTGCAGGCGCCATGGACCATCAGCGCGGCGCCGGTGCGGCCGTTCTGCTTGTCGAAGGCGTTGGGAAAGCCGATGTCGAAGGCGCGGTGATAATGCGAGTTCGGATTGAGCTGGCGCGCCGAGACGCTGTAGAAGCCCTCGGGCGATTGATAATCCCCGGATTTCAGCTTGGGCCCGAGACGGCCGGACCATTTGCAGATCGGATAGGTCCGATAGAGCGCGTAACGCTCGCCCTGCTTGCGCCATAGCTCGAGCTCGCCCTCCTTCTTGAAGATGCGGACATAGACCGCCGCGCCCAGGCGGAAATTGCCGTCGTCGCGGCGTAGCGGCGTGGGCTGCTCGTGGGCCGGCGGGGTCTCGGCCAGAGCGAGCGCCTGCGTGGCGGCGGGCGGCGAGACGGCGACGGGCGGGAGAGCGGTCGCCGCCGAGGGCTCGGCGGGGAGATTGCGCGGCCGCGCCGGCGGCAGCGGCGCCTCGCCGGGCGCGACGGGAATGTCGAGCGTCGGCTCCAGCGGCGCCAGCGGCGGCAGCGCCGCGAGGAAGGAGGGCGGCCGCGCGCGCGGCGCGGAGGTCGGCGCCTCCTCGATCTCGGCCGGCGCGGCCGGCTCGGCGAGCCGAGCGGTCTCGACGATCGCGCCGCGCAGGTTTTGCAGCATGGGGCCGAAGGGATTTGCGCGCGAATCGACGTCGGGTCGACGCGGCGCCTCCTCCCGCAGCGCGGGACCGCGCCAGGCGAAGGTCGCAAAAACGCCGATCTCGACGGCGCTGAGCGCGAGCGCCATGGCGAGCAGAAGAGGGCGCGACGGTTTCGACGGCATGGCGATCGTCAGGGAATCAGCAAAAATGCATTACGAAACGCGATATTGGCGAAGGAACGGCCGAGGCGCGGCCAAAAGCGCGCCCGGCCATGTAAATCAATGCCCCTCGAAGGTGACGAGCCGGCGCACCGGCACGCCGAGCGATTCGATCTTCTGCGCGCCGCCGAGCTCCGGCAGATCGATGACGAAACAGGCGGCGATGACCTCGGCGCCGATCTTCTGCAGCAGCTTGACGGCGCCTTCCGCCGTGCCGCCGGTGGCGATGAGATCGTCGACGAGAATGACGCGCTCGCCCTTCACCACCGCATCCTCGTGAACCTCCATCTCGTCCACGCCATATTCCAGCGAATAGGCGATGGAGACGGTCGTATGCGGCAGCTTGCCCTTCTTGCGCACGGGCACGAAGCCGGCCGACAATTGATGCGCCACCGCGCCGCCCAGAATGAAGCCGCGCGCCTCCATGCCCGCCACCTTGTCGATCTTCGTGCCGGCCCAGGGCTGCACCAATTCGTCCACCGCGCGGCGAAACGCCCTGGCGTCGCCGAGCAGCGTCGTGATGTCGCGGAACATGATGCCGGGCTTGGGATAGTCGGGAATCGTGCGGATTGCGGAAGCGAGGGTCATGTTGCGAAATCTCGTCGGATTTGTTCGGCTCGTCGGTTCATAGCGCATTCTCGGCCGAAAGGCATCTCACGCGACCGCCGCATTCCGGCCGCAGGAGCGCCGACAGACGACCGATTTTCACCGCAAAGATCAGTATATCGGGTGAAGCAGTATTACGCGGTCCGGGGTGGGGTTCTACTGCAAAGACTCGGGGCGTCACCCCCTCCCGATCGCCTTCGGCGCTCTACCTCCCCCGCGAAGGGGGAGGTAGAAACGCTGCTTCAGGCGCCATTTCTCGTTCACCCGATTTCCCTGCGAGGAGAAATTCATATGGCTGATTTCAAACGACGTATCATTCCTGCCATCCTGATTGCGGCGGCCGCGGCGAGTCTCGGCCTCGTCGGCTATGAGGCGGTCTCGGTCGCGCTCGCCCGTTCCGAGACGCCGGAGATTTTCGCGCGCTACGAGGCGGCGACCGACAATGGCGCGAAACTGCCTGCCGGCCTGTCCAGCGAGCGAATCGAGACGCTGATCAAAGTGCAGGACCCGAGCTTCTGGACGCATGGCGGCGTCGATTGGAGCGCGCCGCTCACCACCACTACCGTCACGCAATCCGTGGTCAAACGGCTCTATTTCGAGAATTTCCAAAAGGGCTTCGCGAAGATCCGCCAGACGCTGATCGCGCAATTCGCGGTGGGGCCGCTGACCTCCAAGAACGCCCAGCTCGCCGCCTTCATCGATGTGAACGGATGGGAGCCCGCGGCGCAAAAATGGTTCGGCAAAAGACTGGCGGCATTGAACGACGACGAATTTCTCGCGCTCGTCGCCACCAACAACAGCCCGAAGGATCATGCGCCGGGAACGCGAGCCAACGCCGAGCGCGTGCGGCGCATCGAGAAATACCTCGCCGGCCTCTGCGAGCGGCGCGGATTTTCCGATGTGTGGCTGGAGAGTTGCGCCGAGTAGTCGAATTGCGCTGATTAGTCGCGTCTCGCCGCAATCGCTCCGCGAGATGGTCATGCGCCGGTCGCGCCGCCGCCCATTTTGCTCGTAAATCTCCCGACCGAAAATGCGAGGCGAGCGTCGGCGGGAGTGTGTTTTATGCGAGATGCGAAAAGACGGGCGCGCTCATTCGCAGCGGCGACAGCGGGCTCGGCGCTGGCCGCCTTCGCCGGCGCGGCTTTCGCGGCGCTCGTCGGTTATGAGGCCGTCTCGGTCGCGCTCGCCCGCTTCGCCACGCCGGCGCTGTTCGCGCGTTATGAGGCGGAAACCGATCACGGCGCCAAACTGCCGCCCGGCTTCTCGCGCGAGCGCATCGAGACGCTGCTGCGCGTGCGAGACCCACGCTTCTGGACGCATGGCGGCGTCGATTGGAGCGCGCCGCTCGGCGGCACGCTCGCGCAATCGGTGACGAAAAAGCTCTATTTCGTCGATTTCAAGCCGGGCTTCGGCAGGATTCGCCAGACGCTGATCGCGCAATTCGCCGTCGGCGCGCTGACTTCGAAGAGCGCGCAGATCGCCGCCTTCATCGATGTGAACGGCTTCGATCCGGCGGCGCGCAAATGGTTCGGCAAGCCGCTGGCGGAATTGGACGACGGCGAGTTTCTCGCGCTCGTCGTCGCCGTCGATGATCCCAAAGACTTCGCGCCGGGCACGCAAGCCAACGCCGAGCGCGTGCGCCGCATCGAGAAACATCTCGCCGGGCTCTGCGAGCGGCGCGGCTCTTCCGACGTCTGGCTGGACGATTGCGGGGATTGAGGCGCTCTTCGCTTTACGTCGCCGCGCCGCTCGCCCGCGCGACAATGACGCCGAGCTTCTCCATCAGCGCCGGATCGCGCGCCTCGGGCGCCGTCAGAATGGCGGTGTCGAGCGCGCGGTCGGAGCCGATCGGGCAGGGCTCGTGCTCATGTGGAAAATCGGCGAGCAGGCGCGCGAGCAGACGGCTCGCCTTGTCGGCGTTGTCGCGCACGACGGCGATGACCGAGGCGACATCGACATTGTCGTGCTCTGGATGCCAGCAATCGAAATCCGTGACCATTGCGATGGTCGCGTAAGAGAGTTCCGCTTCGCGCGCGAGCTTCGCCTCCGGCATGGCGGTCATGCCGATGACGTCATAGCCCGCGGCCTTGTAGGTCAGCGATTCCGCGTAAGACGAAAATTGCGGACCTTCCATGCACACATAGGTTCCGCCGACGGAATGCTCCATGCCTTCAATCTTCGCCGCGGCGGCGATGCGCTTGGCCAGCAGCGGCGCCACCGGATGCGCCATTGACACATGCGCGACGCAGCCATTGCCGAAAAAGGAGGATTGCCGGCCGAAGGTGCGATCGACGAATTGATCCGGCAGCACGAAGAGTCCCGGATAGAGCTCCGATTTGAACGAGCCGCAGGCGGAGACGGACACGAGATCGGTGACGCCCGCCTGCTTCAGCGCGAAAATATTGGCGCGATAATTTATGCCCGAGGGCGAGAACACATGACCGCGCCCATGCCGCGGCAGAAACACGACCTGCGTCTCGCCGATGCGGCCGAAATGCAGCGCGTCCGACGGATCGCCCCAGGGCGTCGTGACGCGCTCCTCGCGCAAATCCTGCAAGCCTGGCAGGTGATAGACGCCCGATCCTCCGATGATGCCGACAACCGCTCGCGTCATCTTTCGTCTCCGACTGTGGATAGGATTTCGCAGTGCCACGCTCGCGCGACCGGCGCAAGCGGCGATACGCCGCCGGCCTGTTCCGAAAAATTGCGAAGCGCCTAAAAATTCAACGTAGTCAAAGGCCAAGCCGAGGCTCTGCGCGCGACGAAATGGGAATGGCGCTTTTTTGGGCGATCGTCGAAACTGCCCTCTTCGCAGCCTTCGCAGGGTTGCGCCGCAAAATATGCTGTGTTAGGGGACGATCGCCTTGGAGCTGGGGCGTCGCCCTTGGCTCCTTCCCCCGACAATACGTTGTTCGAGGCCATTGCGGATTTCGTCGCACGCAGACCTGCGTTGCGCGCGAGGCGCCTCGAGTGACGGCGATCCGAGAGCGATACGCAAGTGGCTTCAGGCGGAGACGATCTATCCGGAGTAGCGGGGCGATACGCCTCGGCCCTTTATGATCTCGCGGTGGAGAAAGGCTCCACGGACGAGATCGCGACGGCGCTGCGCGGCTTTGCCGCGCTGATCCAAGAGAGCGCGGATCTCGAGCGCCTGATCAAGAGCCCGGTCTATTCTGCCGAAACGCAGATCAAGGCTCTCTCTCCCATTCTCGACGCCGCCGGCGTCACGGGCGTCGCGGCCAATTTCGTGAAGCTCGTCGCGACAAAACGTCGCCTCTTCGCTCTCCCCGCCATCATCGAGGCCTATGGCAAGCTGCATGACGCCGCCAAGGGCGTCGTGCGCGCCGACGTCACGGTGGCCGCGCCGCTCGCCTCTCATCACGAGAGCGCGCTGCGCGATGCGCTCCTCGGCGTCGCCAGCGGCAAGACGATCGACCTCGAGGTGAAGGTCGATCCGGCGATCATCGGGGGTCTCGTCGTCAAAATCGGCTCGCGTATGCTCGACGCGTCGCTGAAGACCAAGCTCAATTCCATTCGAACACGCATGAAAGAGGTCGGCTGATGGCTATCCGCGCCGCAGAGATTTCCGCGATCCTCAAGAATGAGATCGCTAATTTCGGCAATGAGGCCGAAGTCGCAGAGGTCGGTCAGGTTCTGTCCGTCGGCGACGGCATCGCCCGCGTCTATGGTCTGGACAATGTCCAGGCCGGCGAGACGGTGCTGTTCGAGAACGGCATCACCGGCATGGCGCTCAATCTCGAGAGCGACAATGTCGGCGTCGTGATCTTCGGCTCCGACCGCGACATCAAGGAAGGCCAGACCGTCAAGCGCACCGGCGCCATCGTCGACGTTCCGGTCGGCAAGGGCCTGCTCGGCCGCGTCGTCGACGCGCTCGGCAATCCGATCGACGGCAAAGGCCCGATCTTCTACGAGAGCCGCTCGCGCGTCGACGTGAAGGCTCCCGGCATCATTCCGCGCAAGTCGGTGCATGAGCCGATGGCGACCGGCCTCAAGGCCATCGACGCGCTGATCCCGATCGGCCGCGGCCAGCGCGAGCTGATCATCGGCGACCGCCAGACCGGCAAGACCGCCGTGGCGCTCGACACCATCCTGAACCAGAAGTCGCTGAACGACGGAACCGACGAGAAGGCCAAGCTCTACTGCGTCTATGTCGCGGTGGGTCAGAAGCGCTCCACCGTCGCGCAATTCGTGAAGGTGCTGGAGGAGCGCGGCGCGCTCGACTATTCGATCGTCGTGGCGGCCACCGCCTCCGATCCGGCGCCGATGCAGTTCCTGGCGCCCTTCGCCGGCTGCGCCATGGGCGAGTATTTCCGCGACAATGGCCTGCACGCCGTGATCGTCTATGACGATCTTTCGAAGCAGGCCGTCGCCTATCGCCAGATGTCGCTGCTGCTGCGCCGTCCTCCGGGACGCGAGGCCTATCCGGGCGACGTGTTCTATCTGCACTCCCGCCTGCTCGAGCGCGCCGCCAAGCTCAATGACGAGCGCGGCGCCGGCTCGCTCACCGCTCTGCCGGTCATCGAGACGCAGGCCAACGACGTGTCGGCCTATATTCCGACGAATGTCATCTCGATCACCGACGGTCAGATCTTCCTGGAGACGGACCTCTTCTACCAGGGCGTCCGCCCGGCGGTGAACGTCGGCCTCTCCGTGTCGCGCGTCGGCTCCGCCGCCCAGACCAAGGCGACGAAGAAGGTCGCCGGCAAGATCAAGGGCGAGCTCGCTCAATATCGCGAGATGGCCGCCTTCGCTCAGTTCGGCTCCGATCTCGACGCGGTGACGCAGCGCCTCCTCAATCGTGGCGCGCGCCTGACCGAGCTGTTGAAGCAGCCGCAATTCTCGCCGCTGAAGATGGAAGAGCAGACGGTGGTGATCTACGCCGGCGTCAACGGCTATCTCGATCCGCTGCCGGTGAACCGTGTGCGCGCTTTCGAGGACGGTCTGCTGGCGCTGCTGCGCACGCAGCATCCGAACATCCTCGAGACGATCCGCACGACCAAGGATCTGCCGGATGCGACGGCCGCCGAGCTGAAGGGCGTCCTCGACGCCTTCACGAAATCCTTCGCCTGACGCGCGCAACCAAGGATCGGAAGCAATGGCCCGTCATTGCGAGCGCAGCGAAACGATCCAGAGCCGCTCGGCGGCTCTGCGATCGCATCGCGGCTTCGCTTCTCGCAATGACGACAGGCCGGCTCCGGTCGCAATGAGACGGGTTCTCTCATGCCCTCGTTGAAGGATCTTCGAAACCGCATATCTTCCGTCAAGGCGACGCAGAAGATCACCAAGGCCATGCAGATGGTCGCGGCGGCCAAGCTGCGCCGCGCCCAGGCGGCGGCCGAGGCGGCGCGTCCCTATGCCGAGCGCATCGAGAAAGTGCTCGCCAATCTCGCCGGGGGCGTCTCCACCGGCGCGCCCGTGCTGCTCTCTGGCAATGGCCGGGACGAGACGCATCTTCTCGTCGTGGCGACCGCCGAGCGCGGCCTCTGCGGCGCCTTCAATTCTTCGATCGTCCGGCTCGCCCGCGAGCACATCCAGCGCCTGCAGGGCCAGGGCAAGACGGTCAAGATTCTCTGCGTCGGCAAGAAGGGCTACGACCAGCTCCGCCGCAATTACGAGAAGAACATCATCGAGCTCGTCGAGCTTCGCGGCGTGCGCCAGATCGGCTTCGATCAGGGCGACGCGATCGGCCGCAAGGTCATCGATCTGTTCGAGCGTGGCGAGTTCGATGTGGCGACGCTGTTCTTCTCGCGCTTCAAATCTGTGATTCAGCAGTTTCCGACGGCGCTGCAGCTCATTCCGGCGCAGATTTCCGCCAATGAGAACGAGGCGGCCGCGGGCGGCGCCCTGGCGATCTATGAATATGAGCCCGGCCAGGACGAGATTCTGGCCACGCTGCTGCCCCGCAACATATCGGTGCAGATTTTCCGCGCATTGCTCGAGAACGCCGCTTCCGAGCAGGGCGCGCGCATGAGCGCGATGGACAACGCCACGCGCAACGCCGGCGACATGATCAAGAAGCAGACGACGCTCTACAATCGGTCACGTCAGGCGATCATCACCAAGGAACTCATCGAAATCATCTCGGGCGCCGAGGCGCTCTGACCAGAACAACAGCCGAGAGGACGAGACAATGGCTACCCCCACGACCACGGGTCACATCACGCAGGTGATCGGCGCTGTCGTCGACGTGAAGTTCGACGATCATTTGCCGGAAATCCTGAACGCGCTGGAGACCAGCAATCAGGGCGCGCGCCTCGTCCTCGAAGTTGCGCAGCATCTCGGCGAGAATTCCGTGCGCACCATCGCCATGGACTCGACGGAAGGCCTCGTGCGCGGCACGCCCGTGACCGACACGGGCGCCCCCATCTCGGTGCCGGTCGGCGACGAGATGCTCGGCCGCATCATCAATGTCATCGGCGAGCCGGTCGACGAGGCCGGCCCCATCGTGACGGCGACCAAGCGCGCCATTCACCAGCCGGCTCCGTCCTACGCCGAGCAAGCGACCGAGGCGCAGATCCTCGAGACGGGCATCAAGGTCGTCGACCTGCTCGCGCCCTACGCCAAGGGCGGCAAGGTCGGACTGTTCGGCGGCGCGGGCGTCGGCAAGACCGTCATCATCATGGAGCTCATCAACAATATCGCCAAGGCGCACGGCGGCTATTCGGTCTTCGCCGGCGTCGGCGAGCGCACCCGTGAGGGCAACGACCTCTATCACGAGATGATCGAGGGCGGCGTCAACAAGAAGCCCGAGAACGGCTCCGCCGCCGGCTCCAAGGCCGCGCTGGTCTATGGCCAGATGAACGAGCCCCCGGGAGCCCGCGCCCGCGTCGCGCTGACCGGCCTCACCGTCGCCGAGGACTTCCGCGACAAGGGCCAGGACGTGCTCTTCTTCGTCGACAACATCTTCCGCTTCACCCAGGCGGGCTCGGAAGTGTCGGCTCTGCTCGGCCGCATTCCTTCGGCGGTGGGCTATCAGCCGACGCTCGCCACCGACATGGGCGCGCTGCAGGAGCGCATCACCACGACGACCAAGGGCTCGATCACCTCGGTGCAGGCCATTTACGTGCCGGCCGACGATCTGACCGATCCGGCCCCGGCCGCCTCCTTCGCCCATCTCGACGCGACGACCGTGCTCAACCGCTCGATCGCGGAAAAGGGCATCTATCCGGCCGTCGATCCGCTCGACTCGACCTCACGTATGCTGTCCCCGGCGATCGTCGGCGAAGAGCATTACGAGGTCGCCCGCAAGGTGCAGTCGACGCTGCAGCGCTATAAGTCGCTGCAGGACATCATCGCGATCCTGGGCATGGACGAGCTCTCGGAAGAGGACAAGCTGACCGTGGCGCGCGCCCGCAAGATCGAGCGCTTCCTGTCGCAGCCTTTCCACGTCGCCGAAGTGTTCACCGGCGCGCCGGGCAAGCTCGTCGCGCTCGCCGACACGATCAAGGGCTTCAAGGGCCTCGTCGAAGGCCAATACGACCATCTCCCCGAGGCCGCCTTCTACATGGTCGGCACGATCGAGGAAGCGGTCGAGAAGGCCGCCAAGCTCGCCAAGGAAGCGGCGTAACGACACATGTCGCGCCTCGCCATTTATGTGGCCTGGGGCGCGATCGTCTCGCTTTGCGTCTATCTGGGCGTGGCGGTGGGCGGAGCGCGTTGCGCTTTCGACTGCTTTTACACGCTTCCCTATGGTCCCAAGGCCTGTCCGGAGCTTCGTTGCGATGGCGAGCAGCGGGTCGGGGCGGTCGTCGGAATGATGGCCGGAGTCATGCTGTGCGTGGCGGGCGGCCAGATCGCGCAAATGCTGAACCGAGCTTTTAGAGGTAGACGAAAATGACCGCTTTCCACTTCGAACTCGTCTCTCCCGAGAAGCTTCTGTTCTCGGGAGAAGTGGACGCCGTCGTCGCTCCCGGCGCCGAGGGCGTGTTCACCGTTCTCAAAGACCATGCGCCGGTGATGACGGTGCTGAAGCCGGGCGTCGTCGAGATCGACGAGGGCGGCAAGAAAGAAAAGCTGTTCGTGCGCGGCGGCTTCGCCGATGTCGGCCTCGGCGGCTTCACCATTCTGGCCGAATACGCCATTCCGGTCGCCGAGCTCGACGCCGCCAAGCTCGACGCGGACATCAAAAATGCGAGCGAGGATGTCGCCGACGCCAAGGGCGACGAGGCGCGCCGCATCGCGGCCGAAAAGCTCGCTCAGCTGCAGGAGCTGAAGACGGCTCTCGCTCTGTAAAAGACGCGTCGTCTCACGGTTCCAGAGCCTCTCCGCCGAAGGCTCTCCGATCATATGCCGCAAAGAAAAGCGAGCGCTATCCGATCCTATTGGATCGGATAGCGCTCGCTCTGTTTCTGGGCGCGGCTCGGACCGGCGCGCCCGTGGGTCGGCGCGCCCCTGGACCGCGAGCCTTTGGGCGCGCTCAAAAATCTTCGGCTGCGATGAAGCAGCTCACGAGAGCGTTTCCGGCCGAAGCGCACACCGTTTCGGCGGAAAGGCTCGAAAGCGCGCTCAATGCTGGGCGGATTCCTGACGGCCGGCCCGACTGCGGGCGTGCGACTGAGCTCCCGCCGGCAGGCTGGTGCGGTCGATATAGCCCGGCTGATATTCGCCGCACCATTCATCGGCGGCGACGGCCGGCCATGCAGTGTCTGTGTTTCCCTGCTGACCCGCGCCGCGCATCGGCAGCGGGGCGTTGCGCCGGCATTGAGCGGCCGGTTGGTGCCAAAAACGGCAATCTCCGCAGTGCATAGCAGTCTCCTGTGTGGGACTCGGCACAGCGCTAATCCGCCCCGCTGAGAAAGGTTCCGAACAGGGGCGCGGCCCGGCGCCGCACTCCGGCGACGGCGTGGCTGCGCGAGCGCACGAGCCGCGGCTCATTTCAGGAATTGCGCGCCTTCCAGCCGGCGCCGCAGCTCGAAACTGTGGAATTGCGTGAAGATGGGCGCGATCCACGCTTTCAGCGCCGCTCGAATGACGATCGACATTTCCGGCGGCGGCGCCACCAGCAGCCGGCTCAGCGAAACATCCGGCTGTTCCAGCGTTTTCGCGACGGCGCCGTCCAGCGGGCCGATGACAAATCGGCGCGTCGATGGATAATGGCCGAGCGTCTCATGCGCATAGGCCCCGAGCGGCGCGGCGCCTTCGTTCTGCACCACCACCATGGGAAGATCGCGCCATGACGCGCTGAGCGATTGCGCGCTGGCCAGCGCCGATTCCGACGAGTCCGCATGGAAGAGGACGATCGGCTCGACGCCGCGCAAATGCGCTTCCTCAACAAAGCCGATTTCTTTCACCGTCTTGAAGAAGCGGTCGTAGCTGCGCTGCCAGACATCGACGATCTTGGGAACGCCGTCGTCGACCAGCAGCCTGTCGAACAAGGAAATCTGGCCGCGTATGGCGGCGATGTCGATGACCTGCGTGCGATCGGGAAACAATTCGTGATAGCGCGGCGCGTGAGGATCGGTGTCGAAGCCTTCGACGTCGGCGAGGCGCGAGAGATAGAAGTCCGTCAGCAGCCGCGCGGTCGTCGAAACGCCCGATCGCGGATGCGGGGAACAGGCGACGAACACCAAAGTGCGTCGACTCATTTTTCACTCTCTCGGCGCCGCCCGAGGCTCGCTCTGCCACCAACCACACGAGCTCGGCGCTATGCGCCCTCCCTGCCGGCGATGCGATCCAGCAGACGGATGCGATCGAATTCGTCGGCGATCCTGTTCTGCCAGGTGCGGACATAGCCGCGAAGGACGAAGGAATGGTCCGCCGGCTCCCCTTCCGCCGTCCGATTGGCGACGAAGGTGGAAAAAGGCGCGCCGGCGATCTCCACCTGTTCATAGGACAATTCGTTGAGCTTGGGGATGGTGATCTCGCCCGCCGTCTCCACCTTCTCGAAATATTTGCGGTTCGTCACAGGGTCCCACTCGAAAAATGTGGTGTCGTTGACATGGTTCTTGACGAGGAAATAATCGGCGTCATCGACATAAGGGGCGACTTCGGCGATCTCGTCCAGCGAGGCGATCGACGAGCCGAGCACATGGAACAGGATGAAGCCGACTTCCCCTTCCGCCACGGCGTCGAGAAAGCCGGTGTCCTGCAGCGCCTGCAAGGCGGGCTCCAGCCCGCCGGCGCGGACGTCGACGACGCTGACCCTCACCTGAGCCGTGGCCAGAGTGTCGATGATCTTCATTTGATCCGAAGTCGAGGTCAAATCGACGACGCTGGTCTGATCGGGATGAAAGCGATAGAGCGTGCCGCGCGGGGTCTCCGTATCGAAGGCCCGGGTCAAGACATTATTGGCGGCGAGATAGTCGAGCAGCACGCGGGCGATCGTCGTCTTGCCCACGCCGCCCTTGTCGGCGCCCACCAGAATGAGCGTCGGCCGACCTCTCTGAGGCGCGAGCGCAGGAGCTTTCTCCCGCACGACCGGCGGCCGCTCCTCGCGAGCCGAACTCTGCTTGGTTTCTTTGGTCGGTCTTTGAGCCATGGCCTAGCACCTATATCGCTCGCGCCCGCGTTCGGGCGGCAGGAACCTAAATCCCTTACCATTTATGCATTGCGCACGCCGAGAATTTTCTCGCCGCGGCGGGCGCGATCGAAACCATTCCGGATAATACCACGAAACTCGTTTGTAGTTTATCCGAAAGGCGCTGCCTATTATAGTGAATTGACATTCTCGCGACGTCGAATAATTAGGTCGCACATTTTCGAAGATTTGCGGTTTTTCACGCTGTCGCCGGATGATACGGCGATCGGCGTGGCCACATCGTCCGGCGCGAGACGCTCGCGCCGGGCCGAAAGCCGAAGGAAGGGCGCCTCTGCGGCGAAGGGGCCTGTTCGGAGAAAAGGATGAGCGTGATCCGTGTCGAGGACGCAGACGGCGTCACCCACGAGCTGGAGCCTGTGGAAGGCTGGCGATTGATGGAGATTCTGCGGGATTATGGGATGGGCATGGAGGGCACATGCGGCGGCGCGGTCGCCTGCGCCTCCTGCCATATCGTGCTCGATCCCGAATGGGCCGACAAGGTCGCGCCGCCGCGCGAGGACGAGATCGACAAGCTCGACGAGCTGCCCTTCCTGCACGAGACCTCGCGGCTATCCTGCCAGATCATCTGGTCGGACGAGCTCGACGGGCTGAAGATCACTCTGGTCAAGGAGCCGACATGACGCGGGCCGTCGATCCGAAATTCTCGCCCAAGATTCTGCTCGCCTCCGATCTCGCCGAGGGCGACGTCGTGTTCTGGGGGCCGGACGGCTGGGAGCGCGATCTCCTGCGCGCGAAAATTGCTTATGACGAAGCCGCGGCGGCGACGCTGGACGCGGCGGGCAAGGCGGCGGTCGCCGCCAATCGCGTCGTCGACGCCTATCTGGTCGATGTTTCGGTGGATGCCGCCGGCGCGCCGACGCCGTCGCATTTTCGCGAGAAGTTCCGCGCCGCCGGCCCGAGCGTGCGGCGCGATCTCGGCAAGCAGGCATGGCTGCAAGGAGCGGGGAACAGATGACTGCGCATGATCCGGCCCTGCCGCCGCGCCCCAATTCCGCGCCGACGATCTACGCCTATGACGAATATGACCGCGCCTTCGTGCGCGAGCGCGTGGCGGAATTCCGTGGGCAGGTGGAGCGGCGCCTCGCCGGCGCGCTGACGGAGGAGGAATTCCGTCCGTTCCGCCTGATGAACGGGCTCTATCTGCAGCTGCACGCCTATATGCTGCGCGTCGCCATTCCCTATGGCTCGCTCACCTCGCGGCAAATGCGCCAGCTCGCCTATATCGCCGACAAATGGGACAAGGGCTACGGCCATTTCACCACGCGGCAGAACCTGCAATATAATTGGCCCAAGCTCGTCGATGTGCCGGATATTCTCGAGGCGCTCGCCGACGTCGACATGCACGCCATTCAGACCTCCGGCAATTGCATTCGCAATGTGACCGCCGATCATTTCGCCGGCGTCGCCGCCGATGAGCTGGAGGACCCGCGGCCAACGGCCGAGTTTCTGCGCCAATGGTCGAGCGCCCATGCCGAATTCAGCTTCCTGCCGCGCAAGTTCAAGATCGCGGTGAGCGGCGCCGAGCATGACCGCGCCGCGATCAAGATTCACGATATCGGCCTGCGCATCGTGAAGAATGCGGAAGGCGCGATCGGCTATGAGGTGATCGTCGGCGGCGGTCTCGGCCGCACGCCTTTCGTCGGCAAGCTGCTGCGGGAGTTTCTGCCGCGCGCCGATCTGCTCGCCTATCTCGAGGCGATTCTGCGCGTCTATAATCGCTTCGGCCGTCGCGACAACAAATACAAAGCGCGCATCAAAATTCTCGTGCACGAGACCGGGCTCGACGAAATTCGCGCTCAGGTGGAGGCGGAATATTCCGCCATGGATCGCGCGCCTTTCGCCTATGACGCGCAGGAGCTGGAGCGCGTCGTCGCCGCTTTCGCGCCGCCGGATTACGAGACCTTGCCGGCGCATTCGGACGGCTTTGAAAAGGCCCAGGCGGAGAACGCCGAATTCGCCGCCTTCGCCGCGGTGAATGTCGCGTCGCACAAGGCTCCCGGCTACGCCATCGTCACTGTCTCGCTGAAGCCGATCGGCGGCATTCCCGGCGACGCCACCTCTGCGCAGATGCGCGCGCTGGCCGATGCGGCGGACACATATGGTTTCGGCGAGTTGCGCGTCAGCCATGAGCAGAACATCATTCTTCCGCATGTGAAGCAGGATGATCTCCTCGCTCTGTGGCGCGATCTCTCGGCGGCGGGCCTTTCGACCGCCAACGCCGGGCTCATCAGCGACATCATCTCCTGCCCGGGGCTCGACTATTGCTCGCTCGCGACGGCGCGCTCCATTCCGATCGCTCAGGCGATCTCGGAGCGTTTCGCCGATCTCGAGCGTCAGCGCCTCATCGGCAAGCTGGGGATCAAGATTTCCGGCTGCATCAACGCCTGCGGACATCATCACATCGGCGCGATCGGCATTCTCGGCCTCGAGAAGAAAGGCGTCGAATCCTATCAGATCACGCTCGGCGGCGATCCGACGCTCTCGGCCTCGATCGGCGAATTGCTCGGTCCCGGCGTGTCGGCGGAAGAGGTTCCCGACGTGATCGAGAGCCTGGTGCAATTCTATCTCGCCGAGCGGCGCGACGGCGAGGCTTTCATCGACACATGGCGGCGCTTGGGCCATAAGCGTTTCAAGGAATCTGCGCGCCGGGAGGGCGAGGATGGCTCTGGTATCTGACGGCGCTTTCATCGCGGACGAGTGGCGCCGGCTCGCCGATGAGGAATCCCTGCCCGGCTCCGGCAAGGTGATCGTGTCGCTCGAGCGGCTGCCCGCCGCGCTGGAAGATGCGCGGCTGACGGCGCTCGGCGTCTATGTCGCCAATACGACGGATCCCAAGGCGCTCGCGCCTCATTTCGCGCGTCTCGCGCTCATCGACATCGCCTTTCCGGCCTTCACCGATGGGCGCGGCTTCTCGCTCGCGCGGCTGCTGCGCCGCGAAGGTTTCGCGGGCGAATTGCGGGCGAGCGGCCGGCTGACGCCGGATCAATATTTGCACGCGATCGGCGGCGGCTTCAACACGATCGAGATTCCCGACGAACTCGCCGCGCATCACGGCGAGGCCAATTGGGCCAAGGCGCGTCAGGCGCGCAGCCTCTCCTATCAGCGCGGCGTCGCGGGCGGCGCATCTATACTCGAACGCCGGCGAAAGGGCGTGGCATGAAGACGTCGATCGTCGAAACGCTCGCGCCGCGCCTCGCGCCGCTCGATCTCGATCATCGCCTGAAGCTCACGCGCGAGGTCATTCCCGGCCGCATCGTCTTCACGACGAGCTTCGGCATAGAGGATCAGCTCGTCACCCATTCCATCTTCACCCAAGGCCTCGAGATCGATGTGGTGACGATCGACACGGGCCGTCTCTTCGAGGAGACGATCGCGCTTTGGGAGAAGACCGAGGCGCGCTATGCGCGGCGCATTCACGCCGCCTATCCGCAGGCGCTGCCGCTCGCCGATTATGTCGCCGAGCATGGCGTCAACGGCTTCTATCGCTCGGTCGAGAATCGCAAGGGCTGCTGCCATATTCGCAAGGTGGAGCCGCTGTCGCGCCTGCTCGCCGGCGCCTCCGCCTGGGTGACGGGCCTGCGCGCCGATCAATCGCAGGCGCGCGAGGGCGTGCATCTCATCGAGAGCGACGCCGAGCGTCGGCTGGTCAAGCTCAATCCGCTCGCCGATTACACGCGCGAGGCCATCGTCGCCGCGACGGAGGAATTCAGCGTGCCGGTGAACGAGCTGCACGAGAAGGGCTTTCTCTCCATCGGCTGCGCGCCCTGCACGCGCGCGCTGGAGCCCGGCGAGAGCGAGCGCGCCGGCCGCTGGTGGTGGGAAGAGGACGAGAAGAAAGAATGCGGCCTGCATGTCGGGCCGGACGGAAGGCTGACGCGCGGCGCGGCGCCGGAGAGCTCGCAATGAACGCGCTGGCGGCAAAGCCCCTCGGCCATTTGGATCGGCTGGAGGCGGAGAGCATCCACATCATGCGCGAGGTCGTCGCCGAATGCGAGCGGCCGGTGATGCTCTACTCCATCGGCAAGGATTCGGCGGTGATGCTGCATCTCGCCATGAAGGCCTTTTATCCGTCGAAGCCGCCATTCCCGCTGCTGCATGTCGACACGACATGGAAGTTCAAGGAAATGATCGCCTTTCGCGACCGCCGCGCGGCCGAAACGGGCCTCGAGCTGCTCATCCACACCAATCCGGAAGGGGTCGCGATGAATATCGATCCCACCGTGCACGGGTCGCAGCTCCATACGCAGATCATGAAGACCGACGCGCTGAAGCAGGCGCTCGACAAATGGAAATTCGACGCGGCCTTCGGCGGCGCGCGGCGCGATGAGGAGAAATCCCGCGCCAAGGAGCGCGTGCTCTCCTTCCGCAACGCCCAGCATCGCTGGGATCCGAAGGCGCAGCGCCCCGAGTTCTGGCGCCTCTACAACGCGCGCAAGGGTCCGGGCGAGAGCCTGCGCGTGTTTCCTCTGTCCAATTGGACCGAGGCCGATGTGTGGGACTACATCGCGCGCGAGGGCATCGATGTCGTGCCGCTCTATTACGCCAAGGAGCGGTCGGTGATCGATCGCGGCGGTATGCTCATCATGGTCGACGATGATCGCCTGAAGCTGCAGCAAGGCGAGACCGTGCAGCAGAGGCTGGTGCGCTTCCGCACGCTCGGCTGCTATCCGCTGACCGGCGCGATCGAGAGCTCCGCGGCGACGCTGGAGGAGATCATCGCCGAAATGCGTGCGAGCCGCTCCTCCGAGCGTCAGGGCCGCCTCATCGATCACGACGGCTCTTCCTCCATGGAGCAGAAGAAGCAGGAGGGTTATTTTTGATGCACGGCGGCCTCGCCACGCCCGCGCCGCTGCGCGCCCCCGTCGGGCCGGCGCCCGCCGACAAGCCCCTGCTGCGCTTCATCACCTGCGGCTCGGTGGACGACGGCAAGTCGACGCTGATCGGCCGTCTGCTCTATGACGCCGATCTCGCGGCCGACGATCTCATCGCCGCGCTCGAGAAGGATTCGAAGAAGCACGGCACGCAGGGCGACGACCTCGATTTCGCGCTGCTCGTCGACGGCCTCGCCGCGGAGCGCGAGCAGGGCATCACCATCGATGTCGCCTATCGCTATTTCGCGACGGAGAAGCGCAAGTTCATCGTCGCCGACACGCCCGGCCATGTGCAATACACGCGCAATATGGCGACCGGCGCCTCGACGGCGGAGCTCGCCGTTCTGCTCGTCGATGCGCGCAAGGGCCTTTTGGATCAGACGCGCCGTCACAGCGTCATCGTCTCCATGCTCGGCGTGCGCCATGTCGTCGTCGCCGTCAACAAGATGGACCTCGTCTCCTATTCGCAGGAGATTTTCGCCGACATTGAGCGCGACTTCCGCGCCTTCGCCGAGCAATTGCGCTTTCTCACCATTCAGGTGATTCCGCTCGTCGCCAAGGACGGCGACAATCTCGTTCATGCGAGCAAGAAAATGGACTGGTATTCCGGTCCGCCGCTGCTCGCCTATCTCGAGAGCGTCGCCTCGGACGACAACGCCCGCGTGCTGCCCTTCCGCTTCCCCGTGCAATGGGTGAACCGGCCGTCCCATGATTTCCGCGGCTTCTCCGGCTTCATCGCCGGCGGCAACGTAAAGCCGGGCGACATCGTCCGCATTTTGCCGTCCGGCCGCGACACGACGATCGCGCGCATCGTCACCTATGACGGCGATCTCGCCCATGCGGTGGCCGGCCAATCGGTGACGCTGACCCTCACCGAAGAGATCGACATTTCCCGCGGCGACATGCTCGCCTCGCCGGTGTCGCCGGCCAAGATCGGCGATCGCCTGTCGGCCCGGCTGCTATGGCTGGTGCGCGAGCCGCTCACGCTGGACAAGAGCTATCTTTTAAAGCTCGGCGCGCGAACGACGCCGGCTTTTGTGAAGCAGGTCGCCTCGCACATAAAGATCGAGACCGGCCTCGCCGAGCCGCTCGCCGATGCGTCGCAGACGCTCGCCTTCAACGAGATCGGCGAGGCGGAGCTGTGGCTCGACACCGCCATCGCCTGCGATCTCTATGAGGACAATCGCGAGACCGGCGGCTTCATCCTCATCGACCGCGTGACCAATGAGACGGTCGCCGTCGGCATGGTGAAGCAATCGGCCTGGACCGAGCGCAGCGCGCGCAATGGCGTGGAGGCGAGCTACGCCTCCATGGAAGGCGTGCCGCCGCCCGATCATCTGCTGCATCCGACGCCTTTGCGCAGCCTGGTGAAATCGCTGTCCTGGCGCGTGCCCGGCAGCGTCATCACTTTCGCCGCGGCCTTTCTGTTCACGCAGGACACGGGCATATCGGCGGCGATCACCGGCACGGAGATCATCTCCAAAATCGTGCTCTATTATCTGCACGAGCGCCTGTGGACGCGCTTCGCCGTCGGCCTCACCAAGGGCGAGCCGCCGCACGACGATACGGGATTGTAAGGACGCTCGACGCGCGCTCGGTCCTGGTCAGACGGGCGTTTCCACCCTCCCCTTAAGGGGGAGGGTCGGATGGCGAAGCCATCCGGGGTGGGGTTCCACGGCAAAGACTCGGGGGCATCCCCTCCCGAGCGCCTTCGGCGCTCGACCTCCCCCCTCGAGGGGGAGGTGGAAGCGCCTCTTCCGGCGCGGGTCTTGCTCGCCCGGCGCCTGCCGAATTTCGCGCGTATCTATTGCACGGCGGAGGCCGCTTGCAAAAGCATGTGAGCTTTATCGGATAATTTGCGTTGTTTATTTGGTCGCTAAATGGCGTGCTTCCGACGGCATTGGGCGATCTTAAAACACTAGTCTTACTTCCTCGGCCGTGGCAGAAGCGGCGCCTTCAATCGACCACGCGTGTGCAAAATCCCTAACATCAGCTAAGGTCTCGTTGTCATGCCAAGTCGTCACGGGGCTGTCGTTCCTCCCGACTGAACCGTCTCCGACAATGAGTTCATCAATAATATCATGAACCCTCTCGCAATCGTCGCCGACGACGCAGATCAGGGCCACCCTGTCTCGGATGCACCTTTCCACAAAGTCACCCAAGAGAGGTGAGTCCCAAGGCGGCGCATGCAAGATGAGTTTCCTAGCGTAAGGCATGAAAGATGGTAATTCACAATGGCAAAAGCGGTAAATAGGTAATTTTGATCGCTAATTGACACCGACGACGAGGGTGCGCGCAAACGGAGCCGTACGGCTCCTCCGTCCCCTCCCCTTGACAATCTCCAGAATATATTCCTATACTCCCTCACCCTCGCCGAACGGCAAGGGCCTCGCCCTGGGGTAGGGCGGGGCCGGCGGGGGCGCGGTTTCGAGAGAGGCGGGGCGGCTACCCTCGTTCACGCGCTCGACGCCACTCCGCCGGCGCGGCTTCTCCTTCGTGCGGAGGCATTTGGAAACAAATGCAAAAGCCGGCCGAATATCCGAGGTTCGCGCGGGGATAGACTACCGAAATGGGAAAACAACCCTGGGCCCGGAGGCGGAGCAGAGGAGGGGCAGAACCGCGTTTCGGGACGCCAAAGCTTCCGATGCGTCTTTGACTACAAAGGCCCTGGCCGACGGCGGCCGCGGCGTCCCGAACGACCTTGCATCACCTGCGCGACGCGGCGGGGCGCATTCGCGCGCCCTGGATTCACTCTGCGGCCGTCATGGCCGGGCTTGTCCCGGCCATCCACGCCGTGCAGCTGAGAAACCGAGGGAAAGCTCCCGCTATCGACGGATTCGCCCCACGGCGCGGTCGTTGGAGCTTCGGCGTCGCGCCAAACGTCTTAAGACGCTTCGGCGTCCTGGCGTGGATGGCCGGGACAAGCCCGGCCATGACGTCGGGGGGCGACCAGGGCTCCGAATTCGGGTTAACGGCGGTTAACGGATCGGCTCAGGCATGATTCCCTATCGGGGGAGTGATTCTGGAGCCGCCGTGATGAGCCTCGCCTTCGCCCTGTTCAAAGAGAAGTCGCGTCTGAAGGCGCTTCTCGACCATTTCTCGATCATCGACGATCCGCGCGAGCCCTGGCGCGTCGCGCATCCGCTTCGCGAGGTGCTGCTGCTCGTCGTCTGCGCCTCCATGGCCGATTGCGATCATTTCGACTCCATCGCCTCTTGGGGCGAGGCGAATCTTCCCTTCCTGCGCCGCTATTTGCCTTATGAGCATGGAGTTCCCGGCGGACGCTGGCTCACCCTGCTCATGAACCGCGTCGATCCGGCGCTGTTCTCGGCCGCCTTCACCGCATGGGTGCGCGAGACCTGGCCGGAGCGCCCCGAGCTCATCGCCATCGACGGGAAGACCTCGCGCCGCAGCCATGATCGCGCCGAGGACAAAGCCCCGCTGCATCTCGTCTCCGCCTTCGCCACGACCAGCCGCCTCGTGCTCGGGCAGGAGGCGGTGGAGAGCAAGAGCAACGAGCTGTCCGCCATTCCCGTCCTGCTCGATCGCCTCTCGGACGGCGGCGCGCTGAAAGGCGCTCTCGTCTCCATCGACGCGATCGCCACCAACGCCAAGATCGCCCAGGCGATCGTGGACAAGGACGCCGATTATCTGCTCGCCGTCAAAGCCAATCAGCCGACGCTGCGCGCCGAGATCGAGAGCGCCTTCGCCGCTGCGACGCGCATCGACACA
>NZ_WOVC01000119.1:0-629 GCF_011378635.1 Methylosinus sp. RM1
ACAACTCCAGCGTCGTCTCGATCGAAGCTCCCGCCATCCCATGACCCCCGAACCGAATCATGGTGGCTCAGTGAGTCAGAAACCGTTAAAATACGCAACTGTAATGTTAGGAACGTCCGCTCTCGGGTAATCCGGCACTCATTTTTACTTCTTCGGACCGCGCACTGGCCGCATGCTGTGTAACGCGAAAGGCGAGACGCTCTCGGCGATAGAGCGGCTGATCTTACGGACGTGTTCTTCCGTCAGCCGCTCGCCTTCCTTCGCGCCGCATTCGTCGAAGGCTTTGTCTACTGCGCGACCGATGACCCGATCTCTCTCGGCGTCCGCCTGCGACTGGAGGGTCGGGCCGATAACCGACGAGAACGCGGCCTCGACCGCGTGCCCGTCACTGTGCCGGTAAGCATAGATGTCATCGATCGTTTTTCGATCGAAATCCAGAGAGATTTGAACCGCGATTTGTTCTCCAGTTCGAGGATCGAAAGCATAAGCGGACTCGACGGGCGGACCGGCATATTTCTCGCCTAGCATTACAGTTGCGTATTTTAACGGTTTCTGACTCACTGAGCCACCATGATTCGGTTCGGGGGTCATGGGATGGCGGGAGCTTCGATCGAGACGACGCTGGAGTT
>NZ_WOVC01000120.1:0-608 GCF_011378635.1 Methylosinus sp. RM1
CAGGCGATCGTGGACAAGGACGCCGATTATCTGCTCGCCGTCAAAGCCAATCAGCCGACGCTGCGCGCCGAGATCGAGAGCGCCTTCGCCGCTGCGACGCGCATCGACACATTCGTCGATCCCGACAAAGGCCATGGACGCATCGAACAGCGCAGCGTGAGTGTCCTCACCGAGGTCGACTGGCTGAACGGCGAGCGCCGCTTTCCGGGCGAGCTGCGCCTGCCGAAGGTCGCGACGATCATCCGCGTCGAATCGCGCGCCGAGCTCGCCGACCGCAGCCGCTTCGAGACCCGCTATTACATCTCCTCGGCCCGGCTCTCCGCGAAGCGGGCGGGCGAGGCCGTGCGCGGCCATTGGGGCATAGAGAATCAGCTGCACTGGGTTCTCGACGTCGTCTTCGCCGAGGACCAATCGCGCCTGCGCAAGGGCCACGGCGCGCGGAACATGGCCGTCGTCAGGCATTTCGCGGTCAATCTCATCCGCACCGCCCCCGAACCCGAGCGTCCGCCGCCGATGAAGCCGCAACGAAAGGCGACCAAGCCCAGGCGCACGAGCATCAAGCTCCGCAGAAAAATCGCCGGATGGAGAGACGATTATCTCGCCACAGC
>NZ_WOVC01000121.1:0-607 GCF_011378635.1 Methylosinus sp. RM1
AAGGAGAGCTTCGCCAGCGGGCTGCGCAAAACCGTGCGCTGGTATCTCGACAATGAGGAGTGGTGGTCGGCGATCCGCTCCGGCAAATATCGCGGCGAGCGTCTCGGCTCCACCCTGTGACGCCCAGCGCCGCCCCTAAGAGGATAGTATGAAGGTCGAAGACACGGCGCTCGAGGGCGTCAAGATCGTCACGCCGGATCGGTTCGGCGACGCCCGCGGCTTTTTCTCCGAGACCTATAATCAAAGGCGATGGGAGGAGCACGGACTGCCGTCCTTCTGCTTCGTCCAGGACAATCATTCGCTCTCGCGCGACATCGGCGTCATTCGCGGGCTGCATTTCCAGACAGAGCCTTTCGCGCAGGACAAGCTGGTGCGAGTGGCGCACGGGAGCATTCTGGATGTGGCGGTCGATATTCGCCGCTCTTCGCCGAGCTACGGACGCCATGTCGCCGTCGAGCTTTCCGCCGAAGACTGGCGCCAGCTCATCGTGCCGAAAGGCTTTGCGCATGGCTTCTGCACGCTCGAACCCGATACGGAGGTCCTCTACAAGGTGACGAATTTCCATTCGGCGCCGCATGATCGCGGACTCGCCTTCGACGATCCCGAT
>NZ_WOVC01000122.1:0-607 GCF_011378635.1 Methylosinus sp. RM1
ATCGGGATCGTCGAAGGCGAGTCCGCGATCATGCGGCGCCGAATGGAAATTCGTCACCTTGTAGAGGACCTCCGTATCGGGTTCGAGCGTGCAGAAGCCATGCGCAAAGCCCTTCGGCACGATGAGCTGGCGCCCGTTTTCGGCGGAAAGCATGACGGCGACATGGCGTCCGTAGCTCGGCGACGAGCGGCGAATATCGACCGCTACATCCAGAATGCTCCCGTGCGCCACTCGCACCAGCTTGTCCTGCGCGAAAGGCTCGGTCTGGAAATGCAGCCCGCGAATGACGCCGATGTCGCGCGAGAGCGAATGATTGTCCTGGACGAAGCGGAAGGACGGCAGTCCGTGCTCCTCCCATCGCCTTTGATTATAGGTCTCGGAGAAAAAGCCGCGGGCGTCGCCGAACCGATCCGGCGTGACGATCTTGACGCCTTCGAGCGCCGTGTCTTCGACCTTCATACTATCCTCTTAGGGGCGGCGCTGGGCGTCACAGGGCGGAGCCGAGACGCTCGCCGCGATATTTGCCGGAGCGGATCGCCGACCACCACTCCTCATTGTCGAGATACCAGCGCACGGTTTTGCGCAGCCCGCTGGCGAAGCTCTCCTT
>NZ_WOVC01000077.1:0-4797 GCF_011378635.1 Methylosinus sp. RM1
GAGAAGGACCTCGACACGAGCCTCGACTGGATCGCTGTCGACCATCACAACACCGGCCATCCTCACACCCACATCATCGTCCGGGGCGTGCTCGACGACGGCCGCATCCTCAATATCGCCGGCGACTATATCGCTCACGGTGTTCGTCATCGGGCAAGCGAGCTGGTCACGCTGGAGCTCGGCCACCAGAGCGAGATCGAGCTTCAGACGAAGCTCGCGAATGAAGTTGCGGCGGAGCGACTGACGCGGCTCGACAAAATGCTGATCGCCGAGCAGCGCGAGCATGGCGTCATTGATCTCAGGCTCGGGGAAGGCGCCTCCTATCTCGTCCGAGAAAACCGGGCGCTGCTGCTCGGTCGCGCGCGGCGCCTGGAACGTTACGGCCTCGCCACAGAACTCGAGACGGGGCGGTGGGCGATTTCCGACCGCGCGGAGCAGATGCTGAAGGAACTCGGCATTCGCAACGAAGCGATCGAGACCATCCGCCGGGCGCTGGCCGGTCACGGTCTGGCGGACGAGCGCGGCGTCGCGCAATATGCTTGCCACGGGGAGACCGGAAAGGAGCCGATCGTCGGCCGGGTGCTGGCCAAGGGGCTGGCCGGCGACGAGATGAGTGAGCGAGTCTATCTCGTCGTCGACGGCGTCGACGGACGAGTCCATCATCTGGAGTTCGCCGATCCGACCCGCATCGAGGAGGTCGGCCGCGGCATGATCGTCGAAGCCGCGCCCGCCGTTTCCGATCCGAGGCCGGCCGACCGCAACATCGCCATCGTCGCGGAGAACGACGGCGTCTACCGGCCGAGCGCTCATCTCGAACGCATTCGCGAGAGCTTCGAGCGGCAGGGCAAGGACCCGGACGCATTTGTTCGCTTCCATGTCCGCCGGCTGGAGGCGCTGCGCCGGGCTGGGCATGTCGAACGCGTCGACGCGGACCATTGGCGCGTGCCGATGGATATCGTTGAGCGCGGCCGAGCTTATGACCTCGCTCAGGGCGGCGATGGCCTTCGCGTGCGCACGCTCTCGACCTTCGACCTCGAACGGCAGATCGCGAGCGACGGAGCGACGTGGCTCGACCGCGAACTCGTCGCCGACAAGCAGATTTCGATAGCAGAAGCGGGCTTCGGTCGGGACGTGAAGAATGCGCTCCACCGGCGCGGAGAGCGGTTGGTGGAAATGGGTCTCGCCACGGACAACGGAAAATCCATCTCCATCCCGCGCAGCGCTATCGCCACGCTGGAGCGGCGGGAGGTGGAGCGCGTCGGCCGGCAGATGGCCGCGGAGCGAGGCATGTCGTATTCGCCGAGCGGGCCGGGCGAATATGTGTCGGGGCGGTTGGCTGGCGTCGCGAATCTCGCCAGCGGGCGCTTCGCGATGATCGAGGACGGCCTCGGCTTCCAGCTCGTGCCTTGGCAGCCCGTTCTAGAAAAGCGCATCGGCCAATATCTCAGCGGCGTTCACCGTGACGGCGGCGGCATCGAGTGGGACCTCGGCCGGAAGCGCGGGCTGGGGCTGTAACAAATGCTTTGAGCTTTGTAGAGCTGCGGCCGCGACCTGCCCCGATGCAAACGATCGGGATTGTCGAAACGCGACGGCTCGTGATAGGTTACATGTAACCTATAGGAGGCTGATCGTGACCCCAGCAGCGAAGCCCAAGGCCTCCCGCGTCAAGGTGCGGGATCACCGTGAGCGCCTGCGCGCCCAAGGGCTGCGCCCTATACAGATTTGGGTGCCGGACGTGCGCGCCGCTTCCTTTCAGGCGGAGGCGCATCGCCAGTCGCTCGCCGTCGCCACGAGCCCCCATTCTCTCGATGACCAATCGTTCATCGACGCGGTGTCGGTCATCGACGTCGATGACAACGGTAACGAATGAGACGCGGCGACATCTGGACCGTTGCCGGCGGCAAGGACTACGCAGGCAAGCCGCGCCCTGTGGTCATTATTCAGGATGACAGTTTCGACGCGACGGACTCCATCACCATTTGCGCTTTCACGACAGACGAGACGGACGCGCCTCTGTTCCGTCTGCCCGTGGAGCCGAACGAGCGCAATGGATTGCGCGTCGCCTGCCGCTTGATGGCGGACAAGGTCACCACCGTTCCGAAATCGAAGATCGGCGCACATATCGGGCGCTTGGACGAAGAAGACATTTTGCGTCTCAACCAAGCGGTGCTCGTCTTCCTCGGACTCGCTGTGTCGCCGAGACCTCGGCGAGCGCGGCGATCATGAGCCGGCCGTCATCCGTTCACCCTCTCTCCGATGGCGATGCGTAGGAAAGCGCATCGCGGCGTAAAATTAGGCCATTCTTGTTCGAGATCGAGCGCGCGATCCTGCCGGGATGTCCCGAGCGCGTGCAAATCCTCTCGATCCTCGCTGCGTCGGCGCCGATCGCCGCGTCGCGTCGACGCGGAATGACGCTCGGTCGAACATCGATCGAGAAGCCCACCGAGAACTCGACGCCTGGACTGTCACCGATGATTGGCCCGAAGATGTCCCGGTCACGCGCGCCGAGGTCGATGTAATCGAGGCGTGGCTCGGGGACTTGTTCGACCAACGATTCGGACCACATCGATGAAGGGACAAGGAAACGAAAGTCGCCCACTTGCTGCCGGTCGACGGCGACCCCTCTACTTCTTCAGCCGCACGCCGGCGCCGCCGCCATTCTCGGGAATGAATTCCACGCCGGCCTGCTCGAGAGCGGCGCGCATGCGGTCGATCGTCGACGGCTTGACCTGCTCGCCACGCTCGAAACGAGTCACGGTGTTGGTGGAAACTTCCGCCAAATCGGCGAGTTCGATGACGCCGAGATTCAGAGCGGCTCGGGCCATTCGGCATTGGACGGGCGTCATGCAGGAATCGCTATATTATGGCGAGTTTTGTTGATCGGCGAGTCGTTCGGGTTATGATGGACCCATCTCTGACCAGAGAGCGGCCGAGCGGGATGGAGCTAACACCTCGCCCGGCCTGACCACAACCCGGCTTATGAGGAGCTCGGATCATGGCTGCCACCGAGACTATCACGAGTGCGTCTGCTTTCACCCGAAGGACTTTGTTGGTTGCGAGCGTCGGCGCCGTCGCGCCGGCGCCATTCAAGGGCATTGCGAGCGTCGATTCGTCTCATACGATGGTCGTCGACCCGGCAACGTCCCTGTGGACGCAATGGAAGACCGCCCAGGACGTCACCGACGTTCTCTGCCAGAAGCAGCAGAGATTGGAAACCCGATTGATGCAGATGATCCGCGCGTCAGACGGCGTCGACGATGCCGAAGGCGCCGAGGCGGGCTGCGCCATCGAGGAAGAAATCTATCGTACGCGCTGGGCCGCCGCAGATTTGGCCGTCGGCTACTCCGAAGCGAAAAAAGACGAAGAGCGAGCCGCGGATATAGCGCAAGAACTCGCCGATGCGCTGGCGGCCACGCCGGCGTCGACCGTCGAAGGCGTCGCGGCCAAGCTCCACGCTGTGCTCCGCGAGGGCGAATGGTGCGAGAACTGCCCCGAATTTCCCTGGCCGCAGGTCCGCTCGGCGCTGACCGACTTGATCCGTATCGGTCGCCTCGATTCGTTTCCGAAGTTTTGAAGCGGGCCGTGTGACGGCGAGATTGTCGATCTCACAATTGACGAGCCGCGGTCTCCGCGGCTCGTTTTGCTTCTCATTGCGGGACGATCCGGGGCTATTGTCGCTGGCGCAGCCGAAATTCCGGTGACGCCTGCGAATCTCGAAAATAGACTCGGCCGATCGATCGGCACTCGCGCCACGAATTTGATGATGCCGGGAGTTTTCCCCATGCCCGATTGTACCCGCGCCGCGCTGTATCTCCGGGTTTCGACGACGCGGCAGGCGGAGGTCGACCTCTCTATCCCCGACCAGCAGGCGCAGACGAGCGCCTATTGCGCACGCCATAGCTGGCGCATCGTCGCCGAATATGTCGAGCCCGGCGCTTCCGCCATGGACGACCATCGTCCCGAGTTTCAGCGCATGATCGAGCGCGCCTGCGACGACGATCATCCGATCGACGTCATCGTGGTTCATTCGTTCTCTCGCTTCTTCCGCGACGCCTTCGGCCTGGAAATGTATGTGCGCAGGCTCGCCAAGCACAATGTGCGGCTCGTCTCGATCACCCAGGAGCTCGGCGACGATCCGGCGCAGGTGATGATGCGCCAGGTCATCGCGCTGTTCGACGAATATCAGAGCCGCGAGAACGGCAAGCACGTCTTGCGCGCAATGAAGGAAAACGCCCGCCAGGGTTTCTACAACGGCTCACGCCTGCCGCTCGGCTATTCACTCGCCGAAGTGGAGAAGCGCGGACACAGGACCAAGAAAAAGCTCGTCGTCGATCCTGTCGAGGCCGAGACCGTGCGGACGATCTACCGCTTGTATCTCGAAGGCGAGGCCGGCAAGGGCCCGATGGGCGTCAAGGAGGTGACGAAGACGCTCAATTGGCGCGGGCTGAGAACGCGACTCGGCGCGCGCTTCGGCGTCGCGTCGGTCCATAAGGTCTTGACCAATCCGGTCTATGCCGGCCGGTGGCGCTTCAACAAGCGCGAGGCCAAAACCGGGAGAGCCAAAGCCGAAAGTGAAGTCATCGAGATCGCGGTTCCGCCGATCATCGAAACGGCCATGTTCGACAAGGCCCAGGCGAGCCTGAAAGCCCGTGACCCGCGCGTCCTGCCGCCTCGCGTCGTCACCGGCCCCATTCTCCTTACCGGCCTCGCCGTCTGCGCTACTTGCGGCGGCGCGATGACGCTGCGCACCGGGACCTCGAAGAGCGGCAAAGTGCATCGCTATTACAGCTGCTCCAC
>NZ_WOVC01000123.1:0-566 GCF_011378635.1 Methylosinus sp. RM1
GCGGTAGAGCCGATAGATGCGGTTCTTGCCCGAGCGCTCGCCCCGCTGACGAAGCAAGACGAACAGCCGCCGGTAGCCGAAGCGCCGACGCGCATTGGCGAGATCGCGCAGTTCGGCGCGAAGCTCGGCGTCGGCCGGGCGCTTCGACGTGTAGCGCGCAGTCTTGCGATCGATCGCGACGATCCGGCAGGCCCGACGTTCCGACAGGCCCATGACGGCCTGAAGGTGCGCGACGGCTTCGCGCTTGACGGCGGGCCCTACCATTTTTTTCCCAGAAGCTCACGCATTGCCGCCGCGTCGAGCATCTGATCGGCGAGGAGCTTCTTCAGACGCGCGTTTTCTTCCTCCAGCGCCTTCAGTCGCTTGGCCTCGGAAACGTCCATGCCGCCGAATTTGGCCTTCCAATTGTAGAGCGTCGTCTCCGAAACCGCGTATTTGCGCGCGAGGTCCGCCGTCTTCGCGCCGGCTTCCTGCTCCCGCAAAATCCCGATGATCTGCTCTTCCGTGAACCGTTTCTTCTTCATCGTGTCCGTCCTGCAATCGGCCGGACTCTAATCGATGCTGGG
>NZ_WOVC01000020.1:0-73164 GCF_011378635.1 Methylosinus sp. RM1
AGGAGCGGCGGATCACGCCATAGACTTCATAGCCTTTGCCGAGCAGAAGCTGTGCGAGATAGGCTCCGTCCTGTCCGGTAATGCCCGTCAACAGCGCGCGTTTGGTCATCCGAAGAACCTCGTTTCGGTGTGCTCCGCGCATTCGCAGGGTCCGTTTCGCCTGCGCTCGGATACCCAGTCGGGCGTCGCCGACGAGTCGTTCGTCTCGGCCGCTCGGCGCCGAGGCCCGCGAGCCGTGGCGTATTACAAAAGGCTCCGCCGGAAGGCAAGTCCGCTCGGAATCGCCTGTTCGGAATCGCCTGCTCGAAACCGCCGGCTTTCAGCGGCGGGGCGATTCGTGCTAGCGGATCGCGAGCAGTCGAAAGGCGAAGAAAATGGCGCAGGCGGAAGCAATCGTGACGAGCGAGCGGGCGATCGGCGAGCTGATGTCCACGCTCGGCGCCGGCGCCCGGCGGGCGGCGCGGTCGGTCGCGCTGGCGTCGGCCGAGACCAAAAACGCCGCTCTGCGCGCTGCTGCGGCGGAGCTGCGCCGGCGCATGGGCGAGCTGCTCGCCGCCAATGCGCTGGATGTCGCGGAGGCGAAATCGCGTGGAACCGCCGCCGCTTTTCTCGATCGGCTGACGCTCGATCCCGCGCGCGTCGAGGCGATGGCGCGCGGCCTCGAGGAGATCGCCGAGCTGGCCGATCCCGTCGGCCGGCTGCTGGCGTCCTTCGAGCGCCCCAATGGCCTCCTCATCGAGCGCGTGGCGACGCCGCTCGGCGTCATCGGGGTGATTTACGAGAGCCGGCCCAATGTCACCGCCGACGCCGGCGGCCTCTGCCTCAAGGCCGGCAACGCCGCCATTCTGCGCGGCGGCTCGGAGAGCCTGCGCTCCTCTCGCGCGATCCATGCCTGTCTCGTCGCCGGCCTCGTCGCCGCCGGCCTGCCGGAAGAGGCGATCTCGCTGGTCCCCGTCGCCGATCGCGCCGCCGTCGGCGCCATGCTCGCCGGTCTGGACGGCAATGTCGACGTCATCGTGCCGCGCGGCGGCAAGAGCCTGGTCGCGCGCGTGCAGCATGAGGCGCGCGTGCCGGTCTTCGCGCATCTCGAGGGCATTGTTCATGTCTTCGTCCACGCGCAAGCCGATCTCGACATGGCGAAGCATATATTGCTCAACGCCAAGCTCCGCCGCACCGGCATTTGCGGCGCCGCCGAGACGCTGCTGGTCGATCGCGCCTGCGCGGCCACGCATCTCGAGCCGCTCGTGAAGATGCTGCTCGACGCCGGCTGCGAGGTGCGCGGCGACGCCGCGACGCAGGATGTCGACGTGCTCGTTCTGCCGGCGAGCGAGGAGGATTGGCGCGCCGAATATCTCGACGCCATCATCGCCGTCCGCGTCGTCGATGGGCTGGAGGCGGCGATCGCGCATATAGAGACTTACGGCTCGCATCACACAGATTGCATCATCACGCAGAATGAGGAAGTGGCGCGGCGCTTCATGGCCGAGGTGGATTCGGCGATCGTGCTGCACAACGCCTCGACGCAATTCGCCGATGGCGGCGAGTTCGGCTTCGGCGCCGAGATCGGCATAGCGACGGGCCGCATGCATGCGCGCGGCCCGGTGGGCGTCGAGCAGCTCACCTCGTTCAAATATCGCGTCCACGGCGCCGGGCAGGTGCGGGGATGAGCGCGCGGAATCTTCGTGCGCGCTCCCTTCTCCCACTTGTGGGAGAAGGTGGCCCGACGCAGTCGGGTCGGATGAGGGTCGCCGAGGTTTTCCGTATGCGAGCCGAGTTGGTCCCAAAGAATGCTGTGGCCGCCAGGGCCCTCATCCGACCTCGCTTCGCGAGGCCACCTTCTCCCACAAGTGGGAGAAGGAAGCGCGAGCTTTCGAAGATTTCGCGATGATCCGCCTGCCGCCTCACGCGCCGGGGATGCGCATCGGCCTCTTCGGCGGCTCTTTCGATCCGCCGCATGAAGGCCACGCCCATGTCTCGCAGGTGGCGTTGCAGAGGCTGGCGCTCGATCGCCTCTGGTGGCTGGTGACGCCCGGCAATCCGCTGAAGGAGACCGCCGGCCTGCCGTCTCTGGCGCAGCGCATCGCCGCGGCGCAGAAAGTCGCCCGCGATCCGCGCATAGTGGTCACGGGGCTCGAGGCGGAGATCGGCGCGCGCTATACGGCGGACACGCTGCGTTTTCTGCATCGGCGCTGTCCAGGCGTGCGCTTCGTCTGGATCATGGGCGCGGACAATCTGCTGCAGTTCCACCGCTGGCGCGATTGGCGGGAGATCGCGCAAACGACGCCGATCGCCATCGTCGATCGGCCGGGCGCGACCTTTCGCGCCGCCTCGGCCAAAGCGGCGCAACGCTATGCGTCCGCCCGCCTGCCGGAGAGCGCGGCGGCGCTGCTCGCCGACATGCCGCCGCCCGCTTTCGTCTATCTCCATGCGCCGCGCGTGGCGCAGTCTTCCACCGCGCTGCGCAATGCGCGATTACTTGCCGGCGCTGCGCCGCTGCCACCAGAGCAGCGCGGCCCCTAGGCCGATCATCGGCACGACGACCAGCACATAGGTCCAGATCGTGCCTTCGTCATAAGGGTGACTGTCGTAATAGCCGAACTCGACCGCCTGCTGATACGGATTGCGGAAGAAGAAGGTGACGAACACCCACAAGGCGAGGATGACCGCCGTGAAGAACATCAGCTGACGGCTGGCCAGCAGACGCGGAATGCGGTCCTTCGGGGGTTCTTCGGTCATGGGCGGCGCTCCTCGGTTATTGTTGTTCAGCATTCGTCGTGCGCGCTCCTTCGCCCACTCGTGGGAGAAGGTGGCCTCGCGAAGCGAGGTCGGATGAGGGTCGCTGCGGTTCGTGGCCTATTTTTATCGTTTATCACTCGCTTTCGCGGCCGGGGCCCTCATCCGACCCGGCTTCGCCGGGCCACCTTCTCCCGCAGGCGGGAGAAGGATGCGCGCGCGGCGAGGCTTCGCGCTCTTATATCACACCGCCGCGCCATAGAGATCATAGGCGTCGGCGCGGTCGATCTTCACTGTTACGATGTCGCCGGCGCGCAGTGGGCGGCGCGAGGAGATATGCACGGTTCCGTCGATCTGCGGCGCGTCCGCCTTGCTGCGTCCGCGTGCGAGGCCTGTGGCGCCGCCGCCGGGCTCGTCCACCAGAACTTGCAGGCGCTTGCCGATCTTGCGCTTCAGGAGGCGGGCGCTCACCTTCTGCTGGCGCTCCATGAAGCGCTTCCAGCGCTGGTCCTTCACCTCGGGCGGGATGGCGTCGCGCGGCAGATCGTTGGCCGGCGCGCCGGCCACGGGCTCGTAGCGGAAGGCGCCGGCGCGGTCGATCTCCGCCTCCTCCAGCCAATCGAGCAGATAGGCGAAATCCTCTTCCGTCTCGCCGGGGAAGCCGACGATGAAAGTGGAGCGCAGCGCGAGATCGGGGCAGATGCGTCGCCACGCCTTGATGCGCTCCAGCGTCTTCTCCTCATTGGCGGGACGCTTCATCGCCTTCAGCACGGAAGGGGCGGCGTGCTGAAAGGGAATGTCGAGATAGGGCAGGATATTGCCCTGCGCCATCAGCTCGACGACCTCGTCCACATGCGGATAGGGATAGACATAATGTAGCCGCACCCAGGCCCCGAGCGAGCCCAGCTCCTTTGCGAGGTCGAGGAAACGCGCGCGCACGCTGCGGTCGCCCCATTGGCTTTCGGAGTAGCGCAGATCGCGGCCATAGGCGCTGGTGTCCTGCGAGATGACCAGCAGCTCCTTGACGCCCGCCTTCACCAGCCGCTCGGCCTCGCGCAGCACCTCGCCCGCGGGCCGCGAGGCCAGCGAGCCGCGCAAATGCGGAATGATACAGAAGGAGCAGCTATTGTCGCAGCCTTCCGAGATTTTGAGATAGGCGTAATGGCGCGGCGTGAGCTTGACGCCCTGCTCGGGCACGAGATCGAGAAACGGATCATGGCTCGGCGCGGCGGCGGCGTGGACGGCCTCGACCACGCTCTCATAGGCTTGCGGGCCGGTGATCGCCAACACGTCGGGGAATTGCTCGGCGATCGCCTGCGGCTCGGCGCCCATGCAGCCGGTGACGACGACCTTGCCATTCTCCTTGAGCGCCGCGCCGATCGCCTCCAGCGACTCGGCCTTGGCGCTGTCCAGAAAGCCGCAGGTGTTCACCACCACGACATCGGCCCCCGCATGGGTGCGCGAAAGCTCATAGCCTTCGGCGCGCAGGCGCGTGAGGATGCGCTCGCTGTCGACGAGCGCCTTGGGGCAGCCGAGCGAGACGAAGGAGACGCGCGGCGCCTCTTTGGCGGGCGCGGGCGGGTCGGAGGGGACGTTCTGCATGGGCGAAGGCTTGCCATGGCGCGCGCGCCGTGGCAATCGCCCCCGGCGCGGATCGAAACGTGAACTCCGCCAAACTCGAGCCAGGCGGAACTCGAGCAGGCAATCTCGAGCTAGGCTTGGGGATTAACGAATTTTAAGGTTCGCGCCTCGCCGATCCCTGCTAGGCATGAGGTATCCCCGGCGGCGCACGCTCGCCGGGGTCAGAAGGAAGAGGCTGCACGCCGTTGCTCAGAACCGTCATACTCGGAACCGGATCCTACGCCCCCGCGAAGGTTCTGACCAACGCCGACCTCGAGAAAATGGTCGCGACCAATGGCGCCTGGATCGTCAGCCGCACCGGGATCGAGGAGCGGCGCATCGCCGCGCCGGGCGAATCCACCTCCGATATGGCCGCCGCAGCAGCGAAAAACGCGTTGGAGCTGGCCGGCGTCGATCCACGCGAGCTGGACCTCATCATCGTCGCCACAGTGACCGGCGACGCGCAGACGCCCGCCTGCGCCGCCTTTCTGCAGGCCAAGATCGGCGCCGAGAACGCTTTCGCCTTCGATGTCTCGGCCGCCTGCGCCGGCTCGCTCTATGCGCTCTCCATCGCCGATCAGTTCATCAAGACCGGCAAGGTCCGCCGCGCGCTGGTCGTGGGGGCGGAGACGCTGAGCCGCGTCGTCGATTGGACCAATCGTGAGACCTGTGTGCTGTTCGGCGACGCCGCCGGCGCCATGGTGCTCGGCCCGGGTGAGGAGGAGGGCCGCGGCCTTCTCGCGACCAGCCTGCGCACCGATGGAACATTGACCAGCATTCTCGGCATTCCGCGCGCCTATGATCCGCGTCAGGACGGGCCGACGCCGGGGGAGGCGCATAAGATCAAAATGCGCGGCCGCGAGGTCTATAAGGTCGCGCTGCGCTTGCTGCCGGAGATCGTCACCGAGGCGTTGGCCATGGCCGGCCTCGAGGCGAAGGATGTCGATCACGTCATCGCGCATCAGGCCAACGCCCGCATCATAGAGGCGTCGCTGGCGCAGCTCGGCGTGCCGCTCGAGAAATGCTGGATGAATATTTCCCGCTTCGGCAACACGTCGAGCGCTTCCATGCCGATCACGCTGGACGAGGCCAATCGCGCCGGCCGGCTGAAGAAGGGCGATGTGATCGCCATGATGGCGATCGGCGCCGGAATGACCTGGGGCGGCGCTGTTCTGCGCTGGTGAGGCGCTTTCAGCGTGGGGCCGTCTCCAGCGCTTGCAGCGCTGCGCGGCGACCGGAGCCGATCGCGCTCTCGATAGATGGGGCGCCTTCGACATGCTGGCCCGCGAAAACGATCGGCCCCAGCGGCGCGCAGGCGATGCGCCGCGGCGCCTGGGCGCGGTCGAGCCTGCCGCTCGCGCCTCGCGTCGCGCCGAAGAGGAAATTCGGCGGCGGCCGCAACATGCTGTGGCCCCAGCGATAGAGGAAGAGCGCGCGCACATCGCGATCGAAATCGAAATCCGCGCCGCGCATCAGCCGCGACAGATCGCTGCGGAGGGAGTCTTCGTAATCGGAAAAGGGCGTGTGCAGCAGCTTCATGCGCGCTTCGGCGAGAGCGCCCAGCGGCGCGTCGCAGCCGCCGTAGAAGGTGAGCGTCGTTTGCCGCTGGGGAGCGGCGCGCTTGTCGCTCATCCAATCGGCGACGATGTAATTGACGAAATGCCGGCCGCCCCACCAGCTCTGACTGTAGCCGAGCCCGAGCTGCGCCAAGGGCGCCGCGTGGCGCAGCACGACATTGGCGGTGACGAGCGGCGCCGCATGGAATTGCGTCCATGCCGCTTTGCGCGCGGCGTCGGAAAGATGCGCGACGAGATGGCGCGCGCTCTGCGCCGGCGCGGCGAGGATAATCCGCTCGCCGAAGATGCGATGAAAGCGGCCATCCTGGAAATAGACGACGTTCGCGCCACGCGCCGTCGTCTCGATCCGTAGCGCCGTGGCGTTGGTTTCGAAACGCGGCGGCGTCTCGCTCTGCGTCAGTCGGCGCGAAATGCGGCGCGCGATTTCCGACGTTCCGCCCGGATAGGCGAAGACGGAGCCGCGGGTCAGCTCGCTCGACAAGAATGTGATGGCGCTATGAGCGTTCACCTGCTCGGCCGTTCCGCCGAAAGCGGTCAGCGTATAGGCGGTGAAAAAGCGCGAGACGATCGCGTCGCAGCCGAGCGTCGTCTCGAGATGCTGCGCGAGGCTGACGCTCGAGAGATCGTCGAGCGCCGGGTCGCTCTCATCGGCCGGTTCGGCGAGGCCTTTTTCGCCGAGCGCGCGGATCGCCGCGAAAGCGCGGGCGAAGTCTTCCCGCAGGCGCGCGTCATAGGGAAGATGCGCGGCGCCGCGCTCGAATGTGTCTATGTTCCAGCCGCGCGCGCCGGCGCCGAGGCCGGGCGCGAATTCGTCGAAGTAGAAGCTGCTCTCCGGGCCGGGGACGCTCTGCGCCAGCCAATCGACGTCGATGGCGCGATAGAATTGCGCGAGCCAATCGGCGGAAGGCGCGGCTCCATAGGCGCCGGCGGTGGAGGCCGGGCCGGGGAGGGGCGGGGCGTCGTCACGGCCGGCGTTGCCGCCGAGGACAGGCGCCGCCTCGAGGATCAGCAGGCGCGCCTGCGGGCGCTCGCGCAGCAGATGATGCGCGGCGGAAAGGCCGGACAGGCCGCCGCCGATGACGATGACGTCGAAGCTTCCATTCGTGTCCAGAATGGGAAAAGTTCCGGCGCTCTCGTCGCATCCCGGCGCGAGCGAGACGGAGCCTTTCTCGAACGTCAGGCGACCGTCGCGCAGCCAATGCGAGACGGCGAAAACGGAAGGGAGATTGCCGCCGCGCAGAGCGCGCGGATCGAGGCCGATCGGCCCGTCGCAGGTTCCGCCCGCGAAAGCGCGCGCGGAAACGCTGCGCGAGACAGCGCCGCCCGCGGCGATCAGCAGGCCATTGAGAAAATCGCGTCGCGCTATGCCGCCGATCGAGGGTGTTCGAGCCATTGGTCGCTCCTCCCTCGCCGGCGGCGGTCGTCAGCGGCCGCCGGGCGAAAACATCATGCGCAAGCGCCCGCGGTGGCCTCGTTCCGCGAAAGCGCCGGGGCGCTTGTCGCTCTGGGAGGCCGCCTCCTCCGCCGGAGCGAAGGAGAGCGCGGAAGCGTTGCTCCGCGTGCGGGCGGCCGGGCCGAAGGAGGCGAGACAGCGATTATAGGCGTCCGCCGCCTGTATCTGCTCGCAATCGCCGATATTGCGCGGCGCGGCGGCCGCGGCGGAGCAAAAACCGGCGAGGCAGGCAATGAAGACGAAGCGAATCATGCGAAGCATCGTCAACCTCTGAGTTGGGCGCCCGTTTTCTTGCCCGCCTCTGTGACAATTTTGTGGGCGAGGGCCTCGAGATCGGCGTCGGTGAGCGTTTTGTCGCGGGGCTGCAGCCGCACGGCGACGCCGACGGATTTCTTGCCCTCCGGCACGCCTTGGCCTTCATAGATGTCGAAGACGCTGACATCGGTGATGAGCGCGCGATCGGCGCCCTGCACGGCGCGAATGAGATCGCCGGCCGGCTGGTCGCGATCCAGCAGAAAGGCGAAATCGCGCGAGACCGGCTGGAGATCGGAGAGCTCCAATTTCGCCTTGGCCTTGGTGGGCTTGGCCTTGGGCGCCGGAAGCGCGTCGAGAATAATCTCGAATGCGGCGATCGGCCCCTCGACGTCGAGCGCCTGCAACACGCGCGGGTGCAATTCGCCGAAATGGCCGATGACCGCCTTGGGGCCGAATTGCAGCGTCGCCGAGCGGCCCGGATGGAGCCAGGAGGGGCCGCCGGCGACGATCTGCAAGCCGCCCGTGGCGACGCCGAGCGTCTGCAGCAGCGCGAGCGCGTCGGCCTTCACGTCGAAGACGCCGACCGCGCGCTCCTTGCCCGACCAATGCCGGCCGGCGCCGGCCGGCAGAGCGAAGCCGCGGCGCAGACCCGTGGCGGCGATCTTCTGGCCCTTCTCATCCTCGCCGAGGAAGATTTGCCCGACCTCGAACAGAGCGACATCGGGAAAGCCGCGCGCGGCGTTGCGGCCGGCGGCGGTGACGAGGCCGGGCAGCAGGCTCGGCCGCATGTCCGAGAGTTCCGCCGCGATCGGATTGGCGAGGGCGAAGCGATTTTCGCCGCTGCTACGGAAAGCTTGTGCCTGCTCCTCGGAGACGAAGGACCAGGTGACGGCCTCGACCATCCCGCGCGCCGCCAGCGCGCGTCGCGCCGCGCGCGTGCGCTTCTGCAGCAGGGTGAGAACTGGCTCGGTTACGCCGGCGTTGCGCGGCAGCGGCGCCGCGGCGATGGTGTCGAAGCCGGCGATGCGGGCGATCTCCTCGACGAGATCGGCCTTGCCTTCAATGTCCGGGCGCCAGCTGGGAACGCCCACCAGCGCCTCCTCGCCCGCCGCCTCGATCGTGAAGCCGAGGCGCGTGAGAATGGCGGTCGACTCGTCTTTCGAGACGTCGAGGCCGGTGAGGCGCTTCGTCTCGCTCCAGGGGAAGCGCAGCCGGCGCGTCGGCGTTTCCGCCGCGCCGCAAATGGCGACGTCGGACGCCTCGCCGCCGCAGAATTCCAGCACCAGCTTCGTCGCCAGCTCGAGGCCGGGCAGAGCGAAGGACGGATCGACGCCGCGCTCGAAACGATAGCGCGCGTCGGTGGAGATGCCGAGCTTGCGGCCGGTGTGGGCGATATTGGCGGGATCCCACAGCGCGGTCTCGATCAGCACGTCCGTCGTGTCGTCGGAGCAGCCGGAATGCTCGCCGCCCATGACGCCGGCGAGAGATTCGGGGCCTTTGTGGTCGGCGATGACGACCATGTCGGAATCGAGCTTATAGGTCTTGCCGTCGAGCGCGAGCAGCTCCTCGCCGGCGCGGGCGCGGCGCACCACGAGCTCGCCCGCCACTTTCTTCGCGTCGAAGACATGCAGCGGACGCGCGCGGTCGAAGGTCAGATAATTGGTGATGTCGACGAGCGCGTTGATCGGGCGCAGGCCGATGGCGCGCAGGCGATCCTGCAGCCAGGCCGGGCTCGGGCCATTCTTCACGCCGCGCACCAGACGCAGAGCGAAGAGCGGCGCGAGATGCTCGTCCGCGTCCACGAAATCGAGCGTGACGCGCTGCGGAATGGCGAAGCGGCTTTCGATCGTTTCCACTGGCGGCGTCTTCAGCGTTCCGAGGCCTGCGGCGGCGAGATCGCGCGCAATGCCATAAATGCCGGCGGCGTCGGAGCGGTTGGGCGTCAGATTGATCTCGACGACCGGATCGTCGAGCCCGGCCCATTTGGCATAGACCGCGCCGATGGGGGCGTCCTCCGGCAGCTCTATGATGCCGTCATGCTCGTCGGAGAGCTCCAGCTCGGCGGCCGAGCACAGCATTCCGAGCGATTCGACGCCGCGGATGACGCCCTTGCCGAGCGTGATCTTCTTGGCCGGAATATAGGTTCCGGGCGCGGAGAAGACGGTCTTCAATCCCGTGCGGGCGTTGGGCGCGCCGCAGACGACCTGCACCGGCGCGCCTTCGCCCGTATCGACCATGCAGACGCGCAGGCGATCGGCGTTGGGATGCGGCTTGGCCTCGATCACATGCGCGATGCGGAAATCCTTCAGCTGCGCGGCGGGATCGTGCAAATGCTCGACCTCGAGGCCGATGCGCGTCAGAGTTTCGACGACCTCCTCGAGCGAGGCGCTCGTCTCGAGATGGTCTTTCAGCCAGGAGAGTGTGAGTTTCATGCGGGAACGTTCCGGAAATCTTCGTGCTTTTTGGGCTGCGCGGCGCTGACGCGCAAGGCGCAGTGTAGGACATTGGCGTAGCCGAGCGCATCGTCGATCGCTCTATGCGTGTGCGCATGGCCGCCGAGCCAGTCTTTGGGAAACGAGACGTCATGCGCTTGCGCATAGCTCCAGCCGAAGAGGCCGATGAGCAGGCTGCCGATGTCGAGACCCGCTCCGTGGAACAGCTGTCGCCCTTCCCAGGGCGCGGAGAAGACGCGCGCGCCGGCGAAGCGGCGCAGATATTCGTCGATCCAGACGCCATCGAGCATCAGCGGGCGAGACGCGAAGACGCGGACGGCGGCGAAGCTCTCCACCCAATCGGCGAAGGCGATCATCGCTTCTTCGGCCGCGCGCGGATCGCGCGTCGACGCTTCATAGGCGAGCGGCTGCGTCGCCCACCAGGCGGCCGTATGCGGATCGGGCGAGCGGCCCGCGAGAGGCGCGACATTGACCTCGAATGTCCCGACGACGCCGCTGTCGGCGTCCAGCGCGGCAGAAGCGAAGCTGATCATCGAATTGCGCGACGGATCTGGTCCATCGAGCTCGACGTCGGTGACGAAATAGATCGTTGAGCTCATCTCGGCGAGGCGCCTCGTGCGGCCTGTGCGGGAGGCGTCGCGCCCGGCGCTTTTTGACCGCGCAGCATGCTGGCGACGCTGATGTCTTCGTCGATCTGCGGCCAATGCATTCCCATCGGCATGAATTCGACGACATTGCGCGCCGAAGGCGACGCGCTCGCGAGGCGGGGATACCACCACAGAGGCGTGCGCAGCTCGCGGCCGTCGGCGAGCGTCACATTCAGGAAGTCGTCGTCGCAATGCGCGGCGATCGGGCGGCTGTCCTCGATGTCAATTTGCAAAATAGTCATGCCACGCCTCCAGAAAGATGCCGCGCTCCTCGCGCGTCTTTCGGATGATCTCGTTCAGCTCCTTGGCGGAGTAACCGAGATTGATCGCGAGATTGAGGTCGTTCAGCCAGATTTTCGCTTCCTTGCCGTCCTTGACCACATGGATATGAGGCGGCTCCCATCCATCCGCCGAGTAGAAGAAGAAGCGATAACCTCGCCATCGCAGCAGGGAGGGCATGCCTCACCCGCTCAACCCGCCCGCCAGCGTCGGGAAATCCAGCGGCCTGAATCCATAATGCGTCAGCCAGCGCGCGTCGGCCTCGAAGAAGGCGCGGAGATCCGACATGCCGTATTTCAGCATGGCGAGACGATCTATGCCGACGCCGAAGGCGAAGCCCTGATATTTGTCGGGATCGAGCCCGCAATTGCGCAGCACATTGGGATGCACCATGCCGCAGCCCAATATCTCCATCCAATCCTCTCCCTCGCCGAAGCGAATGTCGCCGTCCTTGCGGCGGCATTGCACATCCACTTCCGCGGAAGGCTCGGTGAAGGGGAAGAAGGAGGGGCGAAAGCGCATCTTCACCGACTTCACCTCGAAGAAGGCCTTCAGAAACTCCTCCAGCACCCATTTCAAATGGCCCATATGGGTCGTCTCGTCGATGACGAGCCCCTCGACCTGATGGAACATGGGCGTATGCGTCTGGTCGCTGTCGCAGCGATAGGTGCGGCCGGGGCAGATCACGCGGATCGGCGGCGCCTTGCTCAGCATTGTGCGCACCTGCACCGGGCTCGTATGCGTGCGCAGCAGCTTGCGCTTGCCGTCCGCGCCCGGCGGAAAGAAGAAAGTGTCGTGCATCTCCCGCGCGGGATGCCCCTCGGGGAAGTTCAGCTTGGTGAAATTATAATCGTCGCTTTCAATGTCCGGCCCTTCGGCGACGGAAAAGCCCATATCGGCGAAGATCGCCGTCAGCTCGTCCATCACCTGCGAGATCGGATGAATGCGCCCCAGCTCCTGGCCGCTCTCCTGCACCGGCAGCGTCACATCCACCGTCTCGGCGGAAAGGCGCTTCTCCAGCGCTTGCGTCTGCAGGACGTCGCGACGCGCGGCGAGCGCCTCTTGAGCCTTGTCCTTCAGCGCATTGATCTTGGCGCCTTCGGTCTTGCGGTCCTCCGGCGACATTTTGCCGAGCGTGGCCAGCAGCGCCGAAATGCTTCCCTTTTTGCCGAGAGCGCCGACGCGCACGGCCTCGAGCGCGGCCTCATCGGCCGCCGCCGCGATCGCCGCCAGAGTCTCGGTCTCCAGTTCCGCTATGTTCGTCATCGTCCCGCCACGGCTTTTTTGAGATTCCGGGGCGGTTTGTGCCACGCTCGGCAGGCGATGTCGAGAACGCGGGCGGCGGGGGGCGTCGCCGCGCCGGGGCCGCCGCGCCCGCACCGACTATTTTAGATTCTCCAGCGCAGCGCCATGCCGGCCTGCCAGTTCTTGGAGAGCTGCGGGCCGTTGAGGCTTTGATAGACGGGGATGCCCGCCTCCAGCGCGATGGTCAGCGCCTCCTGGCCGATGAGCGCGCCGCCGATCGTCGCGCCGCCCCACAGCTCCACGCGCTGGCCGCCGTAGAAATTGGGATTGGCCGCCTGCGCCTTGCCGCGGATCATCGGATCGAGGCCGCGAATCTCGCCCTGCGTCGTGGCGTTGACGCGGAAAGTGGTGGTCAGGCCCTTTATCCAGCTATAGCCGGCCCAGCCGTTGAACTCGTGCAGATCGCCATAGAGATAGCCTTCCGGATTGGCGGCCAGCGGAAAGCGGCCGCGATAGGAGAGGCCCCAGGACCATTTGTCGATATGGCCGGCGTAGACGATTCCGGGCAGCACGTCGAAAGTGCCGGCGCCCGGCTGCAATGCATAGAAGGCGCGGCTCGTCGCATAGCTGCCGTCCGGCAGCAGCAGGCGGAATGTGTTGTGGGTGCTTCCGGTCGGGAAGCTCATGCCGAGATTGAGCTGAATGCGATGTATCTCGTCCTGATAGACGCGATAGATCGTCGAGGCGGTGAAATCGGTGAGGCCGTCGGTTCCCGTATGGCTGAGCCCGAGACGCTCGAGGCTCGTCGGTCCTTTGAACGCGAGCATGTCGAGATTGCGCTCGATCATGCCGCCGGTGACGACGACGGACCAGTCCTTGGTGATTCCATAGGCGAGCGCCAGCGTCTGCGAGGCGACGGAGACATTCTGCGGCACGAGCCTGAGCTTCGATGTCGGATGGCCGAACCAGGGCGTCGTCGCGACCACCTCTTCCGACGAGAGTCGCCGCGTTCCTTTCAATGTATGCGAGAGATTGGCGAATTGCGGGATGATGGAGACGACGAGCTTGCCGGCGGGCGGCATATCGGCGCCGAAGACGCCGAGCGGCGCCGGCGGCAGGGGCGCAGGGGCGGCGACATCGGGCGCAGGCGCGGCGACGAGCTTGGCTGGCGCGTCCGCGCCGGCCGCCTCTCCGACGCAGACGCCGAGCAGAGCGGCGGCGATGGCCAAAGTCTTCGCGCTCACGAGGATCGGGCGCGGCGGAGCGCTTCGTTTCATTCTCATCATTTTGTGTCTGCCCCTCGTCGGCGCCGCGCTCCGTCGGGGCGCGACGGACAAAAAAAGCCGCCGTCCGACGATCGCGTTTTGGGCGCGACACGATCGGAACAGCGGCGTTGCTGATTTTGGCCCCTCTTTGGGCCGCGCCGAAAGCTCGGCTCTCGGCGTCCGACTAGACGCAATCTCCGCGCCATCTCAGTGCGGCCGGCCTCATCTCGACAAATCAGGCGCTTGTGAAAAAGCGGCGCGCGGGCGGCGCGAAAATTAGCCTGCAAAATATGCGACGGGCGCCGAATTGCTGTGCGATTTTCGGCGCTTCGTCGCTCTCAATGGACGCCGAGCAGCGCCTGCGCGGCCTCGGCGATCACCGCTTCCTCATTGGTCGGAAGCACGAGGGTTTCGACGCGGCTCGACGGCGCGCTGATGACTTGCGCATTGGCCGCATTCGTCGCATCGTCCAGCGCGAGGCCGAGAAAGCCGAGATAGGCGCAGATTCGCGCGCGCATGGACGGCGAATTTTCGCCGACGCCGGCCGTGAAGACGAGGCGATCCAGCCCGTTCAGCGCGCTCGCCAGCGAGCCGATCTCGCGCGCCGCGCGATAGGCGAAGAGCGCCATGGCCTCCTCCGCCGCCGGCGAGGCGCTCGCCTCGAGCGCGCGCAGATCGTCGCTGATTTCGGAGACGCCGAGCAGGCCCGATCGCTCATAGAGCAGAGCATGAACCTCTTTCGGCGAATAGCCCTCCTGCATCACGAGATGCAGCAGCAGTCCGGGGTCGATCGCGCCGCTGCGCGTGCCCATCATCAGCCCGTCGAGCGCCGTGAAGCCCATTGTGGTGGCGACGCTCTCGAGATCGTGCATGGCGCAGAGGCTGGCGCCATGGCCGAGATGCGCGACGATCGTGCGGCCCGGAGCGCGCTCGAGGCGGCGCAGCTCTTCCGCGATGAACTGATAGGAGAGGCCGTGAAAGCCGTAGCGCAGCACGCCGCGCTCGGCGAATTCGCGCGGCAGCGGAAACAGCTGCGCGAGACGCGGCTGCGTGCGGTGAAAGGCCGTGTCGAAACAGGCGATCTGCGGCAGCCTGGGCGCGCTGTCGAGCAGGCTGCGGATCGGCGCGAGATTATGCGGCTGATGGCTCGGCGCGAGCGGCGAGAGCGCCTCCAGCCGCCGCAAAATGTCCGGCGTCACCAGGACGGGGCGGTCGAATTCCGCGCCGCCATGGACGACCCTATGCCCCACGGCCGCGAGGGGAAGCTCCGCCAGCCGCTCGCCGATCGCCGCGATGAGCCAGCGCGCCGCGCCCTCATGGTCTGTGTCCGGCGAGGGGCCTTCTCCCGCCATCAGCGCCGTCGCCGCCTCGCCTTTCGCCGAAAAATGGGCGGGCCGGTCCTTCTCCTTTATGGCGGTGACGCCGCCGCGGCACAGAGGCGCGAGCGTCGCTGCGTCGTAGAGCGCGAATTTGAGGCTCGAGGAGCCGGCGTTGAGCGCCAATAGAACTGCAGAAGCGCCGCTCACACACCCTCCACCACGCGATGGGTGAAGAGCTGCGCCAGCGCGCAGGAGACGATGCGGGCGCGCACGCCATCGGCGCGGCTCGTCAGCACGATCGGCACGCGGGCGCCGAGCACAATGCCGGCGTCCTCGGCGTCGGCGAGATAGACGAGCTGTTTGGCGAGTATGTTGCCGGCCTCGAGATCGGGAACGAGGAGAATGTCGGCATAGCCGGCGACGTTGGAGACAATGCCTTTCGCCTTCGCGGCCTCGGGCGAGATGGCATTGTCGAAGGCGAGCGGACCATCGACGTCGGCGCCGGTGATCTGGCCGCGATCGGCCATTTTGCAGAGCGCGGCGGCCTCGATCGTCGACGGGATTTTGGCGTCCACCGTCTCTACGGCGGAAAGAACGGCGAGCTTCGGCCGTTCTATGCCGAGCGCATGGGCGAGGTCTATGGCGTTTTGCGCAATGTCGCGCTTCTCGGCGAGCGTGGGGGCTATGTTGATCGCCGCGTCGGTGACGAGCAGCGGCTTGCAGTAATTGGGCACGTCGAGCACGAAGACATGGCTGACGCGCCGCTCCGTGCGCAGGCCGGTCCCCTCCCGCACCACGGCTCCCATCAGCTCGTCGGTATGCAGCGAGCCTTTCATCAGCGCCTCGAGCTCGCCGCGACGCACCAGCTCGACGCCATTGTCGGCGGCGGCGTGGCTATGCGGCGCATCGACGATCTCGACGCCCTCGAGCGAGAGGTTCGCGGCGGCGGCCGCCGCCGCGAGCTTGGCGCGTGGCCCGACAAGAACGGGCGTGATGAGCCCTCGGTCGCGCGCGGCGAGGGCGCCTTCTATCGACACGGCGTCGCAGGGATGCACCACGCCGATGCGAATGGGCCGCATCGCCCGGCAGCGCTCGAGCAAGCTCTCGAAATACATGCCGCAAGGCGCGGCAGAGGCCAGAGCATCGCGCCGGAACAGCATCACGACCTCCTTGTGCGCCCGCTCGCTCTCGCCGCCGCCGAGTCAATCGGCGGTGGGCGTCGCTTTGGTCTCGCTCTCGGCGCGTCGCGCCGCCGTTTCCGACCGCACGCAGGCGTCGCTCACCCGCTTCTCGGTCGGCTGCAGGCCGATCCAGGCGCCGATCCGCTCGGGATCGAAACCGGCCTCGCAGCGGCCGCCGACCTTCATGAGAGGTCTGCGGATCAATATCGGGTCGATGATCATCATGACCAGCGCCGCCTGCGGCGTGATCCTGTCGATGTCGATCTCGCCGGATTTGACCTTGGGCGCGGCGAGATTGAACCATTCGCGCACCGGCGTCTCGCCGAAATAGGGCCGCAGGCTGGAGACGCTCCAGGGTTCCGCGAGCAGATTTCGCACCTGCAGCGCATGGCCGGAGGCGAGCAGCAGCGCCTTTTGGCGCGCATTCCCGGAGCAGCCGGGTTTCTCGTAGAAGATCACATCGGCCATACGCCACCTCGATGAGCGACTACCGAAGAAGAAAGCTCGTCTCTTTTATAGCGCATTTTTGTGCGTCGCGGAATGGCGTGATTCGGCGGCGCCGAATTTTTAACCGTTCAGAAACCAAGCGGTCGTGACGGGCCGATGACGGCCGCCGTTCCGGGCCTTTCCGGCGCAGATGAAATCATGTCTCGACGAGGGAGAGCGGAGGGACGGCGCGGCGCTATTCGCTCGCGCCGAATTTGTGCAGATGCGCGCCATGCGTGGAGAGCCAGCCCTCGGCGCGATCCGTCTCCGCGCAGAGGCGCCGCGTCAGCGCCCAGAAGCGATCCGAATGATCGAGATATTCGAGATGGGCGACCTCATGCGCGGCGAGATAGTCGAGCACGAAAGCGGGCGCCATGATCAGCCGCCAGGAGAAGTTCAGCGAGCCCGTCGCCGAGCAGGAGCCCCAGCGGCTCACCGTGTCGCGCAGGCCGACACTGCGCGCGGGCAGGCCGAGCGCGCGCGTATGGCGCTCGACCGCGTCTTCCAGATCGCGGCGCGCTTCGCGTTTCAGAAAATCGGTGACGCGGCGATGAATATGCTCCTGCGCTCCGGCGACGCAGAGCTCGGATCCCGCTATGTCGCTCGACGCTTCCGCGAAACGCGTCTGGATCCATACGGTTCCGCGTGCGCCGGGGCGATGCGCGATCGAATGGTCGACGCCGCGCAGAGGCACGATCGCGCCGTCGCGGAAGGGAATCGTCTCCGGCAGCCGACGAAGCCGCGCGGAAATCCAGGCGGCGTGACGTTCGGTGAATTCGCGCGCCTCGCGCAAGGAGGCGCGCGCCGGCATTGTGAGCACCGCGTCACGCGCGGCGAAGCGAACGCGCAGCGTGAAACGCCGCGCGCTGCTCAGGCGCCGCAGCGAGACGGTGAGCGTCTCGCCGGCGTGAGTGACTGTTATGGCGGTGGAGCCCGCGGTTTTGGCGAATCCGTCGCGTCGCAAACGAAGCATGGCGCGATGCTAACGCAAAGCCATGCCGAGTCGCGACAGGGAAGTGTCCGACTTACGCAAAAAAATGTCGACTGTGTCGTCTCTGCGTCGTCGCGTCTGCGCGGCGCGCGCGTCACAAATAGCGTTCGAGATCGCGCGCGGCGTCGGCGGGCTTGCGTCCGACATTGAAGGAGCTGACGAAGCGGCCGTTCTTGTCCATCAGATAGACGACGGTCGTGTGATCGACCGCATAGTCCTCGCCGCTCTCGGCCGCCTTCTTGGCGTAGATGCGATATTCTTTCAGCATCGGATCGAGCTGCGCGCGCTCGCCGGAGACGCCGACGATGCGCGGATCGAAATTGGAGAGATATTCCTTGAGCACGGGGGGCGTGTCGCGCTCGGGATCGACGGTCACGAATAATGCGCCGACATTGGCCTTCGGCCCCAGCGCGCGCAGGATCTCGGAAATCTCGAACAGAGTCGTATGACAAATGTCCGGGCAATGGGTGTAGCCGAAGAAGACCAGGAAGGGCCGGCCGAGAAAATCCTTCTCGGTGACCGTCTGGCCATTATGGGCGACGAGCTGGAATGGACCGCCGATGGCGGAGGCGGGCGGCGGCTTCATGCTGGTGAATACCACCAATGCGGCGAAGGCCGCGAGAAAGACTCCGCCGATCGCGAAGAGAGGCAGTTTGGGAATATTGCCGCCGTCGGCGCGGCCCTTTCGACTCCGGGCGGAACTCTTGGAGGCGTAACTTTTGGACATGCGTTTGCTTCCCGAAAATTTGGCGTCGTTTCTCGTTTATCGCCGTGACCCGACGGCTCGCGGCCTTGTCGCGATCGCCTGTCGTGAGACCTCTTTCGCGCTCGGCGGGCTTTGCGAGACGTGCGCCCTTCGGCGCGGCGCTCCTGCGTGCGATATGGTTCGACGCTCCTCTCTCGCCGCAGAACTTAGCCTGCGGAAGGGCGTTCGCCAAGCGTCGCCGGGGAGCGTCGCCGGGGAGCGAAGCCAACGCTGCGGCGCCGCGTTGCAGCACGCCGCAGGAAAACGCCCGCTCGGGCGACGGCTCGATATATAATGCCGGTTCGGCGATTCTCCCAATGAGTGCAGGCGCGAGAACATGAGCGACGACCCGAACGCCAGCCCCGGAAAAATTCTCGTCGGCGCGAATGCCGATGGCGTTTACAATTACCTCACTCTTTCCGTCGGCAATCGCCACGGCCTCATCGCCGGCGCGACCGGAGGCGGCAAGACGGTGACGCTGCAGAAATTGGCCGAGGGCTTCTCCAATGCGGGATGCCCGGTGTTTCTCGCCGATGTGAAAGGCGATCTCGCCGGCCTGTCGCAGACGGGCGAGATGCGCCAGGCTTTCGTCGATCGTTCGCTCGAGATCGGCCTCGCCTATGCGGTGGACCGCTTTCCCGTCGTCTTCTGGGACGTGTTCGGCGAGCAAGGACACCCGGTGCGCGCCACCATTTCCGAAATGGGGCCGCTGCTGCTCGCGCGCCTGCTCGAGCTCAACGATGTTCAAGAGGGCGTTCTCAATGTGACGTTCCGCGTCGCCGACGAGCAGGGCCTCTTGCTGCTGGACCTCAAGGATCTGCGCGCCGCTCTGACTTATGTCGCCGACAATGCGGGCCGTTTGAAGACCAAATACGGCAATGTCGCGCCGGCGACCGTGGGCGCCATCCAGCGCCAGCTGCTGGTGCTGGAAGCGCAAGGGGCGGAGAAGTTCTTCGGCGAGCCGGCGCTCGACATCGCCGATTTCCTGCGCGTCGATCGCGACGGCCGCGGCGTCATCAATATATTGGCGGCCGACAAGCTCATGCGCTCGCCGCGGCTCTACGCCACTTTCCTGCTGTGGCTCTTGTCGGAGCTGTTCGAGCAGCTGCCCGAGGTCGGCGATCTCGACAAGCCGAAGCTCGTCTTCTTTTTCGACGAGGCGCATCTCCTCTTCGACGATGCGCCCAAGGCGCTGCTGACGGCGATCGAGCAAGTGGTGCGGCTCATCCGATCCAAGGGCGTCGGCGTCTATTTCGTCACGCAAAACCCGCTCGACGTGCCGGACAGCGTGCTCGGCCAGCTCGGCAATCGCGTGCTGCACGCGCTGCGCGCCTTCACGCCGCGCGACCAGAAGGCGGTGCGCGCGGCGGCGGAAACATTCCGGCAAAATCCGGCTTTCGACACGGCGGAGGCGATCATGCAGCTCTCCGTCGGCGAGGGGCTCGTCTCCATGCTCGACGCCAAGGGCAAGCCGGAGATCGTCGATCGCGTGCTCGTCGCGCCGCCGGCCGCGCGCGTCGGGCCGATCACCCCCGAGGAGCGCGCCAATGTGCTGGCGGCGAGTCCGCTGCGCGGCAAATACGACACGCCCATCGATCGCGAATCGGCCTTCGAAGTGTTGCAGAAGCGCGCCGAGGGCCATTTGAGCTCGGCCGGCGCCGGCCCGGCGCGGCCCGGCGAGCAGACGACGCAGGCGAACGCCGGCGGCGGCGTTCTCGGCAAGATCGGCGGCATGGTCGGCGGCGTCGTCGGCGGATTGTTCAAGCGCGAGAATCCCAAGCGCATGTCGACGGGCGAGCTCGCCATGCGCTCGGCGGTGCAATCGGCGGCGCGCTCCATCGGCACGCAGATCGCGAAGGAAGTGCTGCGCGGCGTGCTCGGCGGCATATCGCGCTGATCGCGGCTCTCTCTATTTCTTCGAGCAGGCATCAACGAAGGCCGCGGCGTCGTCCTTGCCGGCCGTGGTCCCATATTGCCGCGTCGTCTTGCCGAGACGATAGCGCAGCTGGCCGCTGCGACCGAAGGAGCGCATGAATTCGGAGCCGGCGTCGACGGTGAAGAGCATGGTCCAGCCATACATATTATTGCTCTCGATCTTGAATTCTAGGTTGTCGAGATCGGGAAGCATTCGGAACTCGGGGGCGCCGTCTCTTTTGATGAGGTCGCCGATCTCGCCGAGATCACCTTTGTCGAGGATGATGGTCGTCTCGACTTCGCCCGAGTGAGCGCGGCATTTGAACGAGAAGCGCCCGACCATATCGGTGCCTTCGGTCGAGGCGCGCACCAGTTGCGCAATCTCTGCATCGCCGTCGAAGCGCCAGCGGTCGTTCTCGACCGTCTGCGCCCGCGCTGCGGCGACCAAAACGGCGAATGCGGGCGGCAAAAACATAATCGGAGGCAATTTCATCGAAAATCCCGCGTCGCTATCGTCAGCCGCGCGCTTCCCGCCCGCGCATGGCGATCAGCCAATAGATCGTGCCGGTCAACGCGCCTGTGAGGAAGAACAGCAGCGCGAAGCGTCCCTCGGCCGCGCTCGCCTCTGCGACGCGAGAGCCCCCGCGCGCGGCGCGGAGAATTGTCGGCGCGGCAGCGGCGAGCAGCGCCGTCGCGCCCGCATACCATGTATAGGCGCGCGCGCCGGCGACCTCGCCGACGAGCGCGACAATGGCGAGCGGCGCCACGCAGCCGGCGATCCCCATCGCCCACAGCACATAGCCGAAGGCTGCGGCGACGTCGTCCGGCTCGGCCCAGAACAGCGCCGCAATGGCCAGGGACGAGCCGGCCTCGCGCGTCGTGGGATCGCTCAGCGCGGCGATGGGCAGGAAGATCATGCCGGCCCCGGCCGCCAGGACGAAGGCGAAAGAGATGACGAGAAGGCGGCGCAGCATAAGGGGATATCAGGGCTCCAGCACCGAATCCCAATAGAGATAGTCGAGCCAGCTGTCATGGAGATAATTGGGCGGGAACAGCCGCCCATTGCGATGCAGATCGGCGACGCTCGGCTGAAACGGCGGCTGCGCCGGAACCATATGCGCCTCATGCGGCAGCCGGTCGGCCTTGCGCAGATTGCAGGCCGAGCAGGCGGCGACGACATTCTCCCAAGTGGTGGCGCCGCCCTTGGAGCGGGGGATCACGTGATCGAAGGTGAGGTCGTCCCGCTGTCCGCAATATTGGCACGTGAAGCGGTCGCGAAGAAAGACGTTGAAGCGGGTGAAGGCGGGATGGCGGGCGGGCTTCACATAGGCTTTGAGAGAAACGACCGAGGGCAATCTGATTTCGAAACTCGGACTTTTGACCGTCTTGTCATATTCCGAGACGATATTGACCCGGTCGAGGAAGACCGCCTTTATCGCGTCTTGCCATCCCCATAGGGACAGAGGGTAGTAGCTCAGCGGCCGATAGTCGGCGTTGAGAACCAGCGCAGGGCAGGCCTGCGGCGAAACATTGGACTGGCGAAAGTGAACGGTCACCTCGGCCCTCTTTCCGCGAATCGATCGGACGCCCTCCAGCCCCCGAGCCGCGGCCATAGTCTATAGGCAGGATGACGCCATTGTGAAGGCTTCTCTCGGCGCCGCGGCGCCGCAGACGCGCGGACCCGCCGCCGCTATTGGTTAATACTATATAAATCAACAGCTTGATGGAATGGCGAGGCTCGGCCGCCGCCCTCTTCTCCCGATTTTGCCGCGATTTCGCCGCCCTGCGGGCAGGCCGTTTGCAGCCAAACTCCCGAAAGCCGGCCAAAACGGGGGAATTGCTCCATTACGGCACGGCGGCAGTATCGGGTTGGAGACGAGGCCGTGTCGAGTATCGCCGATCTTCCCTTTTCGTCGCTCCGTAAAGGCGACGCTCGCGCCAAAGCAGGAGCCGACAGCGCCGCATTGCGCAGCGGCTGGTCGCGCGCCATGCCGAGCCCCAATGCGGCGCTGATGCGCGCCTCCTTCTCGGTGATCGCTGCGCTGGTCGATATGGCGGTCATTCTCGCCACGGCCATCGCCTGCGAGACGCTGTATCACTATTTCGCCTATGGCTATGACGGCTCGACGCTGCCCAATCTGCGGCTGTGCATGTTCGCGGCGATCCTCTTCGTGCTCTCGAATGTGATGCGGCACGAATATGCGATCAAGAATTATCTGACGCTGGAGGGCCATGGCTGGCGCGGCGCGGTTCTGTGGAGCGTCGCCTTCGTCTGCGCCTTGACCTTCGGCTTTCTGGCCAAGGCGACCGAAGAATCCTCGCGCGGCGCCTTCGTGCTCTTCTATGCGACGGGCTTTCTCTCCGTCTATGCGGCGCGCGCGGCGCTGGTCGGCGTGGTTCGGCGCAGCGCCGAGCGCGGCGGCGCCTCGGCGCGCCGCGTGTTTCTCGTCGGCTTCGAGAGCGATATCGACGAATTCACGCGCCGCTATCAGCCCTGGGAGAGCGGCATGAATATCGTCGCCGCCGTGGCGCTGCGCGATCGCGCCGACGCCATGCAGGACGATCTCGCTCTGGCGCAGGCTTCGGCGCGAATGCTGCTGCCCGACGATGTGTTCATCCTCGCGCCCTGGAGCCGCACCGACGTCATCGACGATTGCGTCGCCGCTTTTCTGCGCGTTCCCGCCTCCATTCATCTCGGGCCGGAGCGCGTGCTCGACCGTTTCGCCGATGCGCATATCAACAAGATCGGCTCGATCGCCAGCCTCAATCTGAGCGGCCGCCGGCACGAATCGCTCGAGATCATCGCCAAGCGTCTCTTCGATATCGTCTTGGCGGCGGCGGGCCTCATCGCGCTGTCGCCGCTGCTGCTCGCCGTCGCGGCGGCGATCAAGCTCGACAGCAAAGGCCCGGCGCTGTTTTTCCAGCGTCGCCACGGCTTCAACCGCGAGCCCTTCCGCATCGCCAAATTCCGTTCCATGACGACGATGGAGGACGGCCGCGAGATCACTCAGGCGACGGCCGGCGACAAGCGCGTGACGCGCGTCGGCCGCTTCATCCGCCGCTACAATATCGACGAGTTGCCGCAGCTCTTCAATGTGCTGCGCGGCGACATGTCGCTGGTCGGCCCGCGTCCGCACGCTCTGGCGCACGACCAGCTCTTCGAGCGCAAGATCGCCCTCTATGCGCGCCGCCACAATGTGAAGCCCGGCATCACCGGCTGGGCGCAGGTCAATGGGCTGCGCGGCGAGATCGACTCGCCGGAGAAGATCCGCCTGCGCGTCGAGCATGATCTCTATTACATCGACCATTGGTCGCTGCCGCTCGACGTGTGGATCATCTTCATGACGATCTTCTCGCGCAAGGCCTATCGCAACGCGCTGTGAGGCCTCACACCAGCAGGCCGGCGCGCGCCTCTATGCGCACCGCGCTGCGGCCGCCGCCGCGCTTCTCCACCCTGATCTGCACGGGGATGCGCTGGCGCAGCGACTCCACATGGCTGATGACGCCGACCTTGCGGCCCTGTCCATGCAGCCGCTCCAGCGCATCCATGGCGACGTCGAGCGTTCCTTGATCCAGCGTGCCGAAGCCCTCGTCGATGAACAGAGTGTCGACGAAGGAGCCGCGGCCCTCGAGGCTGCATAGGCCGAGCGCCAGCGCGAGCGAGGCGAGAAAGCGCTCGCCGCCGGAGAGCGAGCGCGTCGAGCGCCGCTCGTCGCAAAGATCGCGATCGACGATCTGCAGGCCGAGATCGGCGGTGTCGCTGGCCGAGCGCTCCAGCCGATAGCGCGTCGTCAGCGTCGCCAGATTGCGATTGGCGAGGGCGACGAGATGCTCCAGCGTCACGCTCTGCGCGAAGCGGCGGAATTTGTCGCCGTTCGCCGAGCCGATGGCGGCGTCGACCTCCGCCCAGCTCTTATGCGTCGCCTCGGCGGCGGCGATCTCGCCGGCCAGCGTCTGCGCGCGACCATGCGCGAGATCATCGGCTGCGAGCCTTTCGCCGATCTCGCCGAGTCGCCGCGCCAGCGCTTCCAATTTCGCTTCCGCTTCGGCGCGGCGCGCGTCCACAATCGCGACATCCTGCTCCGGCCGTCCTGCGCCGAGCGCATCGGCGAGGTCTCTCTCGCGCGCATTCCTTTCTGTTCGCGCGGCGGCGAGCGCGGCGTCCGCCGCTTCCAGCCGCGCGCGCAATTGCGTGCGCTCCTGCGGCGAGACGGCGAGCAGGGCGAGCGCCGCAGGCTCGTCCATTCCCACGGCGACGATAGCCGCGGAAAATTCCTGCGTCGCCGCATCGCTTCGCGTCTGCGCGTCGGCGCGCGCGTCGCTCGCATGGATGAAATCGCGTTCGGCGGCGGCGCGGCGCGCCTCGGCTTCGGCGCTGCTTCGCGTCGCGGCGTCGAGCGCCTGCTGCGCGAGGAGACGCGCCTCGTTGCAGCGCGTGTGATGGATCGCAGTCGCTTCGCCGCCCAGCAATTCGCAGCGCTGCGCGCGCAGTCCCGCGAGGGCGCCGGCGCGATCCTCCTTCTGCCGCTTCGCGATCGCCGCCGCCTCGGCGCGCGCGCGCGTTTCGACGCGCAGCGCGATCAGCGTCTGCGTCATCTCCTCGAGATCGCGCTTCATGCGCGCGGCGCTCTCCTGCGCGTCGCGAAAATCCTCGCCCTTCGTCTTCAGCCGGCGCGTCGCGCCCGCGAGATCGCGCTCGAGATCGGCGGCGACGAGACCGCAGAGCGGCAGAAACAGCGCGAGCGCGCGATCCGCGGCGTTCCGGCTCTCCGTCGCGGCCGCGCGCGCTTCGCCGAGGCGCGCCGCTTCTTCGCGCGCCGAGGCGATGCGCGCGAGACGATCGTCGCGCCTCTGTCGGCGTTCCTCCATCGCTTCGGCGAGGCGATCATATGTCTTGCGCAGCGTGTCCATATCGGCGCGCAGCGCCCGCGCGCGCGCGATCCGTTCGTCGAGCGCGGCGCTCTCGCGCTCGATCGCTTCGGCGGCGACGGCGAGCGCGGCCATATCGTCGATCGCCGCCGGCGCCGCTGGCGCGTCATCGCGCCAGAACGCGCGCGCCGCGTCGAAATCTTTCGCGGCCTCTTCTATCTCGGCCTGCGCTTCGCCGAGGCGGCGCGTCGCGTCGTCGGCGCGGTCCTGCGCCGCGGCGCGGCGCCCGCTCGCAGAGGCCATCGCGCGCTCGGCTTCCGCCATTTCACGGCGTAGCGCGTCGCGCCGTGCGCGCAGCTCGGCGATCAGCGCATTCGCCGCCGCGCTCGAATGCGCATGGGGATGCTCGCTGGCGCCGCAGACAGGGCAGGGCGCGCCGTCGACGAGGCTGGCGCGCAGCGCCAGCGCCTGTTTGGAGACGGCGGCGTCGGCGATTTCTCCGAGCCGCTCCACCTCGCCGCGTCGCGCCTCGCACATCTCGAGCGCGGCGCGCGCCGCGCCGAGCGCGCGCGTCTCGCTCTCCTGCGCGGCGTTCGCCGTCTCGAGATCGAGCGTCGCGCGGCGCGAGGTCTCGCGCGCCTTCGCATGACGGCGCATCTGCGTCTCGATCTGCGCGGCGAGGCGCGCGAGCGCGTCGAGCGCGCGGCGGCGGCCGCTCGCCTCTTCCTCTTTCGACTGCGTCAGCGCGTCGCCCCGCGCTTCGATCTGCTTTGCGAGAGTCGCGCGCCGCTCCTTCGCCGCGCCGTCATCGGCGTCGAGCGCGGCGAGCTCGCGAGCGGCGGCGTCGATCTCGGCGCCGAGCTCCTGCATGCGCGCAGCGTCGCGGGCGAGCGACTTCGTCGCCTCGCTGCGGCGGCCGAGCCATTCGGCGATCTCGTTCCAGCGCGTGAGCAGCGGTTCGGCGCCGGCCAGACGCTCCAGCGCGGCGCGCGCAGTTTCGGCTTGCGACTCGGCGGCGCCGATGCGCTCGATCAGCGCCGCTTCCTCGCTCGTCTTCTGCTGCGCGATCAGCGCCGCGTCGCCTGCGATTTTCGTGGCTTTCGCCGCCTCCTGCTCGGCCGCGAGGATATCGGCGTCGAGCCCTTCGGCCTGCGACCACAAAGGCCCGAATGCTTTGAATTCGGCCTCCGCCGCATCGAGACGAACGCGCTTTTGCGCTTCTGCGGCGCGCGCGTCTTCGAGCGCGGCCTGCGCTTTCTCCAATGTGCCGCGCGCGGCCATCTCATTCGTTGTCGCGCGCGCGAGATTTTGCGCCGCCGCCTCGCGCGCAGCGAGCGGCGCGCGCAGCGGCTCGGCGAGATCGAGGGTCTTTGCCCGCTCGCGCGTTTCCGCCAGTGTTTCCTGCGCGGCGAGCGCCGATCGCTCGCGGCTTTCCGCCTCGGCGAGGCGCGTCTCCATTTGCGTGATCGCCGCATGGCGCAGCAGCAGAGCGGCGGCTTCGTCGCGTTCCCGCGCGGCCTCGGCGCGGGCGGCGGCGGAGGTTTCGCGCTCACTCTCCAGCGCCGCGCGCGCTTCCGCCGGCAGCAGGCCGATCTCGTCGCGGCGGCGGCGCAGATGGTCCAGCGCCTCCAGCGCGGCTTTCGTTCGCAGATAGACGCGCTTGGAAATCTCCGCATAGACCGAGGCGCCGGTGATCTTCTCGAGCAGATCGGCGCGCTCTTTCGAATCGGCGCGCAGGAAAGCGTCGAAATCGCCTTGCGCCAGCAGCACGGTGCGGCGGAATTGCTCGAAGGTGAGATCGGTGAGCTCGACGATTTTGGCGCGCACCGGCTCGACGCCCGAGGCGACAGCCGCGACCACCGCGCCTTCCGCATCCAGACGATGCAGCGCGCGGCTGCGCTGCTGAAGATTGCCGGTCGCGCGGCCGCGAGCGCGCGCAATGTCGCAGCGGGCGCGATAGCGCTCGCCGTCGCGGCCGAGAAAATCCACCTCGGCGAAGCCGCGTCCCGCGCCGCGGCGCAAAATGGAGCGCGGATCGGCGGCGCTCACCGTCTGGCCGCTCGGGTCGGGAACGCTCTCATTGACGCCCTGTGCGGCGACGCGCGGAAAAGCGTCATAGAGCGCGAGGCAGAGCGCGTCGAGAATCGTCGATTTTCCGGCGCCCGTCTCGCCCGTGATGGCGAAGAGGCCGGCGCCGCGCAGAGGCTCCTTCTCGAAATCGATCTCGAAACGCTCGGCGAGGCTCGCGAGATTTTCGCCCCTTATCGTGAGAATGCGCACTATTCCTCCATTGCGGCGGAATGGAACAGAGAGAGATGCTCCGCCGTCGGCTCGGCTTTATGGGTGAGCGCGAAGGCCTCGCGGAACAGCTCGACCGGCTGCCGCTCCGAGAGGCGCAGCGTGGCGGGCGCCGGCGCCTCTGTTTCCGCGCGCTGCGGCCGCTCCACGGTGAGTGAGGCGAGGCGGATCGGGAATTTCTCCGCTATGGCGTCGATCTCGGCGTCCAAGCCGACGATCGGGCCGTCGGCGGCGATGGTCAGATGAACAAAAGGTTTCTCATCCGCAGGCGTCGCCGGATCGAGGGCGAGCGCCGCGAAAGCGGCTTCGACATCTTGCCGCGCCATTCCGCCGCGCGGCGGAATGCGCAGGCAGGCTGTCGGACGCGGCAGCGGGACATGCTCGATCGTCGTCTCGGCCTCTCGAATCGTGACGATCGACACGCCGTGACGATAGTCGATCTCGGTCTTGGAGAGCGGAAACAGCGAGCCGGAATAGCGGATGTTCTCGCGCCCGATCGCCTGCGGCCGATGCAAATGGCCGAGCGCGACATAGGCCACATCCGGCGGAAACATGTCCGGCGGCACGGCGTGCTCGCCGCCGACGAGAATGCGGCGCTCGGCGCCTTCCGATTCGAGGCCGCCGGCGACATGCAAATGGCCGGTGACGATGAGCGGCGCCGCGCCGATGCGCGCCCGCGCCGCGGCGATCAGCTCGCCATAGAGCGCGCGCACGGAGCGCACGACCGGCGAGCCCTCGTTCTCGCCTTCCAGAACCGGCAGATCGGCGGCGCGCGGATAGGGTACGGCGAGGAGATGCGCCTCGACCGCGCCGCCGGCGCCGCGCAGTGGCGCCAGATGCACGTCGGCGTCGATCTCGCCATTCTTGCGCGCGATCACGCCGACGCCGGCGACATTGACGAGATCGAACAGAGCGCGCGGCGCTTCTATGCGGCCGGCAGGATCGTGATTGCCGGCGAGAAGGACGACGGTCGCGGCGGGCAGGGCGGCGCGCAGGTCCTTCAGCGTGTCGTAGAGGAGCTTCTGCGCCTCGGCGGAAGGGTTGAGGCTGTCGAAAATATCGCCGGCGACGATCACCGCATCGACGCGGCGCTCGGCGGCGATGGCGACCAGTGCGCGCAGGACCTTGCGATGCTCCGCCTCGCGCGGCCAGCCTTGCAGCTGCGCGCCGAGATGCCAATCGGCCGTATGGAGGAGGGTGAGCAGCGTCCTGTCCTTCGCGTCTTCGTGGCTCGATCTACCATGAAGACGCGCAAGACAAGAAGGCGATCAGCGCTGCGGAGCCGGCTTTGGCCACAGGCTGGCGCCGGAAGGGCCGACGCCGGTCTCGAGCAGCAGGACCTCGCCGTCCTTCGCCCAGCCGAAATGAACCGTCTCCGCCGGCACGACGATGGAATCACCAGGGCCGAGGAGGCGCAGCGATTTCTCGTCGAATTCACCGCCGACGCCGGCGTGGAAGCGCCCGGAGATCACCGTCACCAGGCGCGCGTCGGGATGCGTATGCGGCGGCGATTTCGCGCCGGCCGCATATTTCACCGAGAGCGCGTAGAGCGCGCCCGGCTGCGTCGCCGTTCCGCTCACCGGCGCGGCGGTGACGCCCGAAAAGATCGGCACGGGCGCATATTTCAATTCGCTCTGCAGCACGGCCGGCGGCGGGCCGTCGGCCAGCGCCGCGCCGGCGCAGAGCGCCAGCGAGGCGACGAGGAGAATGCGCACATGAGGCCCCCGTCAGTGGAAGAGAACGAAGGTCTTCTGCAGCGTGATCGACACGCCCCAGGCGAGCGGAATGCCGACCGCGGCCCAGGCGGCGAAGAGCAGAATGCGCGAGCCGCCATTCTGCGCGGCGGCGGCGCGGCGCGCCTCGGCGGCGGCGGCTTCGGCCGCCTGTCCCTCCTCGACATAATCCTCGAAATCGGCGTGCGGCTCTCTTTCTTCCTGCGCCACGGCGGCGACGCTGGTCTTCTTCTCCGCGGCGACCTCCTCGTCGGTCATGAACAGCTTCTCGGCGACCGGCCGCACGGCGAGATCGCAGATAAGGCCGAGAATGAGCAGGCCGGCGAGAATATACATGGTCTGATTATAGACCGCGTCGCGCGCGACGCCGTGGTCGAGCTGATAGTCGCGCAGATAATTGACCAGCACCGGACCGAGCACGCCCGCCGTCGACCAGGCGGTGAGCAGACGGCCGTGAATCGCGCCCACATAATGCGTGCCGAAAATATCGGCGAGATAGGCCGGAATGGTCGCGAAGCCGCCGCCATACATGGACAGGATCACGCAGAAGAACAGCACGAAGAGCACGATATTGCCCTGCTGCGCGGCGAAGGGCGCGGCCGAATAGAGAATAATGCCGAGGATGAAGAAGATCGCATAGGTCGTCTTGCGGCCGAGCTTGTCGGACCATGTCGCCCAGGCGAGGCGGCCGCCGATGTTGCAGAGGCTGAGCAGGCCGGTGAAGCCGGCGGCGATGGCGGCGATCTTCGCCTTTTGCGCCGCGTCGAGCTCGGAAAAGCCGATGTCGAGGCCGATGAGCTTGCCGCCGAACACTTCCTGCAGCATGGGAGAGGCCATGCCGAGCACGCCGATGCCGGCGCTGACATTGAGCATCAGCACCGCCCACAGCAGCCAGAATTGTGGAGTCTTCCAGGCGACGTTCAGATGGACGTGGCGGCTCGTCACCATCTTGTTGGCGGCCGTCGTGGGCGCCCAGCCCTCCGGTTTCCAGCCCTCGCGCGGCACGCGATAGCCGAGCGAGCCGCCCACCATGAAGACGAAATAGATCGCCGCCATGGTGACGAAGGTCTGCCACACGCCGACCGAGCCGGGCGTCGCGTAAAAGGACATCAGCCTGTCGGCGAGCGGCGCGCCGATCATCGCGCCGCCGCCGAAGCCCATGATCGCCATGCCGGTCGCCATGCCGCGCCGGTCCGGGAACCATTTGATGAGCGTCGAGACCGGCGAAATATAGCCGAGCCCGAGGCCGATGCCGCCGATGACGCCGGAGCCGAGCCACAGCATCCAGATTTGATGCAGATAGACGCCGGCAGCCGAGATCAGCAGGCCGCCGCACCAGCACACCGACGCGGCGAGGCCCGCCTTGCGCGGGCCGGCGGTCTCCAGCCAATGGCCGAACACCGCCGCCGAGGAGCCGAGAAAGACGAAGAACAAAGTGAAGGTCCAGCCGAGCATGCTGATCTTCCAATCGCAGCTCGTGGCGAAGACGGTGGCGAAAAAGCCCATATCCGCGGGGCAGGCCTTGGGCTCGGCGCCGCCGACGACGCGCGACAGCGGCAGCCAGAACACGCTGAATCCATAGGCCATGCCGATGCACAAATGCACGGCGAGAGCCGCCGGCGGCACCAGCCAGCGATTGAAGCCGGGCGCTGCGACGGAGCGCTCCCGGCTGAAAAATTGCCGGGACGGCATTGCGGCTACCGACATCAAATCCTCCAAAAGTCGAGCCGCGCTTCGCGTGGCGTCGTGAGCGTTCCCCCGAACGCCGCTTCCGCAGCGTCCGCTATTCCTAGAGACAATGCCGAGGGCTGCGACTTTTTCAACTCTTTCTATCGGAAAATCGCCACAGCGCCGATCGTCGATCAATGTGCTTTTCTCGTCGCTTTATTTGATTTCTCTATTATGACGCCCATCCGCCGGATTAGACGAGAGCTTTCTATCGGCCGACCGAAATTCGCGCGCGACGCCAATGTTTTTGCGCTTGCGGGCGGGCTTTTGCGTCCATATTCTGTATGACAATATGTAACTGCCGTATATAGCCAAGGCGCGCATGGGAGCGGCGGCGCGCATCTCGAGGCCCTCGCCATGCGGTTCGGCGTCTTCTCCACTTACGAAAACCCGCAGCAGGATTTCGCGCGCTGCTTCGAGACGCAGACGCGGCTGGTGCGCCACGCCGAGGCGCTCGGCTTCGAGGAGGCCTGGGTCGCCGAGCATCATTTCGAGCCGGACGCCGCCTGTCCCTCCATTCTCACGCTTCTCTCCTATCTCGCCGGCGTCACGAGCACGATTCGGCTCGGCTCGGCGGCGGTGCTGCTCGCCTTCCGCAATCCCATTCAAGTGGCGGAGGATGTCGCCACCATCGATCTTCTCTCCAAGGGCAGGTTCGATTTCGGCGTGGCGCGCGGCGGACCTTTCGAATTGCAGAACCGCCATTTCGGCGCCGGCAAGGATTCGACGCGGGAGATGACTCTGGAGGCGCTCGGCCTCGTCAATCGCCTGCTCTATGAGGACAGGGTGACTTTCACCGGCGCGCATTACGAGGCCAATGGCCTCAGCCTCACGCCGCGCCCGCTGCAAAAGCCCATTCCCACCTATCTCGCCACCACCACGCCGGGAGCGATTCGCTACGCCGCGCGCAATGGCCATGGCGTGATGGCCGGCCCGCCTTTCCCCATAGAGCAGATAAAGGAGACCTTGCGCATCTATCGCGAGGCCGCAGGCGCGGAGGGCGATCCGCGCTTCACCATGGCGCGCTTCTATTACGCCGCGCCGCGCCGCGAGCAGGCGCTGGCCGAGGCCATTCCCTTCCTCTCCCGCTTCGCCGAGCGGATGCGCGGCAATTTCGCCCGCCAGGACGGCGCGGCGCCGGCCTCGCTGACCGAGGAGGGGTTGCTGCAACGCTCGCTGATCGGCGATTTCGACGAAGTGGCGGAGAAGATCGCCGCCTATCGCGAGGAGACCGACGCGCGGGCGATATTGCTGAAGCCGATCTCGCGGGATCCGGAGAAGAACTTGCGCTCGCTAGAGGATTTCGCGCGGCATGTGCGGCCGATGCTGGGCGTGGAGGCGGCGGCGGCGCAGTGAGGGGAGCAGATGAAAGATGGGCGGGAAGCCCATCCAGCCCACTGTGCCTGCGGCTCGCAAATATTAGAATAATATATTATGTCGATCATGGCGAACGATTCGGCGTTCGCAAAGAATTGGGCTGACCAGATTGTCCACCGATACATCGTCGCGCCGTAATTGCGCTTCGGCTACCATAAAGGGCTGGTTTGATGACAGCCGGCGCGACGATGTATGGGCAATTGGTGGCTATGCCGGCGCAGATCATAGATGGGAATATTTTGACCACCATTGGCCGATCGCGCTTGCCAAGCATGGTGTTCCCTATCTGCATATGAAGGAAGCGAATGAGGCAAAAGGGGTCTACGCGAAGTGGTGGCCCTCCAAAGAACACCAAGCAGAGTGGAGCGCCTTTCTCAATGAACTCGCAGAAATAATTTATGAAAGCCGGCTCCAGTTCTTCGCCTCAATCGTTCGTCTTGAGGATTTGGAGAGGTTTAACCGTGAGCATGGCGTCGGACTGAAGCCGTACGCATTGGCAGCGTATGGCTGTATGGTGGTTGTAGCAAGAGAGTATGGAGAACTAAGCTCTGAGCTTGTCTTTGATCATCTAGAAAAAGTTGACTCTAAACTTAGCGAGGCAAAGAGATACGCAGATCTTGATTCGTATAATCGTGGTGATTTTGATCGAATGTCGATCACAGCCTTAGCGAAGACCAGAACCTTTCGAGACCTGCCGGCGATGCAGGCTGCGGACTTTGCGGTCTGGGAACTCCGAAAACATCACGAGAAGAATGGTGAATGGTTCGATTTACCTGATAGGCCGTTGAATGAGGATGAGCGTTGGGAGCACTTTCAACGTTGGTCAATTGCTAAGTTTCAGACTTTAATTCCGCCTCCGCGTAAATCGCTATCCGCATTGGTCGAGGGGAATCAAATATTTCCACTCATTTGGGATTATGACCGTCTTTGCGAAGCACATCGATTGAGAAACGGGCTGTGGTGCTAATTGGTGTTGAATGATGACGCCCTTGCGGAACGCACCGAGAACGCCTATCCTCCCGTTCATGATTTGTTTATGAACCCGCGCCATCATGGCCGGGTTCGGACGTGGCGCGCCGCGGGCGGGGCGGCGCCAGGGGGCTCTCATGCTGACCAAGAAACAGAGCGATTTGCTGCGCTTCATCCATGAGCGCCTGAAGGAGACCGGCGTGCCGCCCTCCTTCGACGAGATGAAGGACGCGCTCGATCTGCGCTCCAAATCCGGCATTCACAGGCTCATTCTCGCGCTCGAGGAGCGCGGCTTCATTCGCCGTCTGCCCAATCGCGCCCGCGCGCTCGAGGTGCTGCGCCTGCCCGAATCGGCGACGCCCCGCGTCGCCGCGCGCGGCGGCAAATTCTCGCCCTCGGTCATAGAGGGCGCGCTCGGCCGCGTGCGGCCCGTCCCGGCCGGCGAGCCGGAGTCCGATCAGCAGGTGGCGATCCCGGTCATGGGCCGCATCGCCGCCGGCACGCCCATCTCCGCGCTGCAGAATCGCAGCCACACCATCAGCCTGCCGCCGGACATGCTCGGCGGCGGCGAGCATTTCGCGCTCGAGGTGCGCGGCGATTCGATGATCGAGGCCGGCATTCTCGACGGCGACGTCGTCGTGGTGAGAAAGCAGGACAGCGCCGACACCGGCGATATCGTCGTCGCCCTCATCGACGACGAGGAGGCGACTTTGAAACGCCTGCGCAAGCGCGGCGCGTCAATAGCGCTAGAGGCCGCCAATCCGGCCTATGAGACGCGCATTTTCGGGCCGGATCGCGTCCGCATCCAGGGCCGTCTGGTCAGCCTTCTGCGCAAATACTGAGGGCCTCGCGCCGCCACGATCTCGCCGCCCTTTGCCGCCATGGTCCGGCCTCGCGCGCTATTGGCGCGCGGGCCTGTCGGCGCGGCCGCCCTTTCGAAAGAAGCGCGCTCCGTCGCGCGCGGCCGTGCGGCCCGGCCCGCCTCTTTCTGCCCCGCCTCTTTCTGCATGGACGATGGAATGTCGCACTCGACCGGCCCAATGCGCGAAATCGAAGGATCGAAACCCTCGAGCCTCGGTCGCCGCCTGCCTTTCGCGCGTCTTTCCCGGCGCTGGCTGATCGTGATGGGCGCCGTCGTGGCGGTGGCGCTCGGCGCGGCCCTCGCGCCCTGGACCTTCTCCACCAGCGCTCTGCTCGAGGAGATTTCCGGCCAGCTCAATTCCTCCTCTGGTCTCTTCATCGCCGCCAAGGGGCGCTCGACCTTCTCGGTGCTGCCCCGTCCGCACATCACCATAGACAGCATCGCCTTCGCCGACCCGACCGCGGCGCTCACCATCGAGGCGGAGCGATTGCACGGCAATGTGCTGCTGCTGCCGCTGCTCGCCGGCCGTCTCGAGATCGCCGACATAGAGCTCGTTCGCCCCGCCATCGAGATCGATCTCGACCGCAAGCCGATGAGCGCGGCGGGCGCCGCCGTGCGCGCGGCGGCGGCGCGGCCCTCGACTGCCGCGGCGGAAAAGGCCGATCGCGCCCGGCTCGGCGGCGTCGCCATCGTTTCCGGCGTGGCCCATGTCAAATATGCCGGCGGCGAAGAGACACTGCGCGACATAGAGGCCAGTCTCGACTGGCGCACGGTCGGCTCGCCCGCGACGCTCGACATCGCCTTCTCCTGGCGCGGCGAGCGACCGCGCGGCACGCTGTGGGTGCTCAAGCCCGGCGCCCTTCTGCGTGGCGAGCAGACGGCGGTCACCGTGCGGCTCGATTCCGACAGCTTGCGGGCGGAGGCGGAGGGCTTCGGCCAGCTCGGCCCCAAGCCCCGCTATATGGGGCGGCTCACCGCCTCCTCGCCCTCGCTGCGCCATGCGCTCGCCCTCGCCAATGTGAGCGCGCCGCTGCCCGGGCCTTTCGAGAATGTCCAGCTTTCCGCCAAAGCCAGCGTCGGCCTGCGCGATTTCCAGCTCACCGATCTGAAGCTCTCGGCCGACGACAATGAATTCGAGGGCTCCTTCGGTCTGCGCCACGAGGGCGACAAGCCGATCGTCCATGCGACGCTCGCCAGCAATTACGTGTCGCTGAAGCCGATGGTCGCCGATCTGCCGCCGCTCTCCGGCGCCGACGGCCAGTGGAGCCGCGACGCTTTCGTTTTGCCGGATATTCAGAACGCCGATGTCGATCTGCGCCTTTCGGCGACGCGCGCCCGCGTTCTGCGGCTCAATCTCGAGGACGCCGCTCTGTCCTTGCTGCTGCGCGGCGGCCGGCTCGAGCTCGCCCTCGCCGAGGCGGCGGCTTATAAGGGAACCGTGAAGGGCCGCGCCATTTTCGCCGCCAATGCGGCGGGCGCGCTGGAATTCCACGCCAATGCGCAGCTGACCGGCGTCGACGCCGGCGCGCTCGCCTGGGACGCCGCCGCGCGGCCCGATCTCGGCGGCGCGCTGGACGCCAATTTCACGCTCGACGCCACTGGCGACAGCGTCTCGCAGCTCATGCGCGATCTCGACGGCCGCGCCACCCTCACGCTGAGTGAGGGCGAGGTCGACGGCATAGACCTGGAGCGCGCGCTCCGCCGCATCGACAAACGGCCCTTGTCGAGCGCGATGGACATTCGCTCCGGTCACTCGCTGGTGGATCGCGCCAGCGCGACCATCAAAATCGTCAAGGGAACCGCGAATATAGAGGATGGCCAAGCGCATGGGCCGGGCTTCGCGCTGGCCTTCGCCGGCCAGGCGCGCATCCCGGAGCGCAGCCTCGCGATGAAGGCGCAGGCCAATGAGGCCGACGCCGCTGGCAAGCCGCGCGAGAAGGGCGTGCAGATCGGCTTCGATCTCTCCGGCGCCTGGGACGATCCCGTCTTCGCGCCGGACGCCGCCGCGCTGATCAAGCGCTCCGGCGCCGCCGCGCCGCTGCTGCCGCGCGTGGAGCCGGAGGCGGGCGCGGCGAAGGAGCGGTGAGAGGACGTCTCGAACCAGTCGTCGACGGTGACGGCAACCGAGCGCTTCTGCTATAAAACGCGGCGTCCATCCTCGGTTTCGAAGTGGCGCACATGACTGACGAATTTTTCTCAAATCGCCTGCTCGACGGGGAGCGTGTTCTCTGGTCGGGCCAGCCGGCTTGCGGCCTGTCGCTGCGTAATCGCGACGTTTTTCTGATCCCCTTCAGCCTGCTCTGGTGTGGCTTCGCAGTGTTCTGGACGATTTCCGCCGGCCGGATGAACGCGCCCTGGTTCTTCATTACCGTGGGCGGTTTCTTTGTCTGCATGGGGCTCTATTTCGTCTTCGGTAGATTCCTGTTCGACGCTTGGCTCAGGAGCGATATGCGCTATGCCGTCACGAATTTGCGCATTTTGATCATGCGACCGGAGCCTTTCGGACGATTCACGGCGCTCGCGCTCGACCGGCTGCCGGCGGTCGATTTGAACGAGCGCGTCGACGGAAGCGGCTCCATCCGTTTCGGCGTCCCGGCGCCCGTGTGGGGAAACCGAGGCTGGACGGATTTGACGCCCGCGCTCGATCCCACGCCGCAATTTCTGATGATCGACGATGCGCGGCGTGTGTTCGATCTCATTCAAGAAAATGCGAGGAAAAGCGCGACGGCATGAAGGGCGGCCTCACCCCGCCCCGCCGCCCTTGGCGCGCCCGCGCGTGAGCAGCGCCGAGAGACCGAGCGCGACGGCCACGAAGCCGAGCAGCAGCGTCGAGATGGCGTTGACCTCCGGTGACACGCCGAGCCGCACTTGCGAGTAGATGCGCATCGGCAAGGTGGTGGCGCCGGGGCCGGTGGTGAAGCTCGCGATCACGAGATCGTCGAGCGAGATGATGAAGGCGAGGAGATAGGCGCTGACGACGGAGGGCGCGATCAGCGGCAAAGTGACGAGCGCGAAGGCGCGCACCGGCGTCGCGCCGAGATCCATCGCCGCCTCCTCGAGCGTGCGGTCGCAGCCTTTCAGCGCGGCGTGGATCATCACAGTGGCGAAGCACATTGTGAAGGAGGCGTGCGCCAGCACCAGGGTGAGAAAGCCCCGCTCGACGTCGAAGGCGACGAAGACCAGCAGCAGCCCGAGGCCGAGCACCACTTCCGGCATCACCAGCGGCGCATAGATGGAGCCCGCGAAGAGCGTGCGCGAGCGGAAGCCGCCGAAACGCGCCAGCGCCAGCGCCGCCAGCAATCCGTTGATCGTCGCGATCAGCGCGGACAGCGCCGCGGCGGAGAGGCTGATCTGCGCGGCGCGCAACATTTGCTCGTCATGGAGGAGGGCGGCGTACCATTTGGTGGAGAAGCCGCCCCACACTGTCACCAGCCGCGAGGCGTTGAAGCTCATCGTCGCCAATATGGCGATCGGCCCATAGAGAAAGCCGAAGCCGAGCAAAAGCGCGGCGAGGCGCAGAAGACGCGCGCCGCTCATCGCTCGCCCTCGCGCAATTGCGCGCGCTCATAGAGAAGAATGGGGACGAGCAGCAGCGCTAGCAGCGCCACCGCCGCGGCGGAGGCCGCCGGCCAATCGCGATTGGCGAAGAAATCATTCCAGAGCGTGCGGCCGATCATCAGAGTGTCGGAGCCGCCGAGCAGATCGGGAATGACGAATTCGCCGACCGAGGGAATGAATACGAGCAGTGCGCCGGCGATGATTCCGCGTCGCGACAGTGGCAAAGTGACATGCAGAAAGACTTGGAAAGGCGTCGCGCCGAGATCGGCGGCGGCCTCGCGTAGCGACGCGTCTTGTCTCTCGATCGCCGCATAGAGCGGCAGCAGCATGAAGGGCAGATAGGAATAGACGATGCCGACGACCACCGCGCCGCTGGTCGCGAACATGGGCAGCGGCGCGTCGATGAGGCAGAGCGCCATCAATGCATGATTGATGATCCCTTCGTCCTTCAGCAGCGTGATCCAGGCATAGACGCGGATCAGAAAGCTCGTCCAAAAGGGCGCAACGGCGAAGCCGATCAGCACGGGGCGCAAGCGGCGCGGCGCGCGCGCTATGGCGAGCGCGAAAGGATAGGCGATGAGAAGGCAGATCAGCGTCGCGACGCCGGCGATGGTCAGCGAGGAGAGATAGGAGTCGAGATAGAGCGAATCCTCGGCGAGGCCGCGATAGGCGTCGAGGCCGAGCTGCGAGAGCTTCTCGAAAAAGCCGGCGAGGCCGGCGCCCTCGAAGACGGGCTCATAGGGCGGGCGCGTCTGCGCCGGATGCGACAGCGAAATTTTGACGATCAGCGCGAAGGGCGCGAGGAAGAACAGCGTGATCCAGGCGTAAGGCGCGGCGATGACCAGCATCTCGCCGCGCGTGAGCCTGCGTCTTTTGCCGCCCTCCGGCATCATTCGCTCGCGAAAATGCGCCCGGCTTCGGGCGCGATGGAGATGCGCGCCGCATCGCCGACGCAAAAAGGCGCGCCGCTGTTGGCGCCGCGCGAGACGCGCAAGGCCTCGCCGCCCGGCAGGCGCAGGCGGAAATGCGTCGTCTCGCCGCGAAAGGCGACGTCTTCCACCACGCCGTCCAAGCCTGCGTTTTCATCGGTCGCCGGCGCGATGGCGATCCGCTCCGGCCGCACGGCGAGCACGGCTTTCGCGCCTTGCGAGAGACCGCCGCCTTCCACCGGCAGACGGCCGAAGGGGCCGACGAAGGCGCCGTTCTCGATGTGGCCCTCGAGGAAATTCATCTGGCCGATGAAGCCGGCGACGAAGCGCGTCGCGGGGCGCTCATAGACCTCTGTCGGCGCGCCGATCTGCTCTATGCGGCCGGCGCGCATCACGGCGATGCGATCGGCCATCACCAGCGCCTCGTCTTGATCGTGCGTGACGACGACGAAGCTCGTCTTCAGCCGGCGTTGGATTTCCTTGATCTGAAATTGCGTCTCCTCGCGCAATTGGCGATCGAGCGCGCCCAAGGGCTCGTCGAGCAGCAGCAGTCGCGGGCCGGGCGCGAGGGCTCTCGCGAGCGCCACGCGTTGGCGCTGGCCGCCGGAGAGAAGGTCGGGCCGGCGCGTCTCGACGCCCTCGAGCCGCACGATCTGCAGCAGCTCGGCGACGCGGGCGGCGATCTCCGCTCTGCCCTTGCCCTGCCGGCGCAGGCCGAAGGCGATGTTCTCGAACACCGAGAGATGCGGAAACAGCGCGTAGGATTGGAACATGAGATTGACCGGCCGCCGATGCGGCGGCGCGCCGCTCATATCGGCGCCGCCGATCTCGATGCGGCCGGCGTCCAAGGTCTCGAAGCCGGCGACGAGGCGCATCAGCGTGGTCTTGCCGCAGCCAGAGGGGCCGAGCAGCGCGAAAAACTCGCCGGCGCCCACCTCGAGCGACACGTCCTCGAGCGCCGCGAACGCGCCGAAGCGCTTGGACGCGCCTTTGATCGAGAGTAGCGGCGCGTCGGTCATTTCGCTCCCGTCCCGTCAGCCGTCCCGGCGGAAGGCCGCGCGCCAATGGCGGACCATGGCGTTCGTCGCGGAAATATCCTCGAGCGTCTCGCAACGCAAGCCGCCCACGGCGAGCGCTTCCATGCGGCTCGGCGGCAGCGGCCAGGGCGGGCCGCCCACCTCCTGGCCCTCGTCGCGGGCGCGGGCGATGACCAGCAGCAATCCGCCCGGCGCGACGAGGCCGGCGAGCGCCTCCGCCGCTCTATCCAGCAGCGTGTCGGGCAGGGCTTGCAGCGTGTAGCACTCATGGACGAGATCGAAGCCGCCGCGCCATTCCTCCGGCGCGGCGAAGAGATCGGCGGCGCGATAATCGACGTCGCTCTGCGGAAAGCGGCGCTTCGCCCAGGCGACGGCGTCCCCGACGAGGTCGAAGGCGGTCACATTCGCGCCGGCGGCGGCGAGCGCCTCGGCGTTGTCGCCGAGCCCGCAGCCGACATCGAGCGCGCGCAGACCGTCGAGGCGTCGGGTCGCGAGCCAGTCGGCGAGCAGCGGATGCGGCGCGAGATGCGCCCATGGCACGCCGGCGGCGTCGCCCTCGGCGAGGCGATAGACGGCCTCGAACCAATCCTTGCGCTGCGGATCGGCCTCGACGCCGCCGGGCCTCTTATGTGGGTCGATCTCGTCGAGACGGGCGCGCGCGGCGGCGCGGCGCGCGAAAAACTCTTCGGTCACGCCTGCTTCTCCCATTTGCCTTCCTCGCTCTGGCGCCAGTAGGAGAGCGTGTGGCCTTCCGTCTTCAGCTGCCGCCATTGCGCGCGCGCGGCCTGCACCGCCGCTTCGTCATTGCCGTCGAACATGAGTATTGCGCGCGCTTCCGGCGCGCTCGCAGAGTCGGCGAGCACGGGGGAGAGCTCCGCATTTTCGACGAAGAAGCGGACATGGGCGCGATTGGGATTGTCCGCGCCGATGGTGAGGAAGATCGGCTGCGTCTCGGGATCATCGTCCTTGGCCGAGCCATGCGGCAGAAAACTCTCCCCCGCATAGGACCAGAGCAGATCGTCGAGCGCCTCCAGCCGCCGCGCGCTGGTCGCCTGCACCACGACGCGCCAGTCGCGCGCCAGCGACAGCTCGAGCAGCTTGGGCAGAGCGCTCTCCAGCGGGAGGCGCTGGAGATGGTAGAACCAGACATCGGTCATGGCGTGAGCTTCCATGCTTCGCGCGTCGAGGGGCTATGGGATTTCACACGTCGCGAAACACAATGGCCGTCATGGCCGGGCTCGTCCCGGCCATCCACGCCAAGCAGCTGCAAAACCCAAGGAAAGCGCCCGCGATCCACGGATTCATTCCACGGCCGGCGTCGTCGGAGGGGCAACGTTCCGCTGAGCATTTTAGACGCCTCGGCCTCCTGGCGTGGGTGGCCGGGACAAGCCCGGCCATGACGCCGCGGGTGCGAGCAGGATGGCGCATTCGACGGCGCTCGAGGGGGAAGCTCCGCTGCTGGGGTCCTCGTGACGACGTCCATCATTCCAGCTCGCATCTTATCGGCACATGGTCGGAGGGCTTTGCGCCGGCGCGCAGCTCCTTGTCTATGGTCACGCTCTGCAGGCGGTCGGCGGCCTGCGGCGAGAGCAGAAGATGGTCGATGCGAATGCCATTGTTTTTCTGCCAGGCGCCGGCCTGATAGTCCCAGAATGTGTAGAGGCCGGTGGCGTCGGTGGAGGCGCGCAGCGCCTCCGTATAGCCGAGGTTCAGCAGCTCCTGGAATTTGGCGCGCGTCTGCGGCAGGAACAGCGCGTCGCCGGCCCAGGCTTTGGGGTCATGGACGTCGCCGGCCGCGGGAATGACATTATAGTCGCCGGCCAGAACCACGGGCTCCTCCAGCGCCAGAAGGCTCGCCGCATGGGCGATGAGGCAGTCCATGAAGGCGAGCTTATAGGTGTATTTTTCCGTGTCCGGCGGATTGCCATTGGGCAGATAGATGCTGGCGACGCGCAGCGCGCCATGATCGGTGGAGACGACGGCTTCTATGTAGCGGGCCTGCGGATCATGCTCGAATTTCGGCAGGCCGCGCACAACCTCTATCGGCGTCTTGGACAGAATGGCGACGCCGTTGAAGGTCTTTTGCCCATGCGTCTCGACATTATAGCCGAGATCCTCGATCTCGGCGCGCGGGAAGGCTTTGTCCTCGCATTTGATCTCTTGCAGGCACAGCACGTCCGGCGCGACCTCGCGCAGATAGGCGGTGAGCGGCTCCAGCCGCTGGCGGACGGAATTGACGTTCCAAGTGGCGATGCGCAAGGCGGGCTCCCGGTCATGGACCGGACCTCGTCATAGCGCGCGCGCCGATGGAATGAAACGTTCCGCTCCAATTGTCGTCACAGGTCGGGGCTATATGCTCGCCTCGAGCCCGGAGTCCCCGCATGTTCGTGAAATCCCACGTCACCACCGTCGTCTTCGATGTCGGCAATGTGCTGGTCGATTGGAATCCCCGCTACCTCTATCGCAAGCTCTTCGACGATTCGCAGGCGATGGAGCGATTCCTCGGCGAGGTCTGCACCTCGGATTGGAATCTGGAATTGGATCGCGGCCGCCCCTTTGCCGAGGCGGTGGCCGAGCGCATCGCGCTCTATCCCGATCTCGCCGATCTCATTCGCGCCTATGACGCGCGCTGGGACGAGATGATCGCCGGGCCGATCGCCGGCACGGTGGCGCTGCTGGAACGGCTCGCCGCGCGCGGGACGCCGCTCTATGCGCTCACCAATTTCTCGGATGAGAAATATGTGGAGACATTCCCGCGCTTCGATTTTTTCCAGCGCTTCGCGGGCGTCGTCGTCTCGGGGCGGGTGGGGCTGCTGAAGCCCGACGCCGCCATTTATCGGCTGCTGCTCGAGAGCTATGGGCTCGATCCGGCGGCCTGCATTTTCATCGATGATTCGGCGGCCAATGTGGAGGGCGCCCGCGCTGTCGGCATGCATGCGACGCGCTTCGAGAGCCCAGAGCAGGTCGAGCGGGATTTGCGGGAGCTGGCGCTGCTGTGAAGGGCGCGCTCAGCCGCCGATAGCGGCGGAAATTTCCGCGACGATTCGTTCGGCGGCGGCGCGCGGGTCGGGCGCCTGCGTCACCGGGCGGCCGACGACGAGATGGTCCGCCCCGGCGGCGATGGCCTCGCCCGGCGTCATCACGCGCTTCTGATCGCCGAGAGCGGCGCCGGCGGGGCGCACGCCCGGCGTCACCAGCGCCATTCGCTGCCCGACCAGAGCGCGTATCGGCGCCACTTCCTGCGGCGACAGGATCAGCCCGTCGATTCCCGCATCCTTCGCCTGAATAGCGCGGCGTGACACCAGCTCGGCGACGCCGACGGAATAGCCGGCCTCGGCGAGATCGGAATCGTCATAGGAGGTCATCACCGTGACGGCGAGCAGCCGCAGGCCGCGGTCGCTCGCGCCCAGGCGGGCGGCGCGCATCGTCTGCGGAAAGCCGTGAATGGTGAGGAAATCCGCGCCGAGCCGGGCGATCTGCCGCGTCGCGCGCTCCACCGTCTGGCCGATGTCGTGCAGCTTCAGATCGACGAAGACTTTTTTGCCGCCGGCCTTCAGCTCCTCGACCAGCGGCAGGCCGCCGCCATAGGCGAGCTCCATGCCGATCTTGTAGAAGGAGACCGAATCGCCGAGCCGCGCGACGAGCGCGCGCGCCGTCTCCACGCTATCGACGTCCAGCGCGACGATGAGGCGATCTCGCGCCGGGATCGTTGCGCCGCCCGTCATCTCAGCCGGCCTTGCGGCCGTAGCGCCACACGCGCGCCGGCGGAATATTCGCCCAGACCTGCGAGCCCACGGCCGTGAAGGCGGAGCCGTTCGGATGGCGTTTCAGCGGCATGGGCGAGAACAGGCCATAGGTGAACTGGATGATGATGCCGCCCGGCGCCATCATCTCGAAGCCCTGATCGAGCAGGCGCAGCCGGTCCGATTCGGGCTGGTTGAGCAGCGGCAGGCTCGAGACGATCGTGGAGATCGGCCCTTCGACCTTGCCGGCGAGCGTCTGCTTCAGCGAATAGGCGTCGCCCTGCACCACTTCGACGCCCGGAAAGCGCTGGCGCAGGAGATCGCAGAACGCCGTCTCATATTCGACCAGCAGCAGGCGCGAGGCGGGGACCCCATGCTCGAGCAGCGCCTGCGTGACCGGGCCGGTGCCCGGTCCGAGCTCGACGATCGGCCCCTCGCGGGAGAGATCGACATAGCTCGCCATGGCGCGGGCGAGCATAGGCCCCGAGGGCGAGACGGCCCCGACGCCGCGAGGATTTTCCATCCAGGACCGCAGAAAGCGCGCATTATCGGCGAGAGCGGATTTCAGTGGCTCGATATTCAGTGACACGCTGAGACAGCCCCTCGATCGTTCCAAACGCGCGCGACCATGTATGAGGTCGCACGCCCGGTCAATGGCGTCCGCCTCATTTGCCGAACAGCTCTTTCATCTTGGCGAAGAAGCCGGTGGCCTCGGGATGCGTCTGGTGGGACGATTCCTCCTCGAACTCGGTGAGCAGCTCGCGTTGGCGCTTGGTGAGATTTTGCGGCGTCTCGACGCTGATCTGCACATAGAGATCGCCCGATTCGCGCCCCCGCAGCAGCGGCATCCCCTTGGCTTTCACCTTGATCTGCTTGCCTGTTTGGGCGCCTTCGGGGATTTTGATCTCGGTCTCGCCGCCGTCGATCGTATGCACGGTGATCTTGCCGCCGAGCGCCGCGCGCACCATGGAGATCGGCACGCGGCAATAGAGATCGGCGCCGTCGCGCTGGAAGAAGGTATGCGGCTTCACCGACAGGAAAATATAGAGATCGCCGGATGGGCCGCCGCGCAGCCCGGCCTCGCCCTCGCCGGCGAGGCGGATGCGCGTGCCGTCCTCGACGCCGGGCGGCACATTGACGGAGAGCGTGCGCTCTATGGTGGCGCGGCCGGTTCCCGAGCAGACGCTGCAGGGATTGTCGATCACCTCGCCGCGGCCCTGGCAGGTGGGGCAGGTGCGCTCTATGGCGAAAAAGCCCTGCTGCGCCCGCACGCGGCCATGGCCGGCGCAGGTCGGGCAGGTCTTGGGCTTGGAGCCCTTTTTGGCGCCGGTCCCGTCGCAAGCCTCGCAGGAGACGGAGGTCGGCAGCTTCAAAGTCGCGGCCTTGCCGTGGAAGGCCTCCTCCAGCGTGATCTCCATATTGTAGCGCAGGTCCGAGCCGCGCTCGCGAGCGGAGCCGCGGCCGCCGCCGCGCCGCCCCATCACCTCGCCGAAGAGATCGTCGAAAATATCGGCCATGGAGGCGGCGAAGCCGTCGCCGCCGCCGAAGCCGCCGCCCTGCTCGAAAGCCGCATGGCCGAAACGGTCATAGGCGGCGCGCTTCTGCGTGTCGGAGAGGCATTGATAGGCCTCGTTGACCTCCTTGAAGCGCGCCTCGGCCTCGGAGTCGCCGGGGTTGCGGTCGGGATGATATTGCATCGCGGCCTTGCGAAAGGCGATCTTGAGCTCGACGTCGGTCGAGGTTTTGGCGACGCCGAGAATTTCGTAGAAGTCGCGTTTGGACATGGGGTCGGTCGATAGGAGTTGAGGAAGGCGTCCTGCAGGCGGGAGGCGCCGAGGATCGCAGCCGATATAGGAACTCGGAAAATTTGTTACCACGGTTTGACGGACGCGCCAAAGTCGTGTTTCCGGACCCGCTGGGGTCTTTCACGCCTCGGCGAAATTGCGCCTCCAACCTGTTCGTCAGCATCTGACTGTCAGCGCGAAAAGCGTGGCAGGCCGTGAGGCGACGTCGCCAAGCTCGCTCCCGCCTGTCTTTTTCCCGCTCGTAGGTGCCGGGTCGGGCACCGCGAATTTTGTGCGTCGCGAATGTTGGCGGAGGAATGCGCCCTCGCTGACGCGAAGGCGCCGCCGTCTCCCGAGGAGCGGGAGACGGCGGCGCCTTTTCTTCCGGCGAACCGGTCTACTTCACTTCTTCTTCTCGTCGCCGCCGACTTCCTTGAAATCCGCGTCGATGACATCGTCCTGCGCATGGGTTTCGCCCGCCGGGGCGGCGCCTTCGGACTGCTGGGCCTTGTACATCGCCTCGCCGAGCTTCATCGAAGCCTGGGTCAGCTCATTGGTCTTGGCCTTGATCGCCTCGGCGTCCTCGCCTTCGAGCGCGGTCTTCAGCGCTGCAATGGCGGCCTCGATCGCGCTCTTGTCGGCGGCGGACACCTTGTCGCCGAACTCGGCCAGCGATTTCTCGGCCGAATGCACGGCCGCCTCGCCATGGTTCTTGGTGTCGACGAGCTCGCGACGCGCCTTGTCCTCGGTCGCGTGCGCCTCGGCGTCCTTGACCATCTTGTCGATGTCGGCGTCCGACAGGCCGCCAGAGGCCTGGATGCGGATCTGCTGCTCCTTATTGGTGGCCTTGTCCTTCGCCGTCACATTGACGATGCCATTGGCGTCGATGTCGAAGGTCACCTCGATCTGCGGCATTCCGCGCGGCGCCGGCGGAATGCCGACGAGGTCGAACTGGCCGAGCAGCTTATTGTCCTGCGCCATCTCGCGCTCGCCCTGGAAGACGCGAATGGTGACGGCGGTCTGATTGTCTTCGGCCGTCGAGAACACCTGGCTCTTCTTGGTGGGGATCGTCGTGTTGCGGTCGATGAGACGCGTGAACACGCCGCCCAGCGTCTCGATGCCGAGCGACAGAGGCGTCACATCGAGCAGCAGAACGTCCTTCACATCGCCCTGCAGAACGCCGGCCTGCACCGCGGCGCCGATGGCGACGACCTCGTCCGGATTGACGCCCTTGTGCGGCTCCTTGCCGAAGAACTGCTTCACCACCTCCTGCACTTTCGGCATACGGGTCATGCCGCCGACGAGCACCACTTCGCCGATCTCGGCCGCCGAGAGGCCGGCGTCCTTGAGCGCCTTGCGGCAGGGCTCGATCGTGCGCTGGATGAGGTCGTCGACCAGCGCCTCGAATTTGGCGCGCGTCAGCTTCAGGGTCAGATGCTTCGGGCCGGAGGAGTCGGCAGTGATATAGGGCAGGTTGATCTCGGTCTGCGTCGCCGAGGAGAGCTCGATTTTCGCCTTTTCGGAAGCTTCCTTCAGGCGCTGCAGGGCGAGCTTGTCCTTGGTCAGGTCGATGCCCTGCTCCTTTTTGAACTCGCCCGCGAGATATTCGACGAGGCGGCTGTCGAAGTCCTCGCCGCCCAGGAAGGTGTCGCCATTGGTGGACTTCACCTCGAACACGCCGTCGCCGATCTCGAGGATGGAGACGTCGAAAGTGCCGCCGCCGAGGTCATAGACCGCGATCGTGCCGGAGCCCTTCTTGTCGAGGCCATAGGCGAGCGCCGCCGCCGTCGGCTCGTTGATGATGCGCAGCACCTCGAGGCCGGCGATTTTGCCGGCGTCCTTGGTGGCCTGGCGCTGAGCGTCGTTGAAGTAAGCGGGAACGGTGATGACCGCCTGAGTGACGGTCTGGCCGAGATAGGCCTCGGCCGTCTCCTTCATCTTCTGCAGGATGAAGGCGGAAATCTGCGAGGGCGAATATTGCTTGCCGTCCGACTGCACCCAGGCGTCGCCATTGGGGGCCTTGACGATCTTATAGGGGACGAGGCCGATGTCCTTCTTGGTCATCGGGTCCTCGAAGGAGCGGCCGATGAGGCGCTTGATCGCGAAGAAGGTACGCTCGGGATTGGTCACCGCCTGACGCTTGGCGGGCTGGCCGACGAGACGCTCTCCGTCCTCTGTGAAAGCGACGATGGACGGCGTGGTGCGCGCGCCTTCCGCGTTCTCGATGACCTTGGGGCTCGACCCTTCCATGACGGCCACGCAGGAATTGGTCGTGCCGAGGTCGATGCCGATGATTTTAGCCATATCGCCGTTCCTTTCGTTCATTCGAAATCGGGTCCCGAAGCGGCCCGTATGTCGCCGATCCCTCGGCGGCTCGCATTTTCAGCCCGCCGCGCATCGGCTGTTCACCGTCCCTTCAGATTGTAATCGGCCTGCATCGGCGCAAGTGCCCTCTGAATAGAGAGTGCGCTCTGCATATAGAGTGCGGCGGGCATATAGAATGAAGCCTCCGGCGCCGGCAAGCTCCGTCGCAGCCGCGGCTTCTCTCGCATTGCGAGCGGCTTTATCGCTCCCGTCCGCTTTCGCTTATTCTGCGGCGAGTGATTCGCGAAGCGAAGGTCGGCCGCGGCCGAGCTCGCGTCCATTTTCGAACTTTGGTTGCGAACGGACCGAGGCGTGCTTCTCCAATCGATCGAACCCATCGTCCCGATCGTCGTCGTCTTCGGAGACGCCGGCTTCGTCCTGCCGGCGAGCGTCGGCCTCGCCGCGGCGCTATGGGCCGCCGGCGATCGCCGCGCGGCCGTCGCGTTCCTCGCGGCCATCATGGTCTGCGGCGTCATGGCGACCTTCGCCAAAATCCTCTCCATGGCCTTTGGCCCGCCGGCGCTTCACAGCCCGAGCGGCCACGCCGCGCTGGCGGCGGCCTTCTTCCTGCCGCTCTCCGCAATTTTCATGCGCGTTCGCGAAAAATGGGCCGGAATTTTCGCCGCTCTCCTCTGCGTGGCCGTGGCGGCGCTCGTCGCCATCGGCCGGGTGGCGCAGGGCGCGCATACGGAACCGGAGGCTTTCGCCGGATTTTTCATAGGCTTGGCGTCTTTCGGCTTGTTCTTCGGCCTCGTCCCCGCGCGGATCTCGATCGGCGCTCCGGCTCTGATCGTCTTCTTTGCCGCGGCCGTCGCCATCCACGCTCATATGGGGCTCACGATAGAGGTGGAGGGGCCGCTCGAGCGCATAGCGACACGGCTCGTCCAGATGCTGGCGCTCTAGCGTCGCGTCGCCTCGCCTCGACGGCGGCTCCGGCTGTTTCGCTTGCGCTTTCGCGCGGGGCCGCCAAGGGGCGCGGGCGACGCCCGGCAATATTTGATTTCCGACACGAAGCGTGCGATTCGACGCGTAAGGACAGGCGTTTTTTGGCGGAGACTCGCCGCAATGAAGAATAGTCGATCGTTGTTGCGGTCTGCGTCGGCGTTATGCGTTCTCCTCTTCCTGTCGGCTTGTGACAATTCCGCCCGCAAGGCCGAGGAGCCGGCGCGGGTCGTGCTCGTCGCGCCGGTTCATTACGCGCCGCGCACGCCGACACGCCAATTCGTCGCCGCCATCCGTCCTCGCGTCGAGACCGACCAATCCTTCCGCGTCGCCGGCAAGGTGGTGCGCCGCCTCGTCGAGAATGGGCAATCCGTCAAGGCCGGCGATCTTCTGGCCGTGCTGGACGAGGCCGATCTGCGCCTGCAGAAGGAGCAGGCCGAGGCGGAGCTTTCCGCCGCGCGCATGGCGCTGGAGCAGGCCGCCGCCGACGAGCGCCGCGCGCAGACCTTGCGCAAGGACGGCTGGACCGCGCAGGCCGCGCTCGATCGCCAGAAAGCCCAGGCCGAGGAGGCGCGCGGCCGCCAGCAGCGTGCGCTGCGGGCCGTCGAGCTCGCCAAGAATGCGCTGGATTACGCCTCGCTGCGCGCCGATTCGGACGGCGTGGCGACAGCGACCTTCATCGAGCCGGGGCAGGTGGTCGCGGCGGGGCAGGCGGCGGTGCGCGTCGCTCGCGCTGGCGCGCTCGAGGCCGTCGTCGCTCTGCCGGAGGCATTCGCCTCCGTCGCCGGAGCGGGGGAGGCGAGCCTCTTTCTCTGGTCCGATCCGGCCAAGATCTATCGCGCCAGCCTGCGCGAGCTCGGCGCCTCCGCCGACGCCGCCACCCGCACTTTCTCCGCGCGCTATTCGATCGTCGGCGCCGATGAGAAGGTCGGGCTCGGCATGAGCGCGACGCTGACGCTCGCCGGCAAGGATCAGGGCGTCGCCGCGGCGCTCCCGCTCGCCGCTCTGTTCGATCAGGGTTCCGGCCCCAGCGTCTGGAAGGTGGAGGAGGGCGGCAAGCTCGCGCTCGTCCCCGTCTCCGTGCTTCGCTACGAGGCCAAGACGGCGCTGATCTCCTCCGGCGTCGCCGAGGGGGATCGGATCGTGGTGCTCGGCGCCCATAAGCTCGACCCGGGCCAGCGCGTGCGTCCGGTCGACGCCGAGACTCTGTGAGGCGCTGGGCGAATGGGCTTCAATCTCTCGCTCTGGGCGGTCAAGCGTCAGACGCTCACTCTGGCGCTGATTCTGGCCGTGGCCATCGCCGGGGTCTTCTCCTATTTCCGCCTCGGCCGCGCCGAGGACCCGTCCTTCACCATCAAGGTCGCCAATCTCACCGCGATTTGGCCGGGCGTCACCGCGCTCGAGATGCGCGATCAGGTCGCCGACCTCCTGGAGAAGAAGCTGCAGGAGCTTCCCTATCTCGAGAAGATCGAGACCTATGTGAAGCCGAGCTTCCTCGCCATGCAGGTGACGTTCAAGGACACGACGCCGCCCGCGCAGGTGCCGAGCCTCTTCTATCAATTACGCAAGAAGCTCCACGACATTCAGCCGGAGCTGCCGCAGGGCGTGATCGGCCCCGACGTCAATGACGAGTTCGGCGACGTCGACGCCGTGCTCTACGCGGTTCATGGCGAGGGCGCCGATTATCGCCAGCTCGATCGTGTGGTGGAGATGTTCCGCCAGCGCCTGCTGGAGACGCCGGACATTGTGAAGGTGAATGTCTATGGCGAGCAGGACCGCAAGATCTTCGTCGAGTTCAGCCAGGCCAAGCTCGCCAATCTCGGCGTCACGCCGCAATCGCTGTTCGAATCGCTGGCCAAACAGAATGCGGTGAACGCCGCCGGCGTGTTCGAGACGCCGGCCAATCGCGTCGCCTTGCGCGTCACCGGCGCGCTGAAGGGCGCGGACGCCATCGCCGCGACGCCGGTGGAGGCTGGCGGCCATGTGTTTCGCCTCGGCGACGTCGCCGATGTCGTTCCCGGCTATGAGGACCCGCCCAATTTCATCGCGCGCTACAAGGGCGAGCCGACCATCGTCGTCGGCGCGGTGATGGCGCGCGGCGGCAATGTCCTCACTTTGGGCGAGAATCTCGAGGCCACAATGGCCGAGATTCGCGCCGAGACGCCGGTCGGCATAGAAATCACGCAGATCGCCGATCAGCCGACCGTCGTCTCCCATGCGGTCGGCGAGTTCACGCGCTCCTTCGTCGAGGCGCTGGTCATCGTCCTTTTCGTGAGCTTCGTCTCGCTCGGCTTTCGCACCGGAATCATCGTCGCTCTGTCGGCGCCGCTGGTGCTCGCCGTCGTCTTCGTGTTCATGAACGCCTTTGGCGTCGATCTTCAGCGCATCTCGCTCGGCGCGCTCATCATCGCGCTCGGCCTGCTCGTCGATGACGCCATCATCGCCGTCGAGATGATGACGGTGAAGATGGAGCAGGGCGAAGATCGCATCAGCGCCGCCACCTTCGCCTGGACGTCCACGGCCTTTCCCATGCTCACCGGCACTCTGGTGACGGTGGCGGGCTTTATGCCGGTCGGCTTCGCCGCTTCCTCGACCGGCGAATATACGGGCTCGCTGTTCTTCGTGCTGGCCGTGGCGCTCGTCGCCTCCTGGTTCGTCGCTGTGCTGTTCACGCCCTATCTCGGGGTGAAGCTGCTGCCCGATTTCTCGCGCCAAGCCCATCACGATCCCGACGCGATCTATTCCACGCCCTTCTATCTCGGCCTGCGCCGTCTCATCACCTGGGCGGTCGACAATCGCCTGCTCGTCGTCTGCGCCACGGGCGGGATTTTCATCGCCGCCGTCCTCGGCTTCGGCCATGTGCAGAAGCAGTTCTTCCCCATTTCCGAGCGGCCGGAGCTGTTCTTCCAGCTGCGCATGCCGGAGGGCTCGTCCATATTCGCGACGGCCGCGGCGGTGGACGAGGCCGAGAAGCTGCTGAAGGGCGATGAGGACGCTGTCCATTACACGAGCTATATCGGCCGCGGCCCGCCACGCTTCTGGCTCGGCCTCAGCCCGGCGCTGCCCAATGAGGCCTATGCGGAGATCGTCATCGTCGCCAAGGATCTCGAGGCGCGCGAGCGGCTGAAGGCCCGCCTGTCCAAGGCGCTGGAGGATGGCGCCGTCTCGCAGGCCCGCGCCCGCGTCGATCGCTTCAACTTCGGCCCGCCGGTCGGCTTTCCGGTGCAGTTTCGCGTCATCGGCCGCGATCCGGCGGAGGTGCGCGCCATCGCCTATCGCGTGCGCGACGTGATGCGCGAGGACAAGGCCGTCGTCGAGCCGCATCTGCAATGGAACGAGCAGACGCCGGCGGTGCGGCTCGTCATCGATCAAGACCGCGCGCGCGTCATGGGCCTCACGCCGCAAGACGTGGCGAATCGGCTGCAGATGATGGTCTCCGGCGTGACGATCACCAGCCTGCGCGACGGCATAGACCGCGTCGATGTGGTCGCCCGCGCCACGCCCGGCGAGCGCGGCGATCTCGGGCGGCTCGACGACATTGTGATCTTGACGCGCGCCGGCGCGCCCGTGCCCGTCTCACAGATCGCCAAGATCGTCTATGAGCATGAGGAGCCGATCATCTGGCGGCGCAATCGCAACATGCTCGTCACCGCGCGCGCCGATGTGAAGGACGGCGTGCAGGCGCCGGACGTCACCAATCGCATTTGGCCGCGCCTCGCCGAGATTCGCGAGCATCTGCCGGCGGGCTATCGGCTCGAGATCGGCGGCGCCATCGAGGAGTCCGCCAAGGCCAATTCCTCCATCGCCGCCGTGGCGCCGGTCATGATTCTCGTCATGCTGGTGATCGTGATGTTCCAGCTGCAGGATTTCACGCGGCTCGGCCTCGTGATGATGAGCGCGCCGCTCGGCCTCATCGGCTCCTCGCTGGCGCTCAATCTCGCGAGCGCGCCTTTCGGCTTCGTCGCTCTGCTCGGCCTCATCGCGCTCTCCGGCATGGACATGCGCAACTCGATCATATTGGTCGATCAGGTGCGACAGGATCTCGAGAAGGGCGTCAATTATCGCGAGGCCATCATCGGCGCCACGGTGCGCCGCGCCCGGCCGGTGGCGCTCACCGCGATGGCCGCCATTCTCGGCATGATTCCGCTGACGCGCTCGCTGTTCTGGGGGCCGATGGCGCTCACCATAATGGGCGGCCTCTTCGTCGCGACCTTTCTGACGGTGCTGTTCCTGCCGGCGCTCTATGCGATGTGGTTCCGCCGCAAGCTGGGCGACGTGCTGGTCGAGACGCCGCCCGTGTCGTCGCAGGGCTTCGGCGCGCTCGCGGAGAGGGCGGCCGAATGAGCGGGCGGGCGCAGCCCGCGCCCAATTCGCTGTAAGAGAAGGGGTAGCGGTTTCCTTCTTCTCCCCGCTCGCGGGGAGAAGAAAGGCGATGGCGCGGCGAAGCGACAGAGGCTTCGATCAGCCGCCGTTCTTCTTCTTGCTCTGATCGCTGGCGATGGGCGAGGCGTCGGAGAGGCCCTTGTCGATCTTCTCCAGGATCTTCGGCAGATCATCGGGATCAGGATTCATGTCGCGCGCGTGATTCCATTGGAAGCGCGCCTCGAGCTTGCGATTGACGCGCCAATAGGCGTCGCCGAGATGGTCGTTGATGACCGGATCGGAGGGCTTGAGATCGACCGCCTTCTCGAGCTCGCGCACCGCCTCGTCATAGCGGCCGAGCCGGTAATAGGCCCAGCCGAGACTGTCGACGACATAGCCGTCGCGGGCGCGCAGATCGACGGCGCGGCGCAGCATTTTGAACGCCTCGTCGAGATTGACGCCCTGGTCCACCCAGGAATAGCCGAGATAGTTCAGCACCAGGGGCTGGTCGGGATAGAGCTCCAGCGCCTTTTTGAGATCGGACTCGGCGGTCGGCCAGTTCTTGCGGCGCTCATTGGCGATGCCGCGATAATAATAGAGCAGCCACTGGCTCTTGTCGGTCTGCGGCTGCAGGTCCAACACTTTGGTGTAGGTCGTGACCGAATCGGCGAACAGCTTGCGCGAGCGCTGAATATTGCCGAGCGCGGTCAGCGCTTCCTGATCCTTCGGATTTTCGGCGATGACGGATTGGAGATGGTCGGTCGCCTCTTTGGTCTTGCCGAGCGTCTCCAGCAGCAGCGCCGCCTGCACATCGGCGTTGACGCGCAGAGGGCTGTCCTTGGGCACGCTGTCGTAGAGATCGATAGCGATCTCTTCCTGCTTCATGCGCTCGTAAATATCGGCGAGGGTGATCGTCGCCAGCGCATTATTCGGCGCGAGGAAGAGCGAGAGGCGCAGATAGATCAGCGAGGCGAGCTCGTCGCCCTGGCGTCCGCCGATCGCGCCGAGGCCATAGAGCACCTCCGCCGCGCCGGCGTCGGCGTCGCGCACGAAGGGGATGAGCGGCTTGCCCGTGTCTATGTCGGCGATCGCCGCGGTGACGATCGGATGGCGCGGGGCGAGATCGTCGAAGGAACGATAGACGCGGCGCGCCTCCTCGCGGCTGCCGCGGGAGACGAGGAAACGCCCATAGGCGTCGACGAGGCGCAAAGTATTGCGCTCGGACCCATAGGCGGATTTGAAGCGCTTGGTCGCTTCGGCCTTGTCGCCATTCTTGGCGGCGTCGGCGATCAGCGCCGCATGATAGTCGCGGAAGACGGCGAAAGCGTCTTCCTTGAGCTTGTCGGCCGTGGCCAGCGCCTGCTTGGTCTCACCGGCGCCGGCATAGGCCCAGGCGGTGAGCAGGGTGGAGGTCACGTCATGCTTGCGATCGAGCCCGCCCTTGGCGAGCACGGCGCGGGCCTTGGCGAATTTCTTGGTCTTGATCGCTTCGACGCCCAGCGTCAGATTGGCGAGGCCGTTGTTCTTGTCGAAGGTCGCGACGCGGGCGGCGAGGGCGAAGGCCTCCTGCATATTGCCATTGGCGAGAGCGGCGACGAAGGCGCGTTCGGTCAGCTCGCGGTTGCGCGGATCGCTGCGCAGCGCCTCGCGAAAAAACGTCGAGGCGGCGAGCGTGTCGCGCTCCGCGCCGGCGACGATGGCGGCGAGATAATTGCCGGACGCGCTCTCGCCGACCTCGAAGGGCGTGGCGACGGAGAGGCTCGATTCGCGGGCGTGAGCCGAGCCCTTGCCGACGAAAAAGCTCGTGCCGACGAAATCATCGACCCCGAGCGAAAGCGCGCAGAAGGCCGCGGCGGCATAGGCCGCGCGGGTCGAGAAAGAGCGAACGCGGCGCCGCCTCGGCGCATCGGACGAGAAAATTCTGTTCACGTGCTGTTTCCCGCATTCGGCCGCAGCGGCGCGGCGCCGGCGCGCCCCGAAAGAGGCCGCCGAGCGCCACCATCATGTGGGAAGATGGCTGTTTTGAGCCGCCCCCGCAAGTGCGAAATATCCCAACGGGGGCGGGCCGCTTTTGCCGCAAAAGCGTCGCGTCAGCTCCGTCCGCGCACGGCGGCGACGATTTTCTGCGCCGCGTCGTCGAGGTCGTCGGCGGGAATCACATCGAGGCCCGAGCTCGAGATAATCTCTTTGCCGAGATCGACATTGGTGCCCTCGAGCCGCACCACCAGCGGCACGGCGAGGCCGACGTCCCTCACCGCGGCGATGACGCCCTCGGCGATGACGTCGCAGCGCATGATGCCGCCGAAGATGTTGACGAGAATGCCCTTCACCTTGGGATCGGCGGTGATGATCTTGAAGGCGGCCGTCACCTTCTCCTTGGTGGCGCCGCCGCCGACGTCGAGGAAGTTGGCGGGGTTCTCGCCATAGAGCTTGATGATGTCCATCGTCGCCATCGCGAGGCCGGCGCCGTTCACCATGCAGCCGATGGTGCCGTCGAGCGCGATATAGGCGAGCTCATATTTGGAGGCCTCGATCTCCTTCTCGTCCTCCTCGGTCTTGTCGCGCAGCGCGACCACGTCGGGATGACGATAGAGCGCGTTGTCGTCGAAGGAGATCTTCGCGTCGAGGCAGCGCAGGCGGCCGTCCTTGGTGACGATCAGCGGATTGATCTCGAGCAGCTCCATATCCTTGGCGACAAAGGCCGAGAACAGGCGCTCGGTGAGCGAGACCGCCTCCTTCACCAGCGGGCCGGTGAGGCCGAGCGCATCGGCGACGCGGCGGCCGTGATGCGGCAGAACGCCGGTCGCCGGATCGACGGAGAAGGTCACGATCTTCTCGGGCGTCGCATGGGCGACGGCCTCGATATCTGTGCCGCCCTCGGTGGAGACGACGAAGGAGACGCGCGAGGTGGCGCGATCGATTAGCAGCGAGAGGTAGAATTCTTTGTCGATATCGGCGCCGTCCTCGATATAGAGGCGGTTGACCTGCTTGCCGGCCTCGCCGGTCTGCACCGTGACCAGCGTCGAGCCCAGCATCTCTTTGGCGAAGGTCTCGACCTCGTCGAGCGAGCGGGCGAGGCGCACGCCGCCCTTCTCGCCGGCCGAAGCCTCCTTGAACTTGCCCTTGCCGCGGCCGCCGGCGTGTATTTGCGCCTTCACCACATAGACAGGGCCGGGCAGGCCGCTCGCGGCCTGGCGCGCCTCGTCGGCGGCGAGCGCCGGAGCGCCTTCGGCGACCGGGGCGCCGAACTCACGCAGGATGGCCTTGGCCTGATATTCGTGGATGTTCATTTCTCACCGATCCTGATTGCGACCTTACGTCGCGACAACGCGCCCCTCGCCGGGGGCGGAAACGGGGCTCAGCGCGCTCAGGCGAAGGCAGGGTCGAGCGCCTTGCTGGCGGCGATCAGCGTCTTAACCGAGCCGACGGATTTGTCGAACATCTGCCGCTCGGCGGCGTCGAGCGCGATCTCGACGACGCGCTCCACGCCATTGGCGCCGATCACCACCGGCACGCCGACATAGAGCCCGCTGACGCCATATTGGCCGTCGAGATAGGCGGCGCAGGGCAGCACGCGGCGCTTGTCCTTCAGATAGCTCTCCGCCATGGCGATGGCCGCGGAGGCCGGCGCATAATAGGCGGAGCCGGTCTTCAGCAGGCCGACGATCTCGCCTCCGCCCTTGCGCGTGCGGTCGACGATGGCGTCGATCTTCGCCTGAGTCGTCCAGCCCATGGCGACGAGATCGGGCAGCGGAATTCCGGCCACGGTCGAATAGCGCACGGAGGGAACCATATCGTCGCCATGGCCGCCGAGCACGAAGGCGCTCACATCCTCCACCGAGACGTTCAACTCCTCGGCCAAAAAGAATCGGAAGCGCGCCGAATCGAGCACGCCCGCCATGCCGACGACCTTGTTGGTCGGCATGCCGCTCGCCTTCTGCAGCGCCCAGACCATGACGTCGAGCGGATTGGTGATGCAGATGACGAAAGCGCCCGGCGCATAGGCCTTGATGCCGGCGCCGACCTTGGAGACGACGCCGAGATTGATGGTGAGCAGATCGTCGCGGCTCATGCCCGGCTGGCGTGGCACGCCCGCCGTCACGATGACGACATCGGCGCCGGCGATGGCGGAATAATCGCTCGCGCCCTCGATACGCGCGTCGAATCCCTCGATGGGCGAGGATTGCGAGAGATCGAGCGCCTTGCCCTGAGGCACGCCGCTCGCGATGTCGAAGAGCACGACGTCGCCGAGCTCTTTGAGGCCGATGAGATGAGCGAGCGTGCCGCCGATATGGCCGGCGCCGATCAGGGCGATTTTCTTGCGCGCCATCTTTTCTCCTGTGGGCGTGCCTGGAAATGTACTGCTACCGCGCTTTTTCGTGTCTGAAAAGTCGCGATTCGCCTCGAATGTGGCTTCGCACGAAAATTGAGCAAGAACGTGAGCCTGCGCTGCGCGGCTGTGAAAATAGGCTGTCCTAGAGCGCGTCCACGCCGGCGGGCGAGAGGCCGCCGAGCGCGAGGATGAGCTCCCACTCCGCTTCGGAGACGGGTTGCACCGAAAGACGAGAATTATTGACCAGCACCATTTCGGAAAGGCGCGGGTCGGCCTTGATCTGCGCCAGCGTCACCGGCCTCGCGAGCGGCGCCACGGCCTTTATGTCCACCATGCCGAATTTGCCGCTCTCATCCGTATGGTCGGGATAATAAGTCTTGATGACCTCCACCACGCCGACGACGGCCTTGTCCTCGTTGGAATGGTAGAAGAAGCCGCGCTCGCCGATCTGCATCGCCATTAGCTGCTTCTTGGCGAGATGGTTGCGCACGCCGTTCCAGAAGGTGCCCTTCGCGCCGGCTTCGACCTGCTGGTCCCAGGACCAGGTCTTGGGCTCGCTCTTGAACAGCCAATGCGCCATCAGAGCTCCGCTCCCACCACGCGCTTCCATGGCTTGACCTCGACGCTCGCGAACAGCCCCGCCTTCGCGTAAGGATCCTCGGCGAGCAGAGCCTGCGCCGCGGCGACATCCGCCGCCTCGACGATCAGCAGTGAGCCGACGGGCTTCTCGGCCGAATCGAGAAACGGCCCGCCGAGCTTCACCTGCGCCGCATTGGCGGCGAGAAAGGCGAGATGCGCCTCGCGGGTGGCGAGCCGAAGCTCGACATGGTTCGGCTTGTCCAGGCAGAGGGCGGCGTAGAGCGGCAAAGCGGCCTCGTGAAAAGGGGGAAGCGACGGCGGGGCGGTGATTAGCAGATCATGGGAGCGTGGTCGATAGATTCCAAGCGCGCGACTCGTTCTCCGGCGAGCCGGGAGCGAGAGTTGTCGGGCGTAGCGAGGCAATGCGCGGATTGGAAAATTCAGCAGAATCTGCTGCTACTCGCTAATTCGAGCTGTTACAATGGAGATAAGTCGATCAACTACGTCGCTGGCAATAATGGAAATGTCAGGAATAGAGGCTCGTCGGTTGTCAGGATACCTCGCATAATGACTAGAGTGAAGCTCCGCTAAGATATCGATGCCTTCTGCAACGTGTTGATCGGCGGGAAGGCCATGCTGAAGGGCGATGGCATACCATCCTTTCAAGTCATGATTTGGCGCTCTCGCATTCGGCATTCCGTTGGCAACGGCGTGATCGCAAAATGCTTTTAGTACGAGTTCGGTTGCATGAAGCAAGAGCGCATACGTTGGCCAATTTACGTCATTGCTCCTGTATGCAGGCAGTCCTAATGCGGCTTCGCGAAACATTCGCGCCAAATGCATATACTGTTGTGGTTTTGAGCCGGCTGCCGGCGGGGAGAAAATCGGTGGCTTCATGAGTTGATGCGCCTGAATTCAAGAAATTCGTGCCTTTAAAATTACCGCTCTTCCGAAGCTTTCGAAAGATCTGAGTTTGGCTGGAATCACAGGCCCGCAATGGCTGGAACCTTTCACGCCTCTGACCCTCTGGAGTTTGCCCTCACGCTTCGGGACGCGCCCTGCAGGCGCTTGCAGCATGAGGGCGAGGGCGCCGGCCGTTTCATGAAGTTCGCTTGCCCCTGCCGCCGTTCTCGCCTATAAGCCGCGCCATCCCACAGGCGAAAGTCTTACGGTTCCTGCTACAAGGCGCCGTTCCGGTGGCCGGTTCTCCGGCTTCTCCATGCTTTCGCCGAGGCTAGAACCGGAGAAAATACAATGGCGATTCCTGATTTCACGATGCGCGGCCTGCTCGAGTCGGGCGCTCATTTCGGCCACCAGTCGCATCGCTGGAACCCGAAGATGGCTCCCTATATCTTCGGCGCCCGCAACAATATCCACATCATCGATCTCGCCCAGACGGTGCCGCTGCTGCATCAGGCGCTGAAGGTCGTATCCGACACTGTGGCCAAGGGCGGCCGCGTGCTCTTCGTCGGCACCAAGCGCCAGGCGCAGGATCAGATCGCCGACGCCGCCAAGCGCAGCGCGCAATATTTCATCAACTCCCGTTGGCTGGGCGGCACGCTCACCAATTGGAAGACCATCTCCGGCTCCATCCAGCGCCTGCGCAAGCTCGACGAGCAGCTCGGCGCCGGCGCCGCGGGCGTCACCAAGAAAGAGCGTCTGCTGCTCACCCGCGAGCGCGACAAGCTCGAGAAGGCGCTGGGCGGCATCAAGGACATGGGCGGCACGCCCGATCTGATCTTCGTGATCGACACCAATAAGGAGCAGCTGGCGATCAAGGAGGCCAACCGCCTCAAGATCCCGGTGGTGGCGATCCTCGACACCAATTGCGATCCGGACGGCATCACCTTCCCGATCCCCGGCAACGACGACGCCGGCCGCGCCATCGCGCTCTATTGCGATCTCGTCGCCCGCGCGGCGATCGACGGCATCTCGCGCAGCCAGGGCCTGTCGGGCGTCGACATCGGCGCGATGGAGCAGCCGACGGCGGAGCCGGCGCTCGGCCGCGTCCATACGGATCTTCGCTCGGCCGACGAGGTCGTCGCCGATGCGGCCTCCGCCGAGGTCGAGATCGCGCTCGAGCCCTTCGAGCTGCTGGCCGCGCCGCGCGGCGCTCCGGACGATCTCGCCAAGCTGCATGGCGTCGGCCCGCAGCTGGTCAAGAAGCTCAACGATGGCGGCATCTTCCATTATTGGCAGATCGCGGCCATGGCGCCGGCCGATGTCGAGAAGCTCGATCAGGATCTCAAGCTCAATGGGCGCATCGCCCGCGACGGCTGGGTCGATCAGGCGCGCTCGCTGGCCTCGGCCTGATTTCGCGCCAGAGCGCTTTCCGATCGAACGGAATCGTTCGATCGATCAGAATTCGCTCCCAAATAGAGAAATGAGAGCGTCATCCGATCCGATTGGATCGGATGACGCTCTAGCGTCACATTCCCGACAGATTATCGCGCCGGCTCCGATAGGGGCCGGCGTCAGCTCTAGCTAGAGGTGTCTAACCCCATGGCCCAGATCACCGCCGCTCTCGTCAAGGAACTGCGCGAGAGCACGGGCGCCGGCATGATGGATTGCAAGGCCGCCCTCAATGAGACCAATGGCGATATCGAGGCGGCCGTCGACTGGCTGCGCAAGAAGGGCCTCTCCAAGGCCGCCAAAAAGTCCGGCCGCGTGGCCGCCGAGGGTCTCGTCGCCGCGATCGTCGAGGACGGCGTCGGCGTCGTCGTCGAGGTCAATTCCGAGACCGATTTCGTCGCCCGCAATGACGACTTCCAGAAGCTCGTCGGCAATATTGCGAAAGTCGCGCTGGAGACCGGCGCCGCCAATGCCGAGGATCTCGCCGGCAAGGCCTATCCGGGCGGCGGCACGGTCGCCGACGCCATCACCAGCGGCATCGCCACCATCGGCGAGAATCTGACGCTGCGCCGCGTCGCGCCGCTGAAGGTGGAGGGCGCGGTCAATCGCTACGTCCATACGCAGATCGTCGACGGTCTCGGCAAGATCGCGGTGATCGTGGCGCTCGAGTCGAAGGGCGACAAGGAAGTCCTGTCGACCCTCGCGCGTCAGATCGCCATGCATGTCGCCTCGGCCAATCCGCTGGCGCTCGACGCTTCCGGCCTCGATCCGGCGACGGTGGAGCGCGAGAAGGCGCTGCTCGCCGAGAAGAACGCCGGCAAGCCGGCCAATGTGCTGGAGAAGATCATCGATTCGGGCCTCAAGACCTATTACAAGGAAGTCTTGCTGCTCGATCAGGTCTCCAACCATCCCGATCACGCCGGCAAGACCATCACCCAGACGCTCAAGGAGCATGAGGGCAAGGCCGGCGCGCCGATCGCGCTCAAAGGCTTCGTCCGCTATGCGCTCGGCGAGGGCATAGAGAAAGAGACCAGCGATTTCGCCGCGGAAGTGGCGGCGGCCGCCAAGGGCTGATCGCTTTTCGAGAATTCCCCGGCCGCCGCGGCGGCCGGGAGCCGGTCTCCGGCGCAATTGATCTTCCAAAGAAAAAGGCGAAGCGGACCAATGGTCGCTTCGCCTTTTTTGTTTTTGCGCCTGCCGTCCGCCGCCTGTCGTCCGCATGGCCCCTGAGAGAGGCGCCATGCGGCGTTCCGGCTAGAACAGATTGAAGTGATAGTTGATGCCGGCGCGAACCGTGTGGAACTTGGCGCGCTGCGGGCCGAAGGCGAAGCCGTCATTATTGGTGAGGTCGGTGTAGAGATACTCGACCTTGGCCGACCAGTTCGGCAGGAAGGCGTATTCGAGACCGCCGCCGGCGGTCCAGCCCGTGCGGGTGTCGCTGCCGAAGGGCGTGTTCAGCTCGCCATAGGCGAAGCCGCCCGTGCCATAGACGAAGAGCTTCGACTCGAGCAGAGCGAAGCCGGCGCGGCCGCGCACCGTGCCGAACCAGGGCAGGCTGGAGTTGCCGAAGCCATTGTTGGAGCGCAGGCTCGTGCCCTGGAAATCGGTCTCGAGGCCGACGACGAAGAGCGGCGAGATCTGGTAGTTATAGCCGATCTGGCCGCCGCCCACGACGCCGCTGACGTCGCCGCCGAAGCTGTTGTCCGCCTTGAAGCCGCCGCCCACATTGAGGCCGACATAGGCCCCCGTCCAGGAGAAGACCGGCGGCGGCGGCGCGAACACCGGCGCATCCTTGCGATAGGGCAGATCCGCCGCCTGAGCGGCGCCGGCCGTGAGCACGGCGGCGACCGCGAGAGCGGAAAGGCTGTTCTTGATATGCATGAGACCCTCCGAGGAACATGAAAGTAGCGCTTTAGTCGCCGCCCTCGACTAGAGCGAAACTATGGGGCCGAAAATCATCGAATCGGCCTGATTTGTCAACCATTGTTGATATCGCCGGTGAACCGGTCGCCGAGCGACGCCGGAGGTCGAGCCCCTCCGCCGAGTTCACCATACGGATAGCGAACGTGACCTTGGCTAGGAAAGGTTCACATTCCCCTAATGGGCGAATGTGCAAAAATTTCGGCGCCGGACTCCTTTTGCCGCTGAATGCCGATTGACGCCGCGCAGCGCGCGAACAATTCTGCTTCCGGGGAAAGGACTCTGGTGCGGCCGAAGAAATGCGAGAAACGTTCGGGGGAAGCGACGCGGCGACGCATTCTCGCCGCCGCGGTGACGCGTTTCGCGCGCGCCTCCTATGAGGAGGTGAAGCTGCGCGATATTGCCGCGGATGTCGGCGTCGACGTGGCGCTGGTGCACCGGTCCTTCGGCTCCAAGGAGCAGCTCTTCGCCGCCGCCGTCCTCGACGCCTGTCCGGCGGACCTCTTATCGGCCGAGCGCGGCCGCTTGAGCGCGGTCTTCGCGAATTTCGCGCTCGACCCGCAGCAGGGAGACGGGCTGCAGATTTTCGTCCGCTCGCTGACGAGCCCGCAGGCGCGCAATCTCGTTCGCGCCTGCTGCAATCGCGATTTCATCGGGCCGCTGGCCGCCAAGCTCGAAGGGCCGGGGGCGCAGCAGCGGGCGGCGTTGTTCGTCTCCTGTCTCATCGGTTTCTCGCTCTTGCGCGAGGTGCTGCGGGTCGAGCCGCTGCTCGACGATGAGGACAGCGGTCCGATGATGCAGCGGCTGCTCGCCGCCTGTCTCGACGAGGTCGGGCCGTTTTCGGCGGACGATCAGAATTCCTCCCAATCGTCCTGAGCCGCCTTCGGCTTGCGGGCGGCGCCGCCGCGTCCGGCCGAGACCGTCTTCAGCGCCGCTCGTGGCGCAGGAGCGGGCCTGTCGCCGAGCGCAAAGCTCGCCACCGAGCGCGTCAGCGCTTCCGTCTCCCTGCGCAGGCCATGGCTCGCGGCGGTGGTCTCTTCGACCATTGCGGCGTTCTTCTGGGTGTTCTGATCCATCAGATTGACCGCGGTGTTGATCTCGGCGAGGCCGGTCGCCTGCTCGCGCGCGCCGGCCGCGATGTCGGCGACGACCTTGTCGATCTCCGCCACCTGGGCGACGATGGTGTCGAGCGCCTTGCCGGTCGCGCCGACGAGCTCGACGCCTTGATCCACTTCGATCGTCGAAGTGGAGATGAGGCCTTTGATTTCCTTGGCGGCTTCGGCGGAGCGCTGCGCCAGCGCCCGCACCTCCGACGCCACCACTGCGAAGCCCTTGCCGGCCTCGCCGGCGCGCGCCGCCTCGACGCCGGCATTGAGCGCCAGCAGATTGGTCTGGAAGGCGATCTCGTCGATGACGCCGATGATCTGGCCGATCTGCTGCGAGGAGCGCTCGATCCGGCCCATGGCGTCGACGGCGCGGCGGACGATCGCGCCGCTCTTCTCGGCTTCCGACTTGGTGGCGCCGACGATGTCGCTCGCGTGACCGGCGCCTTCCGCGCTCTTTTTCACCGTGGTGGTGATCTCCTCGAGCGCCGCGGCGGTCTGCTCGAGGCCGGCGGCCTGCTGCTCCGTGCGGCGTGCGAGATCGTCCGCGGCCATGGCGATCTGGCTCGAGCCCGATTCGATGGCGTCCGCTCCGCCGGCCACGAGGCGGAGCGCGGCTTCCAGCTGGTCCATCGCCGCGTTGAAATCGCTCTGCAGCCGGCGATAGGCGTCCGGCATCTCATTGGCGAGACGATAGGCGAGGTTTTTCGACGCGAGCTTCTCGAGGCCGTCGCCGATCGCGCGCAGAGCCGCCTCGCGCTCTCTTTCCACCGCCGCCTGCTCGGCCTTGCGTCGCGCCTCGGACTCGTCGCTGCGGCGGCGTTCCTCGGCGGCGCGGGCCTCCGCGGCGCGCAGCTCCTGCGCGTTGCGCTTGAAAGTGTCGAGCGCGCGGGCCATGGCCCCGACCTCGTCGCCGCGCGCGATCCCCTCCACGGCGACGCCGAGATCGCCCTCGGCGATATCGCCCATCTGCTCGGCGAGGCGCGCGATCGGAGCGCCGATCTCGCGGCCGGAAATATAGAGAGACGCCGCGACGCCGAGCAATATGGCGATCACGCCGACGGCGATCATCGTCCAGATCGTCTGCTCGGACTCGCGGCGCAGCGCTTCGCCGACGCGCTTGTCTTCCGCCTCCGCCGCCACATAGATTGCCCGCATCTCATTGGCGATGGCGCGGATTTCTTCATCGACGCCGCGCAGCAGCGCCATGCCTCTGGCGAGCTGTTCCAAATCCTGCGGCTTCATCCGCGCGCCGAGCTCGAGCGCCGGCAGCTCCTGGGCGATCACGATCACGGGCTTGGCCTGCTCGAAGACTTTGGCGAAGCGGTCGCGATATGCTTTGATCGTCGCCGCATGGGCGGGATCGAGTTGCATCGCCTCACCGAGCATCTGGTCGACGCGTGGGCCGATGGAGGCGGCCTCCTGCTGAGCGGTCTTGGAAATCGCCGAATCCGTGTCATAGGCGATCATCTGATGGATCGAGAGGCCGAACTCGGTGATGGCGCGATTGGATCGCAGCAGCTTCACCACGGCGGCGTAGGAATGTTCGGTCAGCTCCTGATAACGCTGGCCGAGATCGTTCATGCGATAGACGCCCAGCGCCGTCGCTCCGAAAAAGAGGATGCAGGTCAGGACGAGCGGGAGGAGGCTCTTGGCGCCGAGCTTCATATCGTCGAAACGCATAGAAAAAACGTCCTTGTGAGCGGGGATCGATTGCGCGCCGGGGCGACGGTTCGGGCGGATGGTCGCGCCATCCGCCGAGACAAAGTCTAGCCTAAGCATCAAAAGGTTTCTGAAATCTCTATGCTTTCTGCTTTCGCGCGGGTCTGTGCGCGGCGCTCCGGCGCGCGCCACAGCTCTTCCGCATAGCCGCGCCTTATCCAGCTGCGGAAGCGGTAGCCGCGCGTGAAGCCGTAATCGGGCAGCAGCGCTCCGACCACGGACTGCCGGCCGGAGGAGCCGACCTGGCGATGAGCCTCCTGATTGACGCTGAGCAGCAATGGCGCCCAGCGGCCGATGCGCGCGAAATAGCCGCGGCAGACGGCGTCGCCCATTTCGGGGAAGGAGTCGCAATTGACGATGATGTCGCTGTCGACGACGGCGGCGTCGTCGATCTCCGGCGCCAGGACGAGATCGACGCCGGCGCCGCGCGAGGGCTCCGACGGATGGCGGAATTGCACGGGGATCTCGGGCGCGGCGCGGCGCAGCGCGAAGAATTGCACGGCGGCCACGGTCGGCAGATCGACGATCGTGTAATGGCGCGCGCCGGCGAGCAGCGCGTAGCGCGCCGCCTTGCCGAAGCCGCCGCCGATCTCGCAAATCTTCGGCCGCGCGACGCCGCTCGCCTCCATCGCGCGCAGCGCCAGATAGAGCGCCTGAATATCGCGGCCGTGCAGAACGCTCTCGCCGATCTCGAGGCCATAGAGCCCGTCGAAGACCGCCGGCGGCGCGATGGAGAAGCCGAGCGCCGCCTCGATCTCGGCGACCAGCCGTTGCGATGCGGCGACCAGCGTCTCGCCCTCATAATCCTGCTCGGCGCATTCCACCCGCGCGACGCCCAAATATTGCGCGAGCGAGGCCAGCATGTCGTGAAAGGGCGCGACGGCGGCGCGGCGGCCCTGTGGCGAGGCGGCGAGAAAATCCCGATAGGCCTCCTCGCCCTGCTCGATCCCGGTGGCGGCCGCGGATTTCTGCACGCCGACGAGGCATTGCGCGAGCGCTCGCGGATCGCCGCCGTCCAAAAGGCCGAGCAGCGGCCGATGGCGCCGCGAGACGATATCGGTCCACATGGCGCCGCCGCCGCCCAATCGCTGCGCGCCGCGGCCATGGACATGCAGCCTCCAGGCGCTCTGCAATTCCGCGGCGATTTCGCTGTCGCGCGCATCGGCCTGGCGCAGCGACAGTGTCGGCTCGAGCCGCGGCAGGCCGCGCCGCGTGGAGTTGATCAGCTCCTCGGCGAAGCTCGGCCGGCTCGCGCCTTCGAGCAGCCAGAAATCCTCTCCGCGCACGCGCGCGGCGAGCGTCTCATCGGGAAAATCCCCGTCCGGCAAATCGAAATGAAAGCCGTAGCGGCCGTCGCCGAATCCGGCCCGCGCCAGATCGTCGCGCGGCCGCTCGGCGCGGGCGAGCCCGATGACCGCGCCGGCGGAGCATATCTCGACCTCGAATCGATCGCTCGGCCGCAGGCGGTCGTAGACCCAGCCGGAAACGCGGCCGCCGCTCCTCTGATCGATATAGCCGAAGAGCTCCCGCCGTCGCCTGCGCGTGAAGAACATTCGCCATGCTCCTATGGCGCGCGGGCGCCGCGTCGTCATTTGCGCGCAAAAATCGACAGCGCGGCGGCGGAGCCGTTCTCCGCCTTGCGAATCTTCGAAAATCCGGCGTCGCGCAATGTCTCGATCAGATCGTCGCGGCGTGGGAGCGCGTCGCCCGCGGCGGGCGCGCCGTCCGCCGCGATCGGCGTATGGATGAACAGCGCGTCGGCGCGGCGCGCGAGAAGCGCCGTCGCCGCGAGCGGATCGGCGAAGCGGCGCAATGCGTCGCAGGCGACGACGAGATCGTAGCGCTTGTCCGTCTCGCGCAGGAACGCCTCCATATCGCCGAGCCAAAAGCGCGTTCGCTGGAGGCGCATCACTTCCTTGGCGACGAGGCAGCGGATGAAGCCGGCGCGGCTCGGCTCGATCGCCTCGACATGCGCGCCGGCGGATTCGAGAAGAAAGCTATGGCCCGCTTCGCCGGGCGCGAGCTCGAGCACAGAGCGGCCCGCGAGCGAGCCGAAACAATCGATCGCCCAGCGAATGCGCGAATCGTCGAAGGCTTCGATCGCGCCGGCGCTGACGCCGCATTCGGGCGGAAAGGCGCAGCTCCATCCGCCGATCGCGTCGACGGCGTTCTGCAGGCGCGGAAGGCGAGCCACATAGGAGTCGAAAATCTCCGCCGACCGTAGCGACGCCTGGCGTTTCAGCAGCCTGTCTCGCAGCGTCCTCAACATCGATCCGATCGTCCCTCCCCAATGATTCAGACGCGTTTTTCATCGCGTCGAAAACAAATCCGAGCTCTCGTTTTTCGAGCGCGTTGCGCTCGGGCGGCGCAGCGCCCCGCCGTGACGCGGCGCGACGGATTACGCCGTCGGGCCGCGTTTGGCAATTGTGCGGCGCTCACACGCGGAAATGCCGCCCCTGTGGAAGGCTGCTCAACAGTTGCAGGCGAGGCGCCGCATTGTCGCGGCTGTACCAAGGGCTGAATGCGGGATCCACATAGGCCGCCAGATCATATTTTTTGCGCAGCGCATCCTGTTCGCGGCGGAAGCGCGCGATATTGGCGTCGGTCTCGTCGCTGCCACGGCTCGCCGATTCATGATGATAGAGCGTTGCGAAAGGCGACCATATGACGCGAAAGCCAGCGCGGCCGGCGCGCATACAATAATCCGTGTCGTTATAGGCGATCGCGAAATTCTCTTCGTCGAGCTCGCCGATCGCGTCGCGACATGCGCGCGTGACCAACATGCAGGCGCCCGTCACCGCCGCCATGGATTGGCGCAGGCCGAGCCGGCCCATGGGGCCGGGAAAATCGCCGGGCATTCCGCAGAACCAATGTCCCGCCACCGAGCCGAGACCCATGATGACGCCCGCATGTTGCACTGTTCCATTGGGATAGAGCAGCCGCGCGCCGACGATTCCTGTCGATGGATAGGCGAGGCAGGAGACCATCTCCTTCAGCCAGCCGGCGTCGATGACTTGAATGTCGTTGTTGAGCAGCAATAGGCAGTCGCCGCGCGCCGCTCTCAATCCGCGATTGACCTGCCGCGCGAAATTGAACTTCTCCTCGACGATATCGACGGAAAAGAAGGAATGAGCGGCTCTCGTCCGCTCATAGAGATCGAGAACGTTCTTGTCCTTCGTGCCATTGTCGACGACGATGATCTCCATGTTCGGATAGTCGGTCCGGCGCGTCAGATCGTCGAGCAGGCGCGAGACGAGCGCGAAGGAATCGCGGCTCGGCACGATGATGGAGACGAGCGGCCAGGCATCCTCTTTCGGCGCGAATCGCACGCGATGAAGATCGGCGTTGCGCGCCGGCTCGATGTGCGCCGGCGCGCCGTCGACGGAATAATGCTCCGAAAGAGCGCGGCGTGCGCCCGCCGTGGCGCGATCGAGAAAGCTCACGGAATAGCTCTTCCCGTCGCGGCGCCACAAATAGGCCGGATAGGGAAGATGGACGATCTCCTCCGTCGCGAGGCCGCGCGTGTAGCGCAGCAGCAGATCGTAATCCTGCGAGCCGTCGAAACCCTGCCGCAGGCCGCCGAGCGAAAGCAGCCGCTCGCGGCGATAGAGCGAGAGATGATTGACGTAATTGACGCCGGAGAGCAGCACCGGGTCGAAGGCCGGCTTGAGCGAATAATGCTTGGGCTGCAGCTGCGCGTCGGCCACGATCTCGTCGGTGAAGACGAATTGCGTCTGCGGCGCGCGCTCGATCGTCTCCAGCAGCGCGTCGACGGCGAAGGGTGCGAGCGCGTCGTCGTGATCGATGAAGCCGACCCAATCGCCGCGCGCTGCGGCGAGCCCGCGATTGGTGGCGGTGGCGATGCCGCCATTCCGCTCGGCGCGCAAAATCGTCACATCGGGCGTCGCGTCATGGCGCGCGAGCCAGTCGATCGTCTCGCGCGAGGTCGAGCCGTCGTCGGAGAGGATCAGCTCATAGGCCCCGGCTCTTTGAATTCGAAAGGAGTCGAGCAATTGATCGAGATAGAGCGCGGGCGCGTCATAGACCGGCGTGACGAAGGAGACGGCGGGGCGCTCGCCGGGCCAGGCCGGAGCGCCGGCGAAGCGATGATTCGCCATGGCGATCACCTGCTCGAAATGCGGCGTCGCGCCGCGCACCTTGGCGACGCGCGCGCCGACGCCGGAAAGCTCCGCCGCGCCCGGCCGCGCGATGATCTCGCAGAGCGGCGCCGCGCGCTCGCCCCTCGCCGCAGCGCGCAGGCGTTTGCCGACGAAGGCGCGCACCGATTTCTCGTCATAGGCGATATAGGCGCGAAAGCGAAACTTCGAAGGGTATGAGGAAGGGTCGAAGCGCACATGGTGCACGCGGCCGAAGCTCCGCAGCGACACGACATAAATGCCGTCGCGCGTGTGCTTGAGCTCGATCTCCTCATCCGGGACGAAGCCCTTGCCGAAATCGATATAGATGCGCGGGTCGAGCGTCTGATCGGCGTCGGCGACCTCGAGAATGATATAGGCCGCGCGAAAAAATCGTGGGGCGAAGACGAAGAGCGGGTCGGGATCGATGGCCTGCCAGCTCTCCCAGCCGAGCCGTCGCAGGCCGGATCGACGCAAAGAAGGAATTCTCGGCAACAAGGCTCTGCTTTCCGCGGATGCGAGTCGGCTCGGGGCTTCGAGCCCGCGTCCTATAGTGGAGCCGCGCCGCCTTGACCATAGGTCCGGCAGGCGAGGCCGAAGGGACGCGCGGCGGAGCGAGGGCAAAAGTGGCGGAAAATAGGCCGATCCGCGTGCGTGGACGCGGCCGGCGCGCTGCGCTATAAGAGCCGCGGTTCGCGTCGTCGGCGGTTCTGGACGAAACCGGCTCGAAGAGAAGATGATCCAACTTTCAGACGTCTTCAAATTCTATAAGACCGAGCGCCACTCGAAGATCATCCTGGACCATGTGTCGATGGTCTTCGACTCGAGCTATTCGTATGGCCTGCTCGGCGTCAACGGCGCCGGCAAATCGACGACGCTCAAGATCATCGCCGGCACCGAATTGCCGAATTCCGGCAAGGTGCGCCGCACCGTGCGCGTCTCCTGGCCGCTCGGCTTCAGCGGCGGCTTCCATTCGGGGATGACGGGCCGCGAGAATGTGCATTTCGTCGCGCGCATCTATGGCGCCGATCCGCGCAAAGCGGCGATGTTCGTGGAGGAATTCTCCGAGCTCGGCGATTATTTCGACGCGCCGGTCAAGACCTATTCGTCGGGCATGGGCGCGCGTCTCGCCTTCGGCATGTCCATGGCGATCGAGTTCGACGTCTATCTCATCGACGAGATCACCGGCGTCGGGGATATGAGCTTTCAGAAGCGATGCCAGGAGGCTTTCGATCAGCGGCGCAAGAACGCCAGCGTGATCCTGGTCTCGCATTCCATGCAGACGATCGCCGATTATTGCGATCGCGGCGGCGTGCTGGTCGAGGGGCGGCTCTTCATGTTCGACACGGTCGGCAAGGCGATCGAAATGTACAACCGCGTGAACAGATAGGGCGAGGATGGACGAGCCTCAAAAGTCTCCCGAACTTCGCACCGTCAATGCGCTGGAGCGCGCCGAGGCCGTCCAGCGCTTCTTGTCGGAGGCGGCGCGGCGGGCGCGCTTTTCGGCGCGCGCGCGCGGCGCCTATCAGAAATCCAGCTTCGCGGAGCGCCGCGGCGCCAGAGCGATGCGCATCGCCTTCCTGATTCTCGCCATCGTCATTGTGGCGATCCCCAATGTCGCGGGGGCGCTCTACTACGGCGCGCTCGCCTCCGACCAATATGTCGCCGAGGCGAAATTCACCGTGAGCAGCGCGGCCATTCCCAAGCTCGACGGCCTCGGCTCCGTGACCGGCCTGCCGCAGATGATGATTTTTCAGGATACGATGATCATCGCCGATTATATTCAGAGCCGGGCGATGGTGGAGCAGCTCGAGCGGCAGGTCGATCTGCGCGAGCGCTACGGAGCCGAGCGGATCGATTGGTGGGCGCGCTTCGACAAGTCGAAATCGATCGAGAAATTCACCGATTACTGGAAGAAGATGACCGCCGCGACGATCGGCTTTCCATCGGGAATCGTCACGCTGACGATTCGCGCCTTCTCGCCGGCCGACGCCAAGGCCATCGGCGACAGGGTGATCGCCGATTGCGAGGCTCTGGTCAACGAGCTCAATGAGCGGATGCGGCAGGACACGGTCCGGGCGTCGGAGCAGGATCTCGCGCGCGCCGCCAAGCGGCTCGAGGTCGCGCGCGTGAATTTGGAGCGCGCGCGCAATGCGGAAGGGCTGATCGACGTCCGCCAGACGAGCAAATCGCAGAGCGAGCTGATCTCGGCGATCGAGCATGATCTGCTGAAATATCAGCAGGAATATCTCACGCAGTCGCGTTACGTCGACGAGAGCGCGCCGCAGATGCGGGTGATGAAGCGACGCATCGAGGCGCTCGAGAAGCAGATCGTCGAGCGCAAAGCGGAGATCACCAAGCGCGAGGCGCAGGGGATCGACGCGCTCGCGCGCAAAACGCTCTCCGGCAAGATGACGACATTCGCCAATCTCGATCTCGAACATAAGATCGCCGAGTCGAGCTATGAGATCGCCACCGCCTCGCTCGATGGCGCCCGTCTGCTCAGCGAGCGCAAGCTGCTCTATCTGCATCAGATCGAGGCTCCGGCGCTGCCGGAGGAGGCCCGCTATCCGCGGCGCTGGCTCTATTTCGGCGTGCTGTTCGCGATTTCGCTGGCGCTCTACGGAATCATCGTCGGCCTCATCGCCTTCGTGCGCAATCACATGGCCTGAGCGGTCTCAACGTTCTCGCGCCACTTGCGTCAGATAGGCGCCATATTGGCTCTTGACCAATTTCTGCGCGGCGGCGCGCAGCGTGTCGGCGTCGATCCAGCCTTGGCGGAAGGCGATCTCCTCGAGGCAGGCGATGCGCTGCCCCTGCCGCAGCTCTATCGCGCGCACATATTCCGCCGCCTCCAGCAGCGAGGCCGGCGTTCCGGTGTCGAGCCAGGCGAAGCCGCGCCCCAATCGCTCGACCGTCAATTCGCCGCGCTGGAGATAGATGTTGTTGAGATCGGTGATCTCCAATTCGCCGCGCGGCGAAGGCCGCAGCTCCGCCGCGAAATGCGGCGCGCGCTCGTCATAGAAATAGAGGCCCGTGACCGCCCAATTGGACTTGGGCGCCTTCGGCTTCTCCTCGAGCGACAGCGCGCGGCCATCGGCGTCGAAATCGACGACGCCGTAACGCTCGGGATCGGCGACGTGATAGGCGAAGACGGTGGCGCCGCGGCGCGACGCCTTCGCCTTGGTCAGCGATTCGGTGAGGCCATGGCCGTAGAAAATATTGTCGCCGAGCACGAGCACCGAGCTTCGCCCTTCGACGAAGCTCGCGCCGATGACATAGGCCTGCGCCAGCCCATCCGGGCGCGGCTGCACGGCGTAGGTGAAAGAGACGCCCCATTGCGCGCCGGAGCCGAGCAGGCGCCGAAAGGCCGCTTCATCTTCTGGCGTCGTGATCACGAGAATTTCGCGCACGCCGGCGAGCATCAGCGCGCTCAGCGGATAATAGATCATCGGCTTGTCATAGACCGGCAGCAATTGCTTGGAGACGGCGAGCGTCGCGGGATGAAGTCGCGTTCCGCTGCCGCCGGCGAGAATGATTCCACGCATTTTCAGGCTCCTCGGTCTGTGGGGCCGGCGAGCAGCCTGTCGACGCAGGCTGCGAGCGATCGGCGCCAGTCTGGCAGAGCGACGCAATAGACATGTGAAAGCTCGGCGTTGTCGAGGCGCGAATTGGCCGGGCGCCGCGCCGGCGTCGGAAAATCGGCCGTCGCGATGCGACGCACGCGCACGGCTCGACGGCCATGTTCTGTCGCGCGCGCGAAGATCGCCTCTGCGACATCGGCCCAGCAGGCTTCGCCGGCGCCGGTCATGTGAAACACGCCGCGCAGCTGCGGCGCGCCGTCCTGCCGCAGGCGGGCCGCGACGGCGAGCGCGGCGTCGGCGAGGTCGAGCGCGCTCGTCGGATTGCCGAGCTGATCGGCGACGACGCCGACCTCCTCGCGCGTCTCGCCGAGGCGCAACATAGTGCGCACGAAATTCACGCCGAAGGGGCTGTAGACCCAGGCCGTACGGAGAATGACCGAGTTCGGACAGAGCGCGGCGACGCGCCTTTCGCCTTCGAGCTTGGAGCGGCCATAGGCGCCGAGCGGCGCGGTTGCGTCGTCCTCGCGATAGGGACGCGGCGCGGAGCCGTCGAACACATAATCGGTGGAAAAATGGATGAGCGGAACGCCGAGCTCGGCCGCCGCCTCGGCGACATGGCCGGCGCCCTCGCCATTGACGCGAAACGCGAGCTCTTCTTCCTGCTCGGCCTTGTCGACGGCGGTATAGGCGGCGGCGTTGACGATCACATCGCCGCGC
>NZ_WOVC01000124.1:0-560 GCF_011378635.1 Methylosinus sp. RM1
TCCGCCGGCTCGGCGTCACCCGCCGCAAGCTGTTCGAGGAGGTCGACCGCCCGGCGATGAAGGCCCTGCCGATCGAGCCTTACGAATATAGCGAGTGGCGCCTGCGCCGCGTCGGCATCGATTATCATGTCGAGATCGACGCGCATTATTACTCCGTGCCCTATCGCTTCGCCCGGGCGGAGGTGGAAGCGCGGCTGACCGTCCGCGGCGTCGAGATTTTCTGCAAGGGCGAGCGCATCGCCGTCCATTTGCGCATGAGCGGCAACCGCAAGCACACGACGATCCCAGAGCACATGCCGTCCAGCCATCGCCGCTATGCCGGCTGGACGATCGACCGCATCCGCGAGGACGCCCGCAAGATCGGCCCGGCGACCGCGGCGCTCTGCGAGCAGTTTCTGGAGGCGAGGCCGCATCCCGAGCAAGGCTATCGCGCCTGCCTCGGCGTCGTGCGCCTGGCCGGCCCCTATGGAGCCGAGCGCGTCGAGGCCGCGGCGGAACGCGCCATAGAGATCGGCGCGAAGACCTACGGCTCGGTCAAATCCATTCTCGACAACAAGCTC